>NZ_JBEPAL010000033.1:0-100717 GCF_040298625.1 Streptomyces sp. NPDC001532
GTCGCGTGGGCGGGGGGCCCCGGCGGCGGGGCCCGCGGCGCCCCGCCCCCCCCGCCCCGCCCCCCCCCCCCCCCCGCGGGGGGGGGGCCCCCCCCCCCCGCGGGGGTGCCCCCCCCCCCCGGGGGCCCCCCCCCACGTCCGAGTGTCCGGCGCCGGTGCGGAGGACATTCCCACAGGAAGCCTCACCCTTCCGGCCGTACGCGTGGTCGGCGCGGATCTGTTGTTGCCGCAGGTGCTCTTCCGCGCGCCACCGGACCTGGCGGAACTCGCCGTGTTCCGCAAAGCGGTCGAGTCGTTCCCGCCGGGCGCCGACGCGGCGCCGAGCGTGCGGTGGACCCACTGGGCGATGCGGCGCGCGCTGCGCAGGTTCGAGGCGGTCCTGGACGGTTCACCGGCGGACGAGGAGGAACAGCACCCCGACGCCACGTGGCTGGATGGCGCCACCTGGCAGGTCCTGACCCATCAACTGGCCGTGCTGGCCCCGCTCGCGGTGCCGGGTGAGGACTGCGGGGTAGCCGAGGTGGCCCGCGGCCGTCCGGTCGACGTCGCCCGGGGCTTCGTACGGGCGGTGCGCCGGCGGGACTGGCAGCAGGCGGCCGGAGCCGGACGCTGGCTCACCCTGCTGGACGGGGTGCCCAAGGAACTGGGCCTGGAGACCGGCCTGGACTTCGTGGACCTCATGGGCGGCAGCGACCCCCGGGTCGCCCTCCAGGTCCAGGCGGCCCGGGTGATGCGGGCGGCCGGAGCCGTCGTATGACGGCCGTGGACGTGGACGCCGACGTGGCCCGGGTCCGGGGCGTGGCCTCGGCCACGCTCGCGTGGCTCTCCGCGCACCGCGACGAGTTCGCGCTCGGCGAGGACGCGCTCACCGCCGACGGTCAGGTCAACTTCACCTGGAAGCCGCTCGGCGAACTGGCCCAGACCTGCGTGAGCGTGCGCCTGCACACCCCGCCGGCGGACCCGCTGCACCAGTGCGCCGCCGACCTGCTGCGGTTCGCCTGGCGGCAGACCGACGACGGCGAGCTGTTCCTCGCGCTCCAGCGCCTGGAACCCTTCGCCACCTACCCGCTGGAGGTGTACTCCGTCTTCGCCGCGGCCGGACTGCGGCACCCCGGCTACGAGGCGGCCGCCGCCACCGTGGCCGCAGGCCGGGGCTGGCGGCTCACCGAGCAGGAACCGACCCGCCGGCTCGGCCTGCTGCGGGCCGAGCGGCGCAGCGGCATCCAGCGGCCCGAGCGGCCCGAGCGGACGCTGCGGACCACCTGGCTCGGCGGACTGGCTGAACCCTGGGCGTTCGAACGCGCCTCCGGATACGCCCTCACCCACGTGGTGTTCCACCTCACCGACTGGGGCCGCCTCCCGCAGGACGTCCCCGAGGACCTGGCCGCCTACCTGGCCGACTGGCTGCCGCCCTGGCTCGACACCTGCCTGGACGCCGGCATGTGGGACCTGAGCTGCGAACTGCTGGTCGTGGCCGCGAGCCTGCCCGGAGAACCGGACCGCGCCCTGCTGCGGGACGGCTGGGCCCGGATCGCCGAGGCGCTGTACGCCTCGGGCGCGCTGCCCGAGGAGGAACCGGAGCGCCGGCCGGGGACGGGCGAGGAGCCCGGCTTCCTGGACTGCTACCACTCCACCCTGATGGCCGCCTTCGCCGCGGCACTGTCCCTAGCACGCCTCACCGACGACGGAGACCGCTGCCGCGACGGCCACGACCACCGGTCCGGCGGACAAGGAGTGCCCCGATGACCGCCACCCGCCTGATCCACAACGTCGGTGTGCGCGCCCTGGAATGGCTCTGGGCGCACCGCGACGGATTCCGCCTGGAGACCGACGTCGACCCCGAAGTGGGCTTCCTGGAGCGCTTCAAGCCGATCGGCGAGCTCGCCCTGATCTGCCGGGTCCTGCTCCGCGAAGGGGTCGCCGGGTCCCGGCAGGCCGAACTGGCGCGCCGGCTGATCGACCACACCTGGCGGGACTCCCTCGACGGCGGCCGCATGCTGGTGCGCGGCCAGCGCATCGAGCCGATCTCACCCATCCCGTTCGAGGTGTACCTCGCCTACAAGGAGCTGGGATACAGCCAGCCCGAGGTCGAGCGCGCCACCGTCCTCAACCACCGGCTGGAGAGCTGGAGGTCCTACGAGGTCACCCCGACCCGCCGCCTCGGCCTCTCCGCCTTCCAGCGCCGCTTCGGCCTCACCCCGCACCCGCCCGAGGCGGAACTGGTGGGCACCACCTGGCTGGCCCGCACCCCCGAGCCGTGGACGGTCAGCACCCGTATGGCCTACGACTTCACCCACACGGTGTTCCACCTCACCGACTGGGGCGAGCGGACCGCCGGGCTGCCGCCCCGCCTCGCCGACTACCTGGCCACCTGGCTGCCGGTGTGGCTCGACGACTGGCTGGACCTGGAACGCTGGGACCTGCTCGGCGAACTCCTCGTGGTCGACGCCTGCCTGCCCCGCCCCACCCTCGACGAGCGCGCCTGGGAGGGCTTCGCCGCCGCCCAGCAGAGCGACGGGGCCATGCCCGCCGTACGGGGCATGCCGGAGGGCGACCCGGACGAGGTGTTCGACGTGGTCTACCACCCGACGCTGGTCGCCGCCTTCGCCTCCGTCATGGCCACCTCCCGTGCCCTGACCGAGCTGGCGCACACCGCGACATGAGCGCCCGCTCCGCGCCCTGGCCGGGCGACCCCGACGAGACCTTCGACGAGACCGCCGGCACCGAGCCGCCGACGGCCCGCGAGATGCCCGAGGCGGACCTGCGGGAGCGGCTGGTGGCGGCCGTCGACGCCGTCGACGCGCCCGACGCCGTTTTCGCCGTCTCCCGCGCCGGGCGCCGCACCCTCCACACCGGCGGCACCGCACCACCCCCGCCGACGCCCCGCGAGGACCTGCGCTACGAGATCGGGTCGGCCTCCAAGACCTTCGCCGGGCTGCTGCTCGCCCGGCTCGTCCGGCACGGCCTGCTGACCGGCGGCGAACCCGCCGCCGCCTGCCTCGAACCCGGCCGGCGCACCGGCTCCGACCCGGTGACCCTCGCCCACCTCGTCACCCACACCGCCGGGCTGCCCACCCTGCCGCGCGACTTCTACGTCCACGGGCTGCCCGCCTGGCGCACCAACCCGTACGGCCGTTACCCGGCCGAACGGGTCATCGAGGCGTTCCTGCGGCACCGGCCCAGGCACCGGCCGGGCACCCGCTGGCGCTACTCCAACTTCGGGGTCGCCGTGCTCGGGCACGCCGTCGCCGCGGCGACCGGCACGCCCTGGGAGGACCTGCTCGGCGCGCACGTCCTGCGCCCGCTCGCCCTGACCGGGACCGCGCTGCGCGCCGAGGACCCCGAGGCCGACGCCGTCGGATACGCCACGGACGGCCGAACGCCCGTCCCCGCGTTCGACGCGGGCGGCTTCACCGCGGCCGGCGCGATCCGGTCCACCCCGCACGACCTGCTGACCTTCCTCGAAGCCCACCTGAACCCGGTCGGCGCGCTGCGGGCGGTGCGCACACCGGTGCTGCGCCGCGGCCTGGGACACCGGCATGTGCACACCGTGGCCTGGTTCCGTCATCCCACGTCGGGCGGGCCGATGTACTTCCACAGCGGGGCCACCCTCGGCCAGCAGGCGTTCCTCGGCTTCCGCCCCGACACCGGCACCGCCCTGGTCGCGCTGTGCACCCGCCGCTTCCGGCACCGCGACGCGTTCGTCAGCACGGCGTACGGGCTTCTCGCGGAGCGGTAGCGAGAAGCCCGTACCCATCAGGGGAGTCGTGCGGCGGCCCGGGTCCGCACGCCGTCCGCTACACCCGCTGCCACAGCGCCGGCGTCGCCTCCGGCGACCACGCGCCCTGCGCCTGGTGGGGTTGCAGGCACTGGTAGCGCACCCCGGCGTGGGTGACGGTGGAGCCGGTGTCGTAGACGCGGCCCGTCGCCCAGGCGTCCGCCGCGTTGTCCTGCGGCACCGGCGCGGTCTCGGGGGCGGCCGTCTTCAGGACCAGTCCGAAGTCGCCGAGGATCGGGTTGACCGGCTGGAAGAAGGTCGTCCCGCCGTTGGTGCAGTCGCCGCTGCCGCCGGAGGTGACGCCCTGGGCCTGCACGCCCGCCACGTAGGGGCCGCCCGAGTCGCCCGGCTCGGCGCACACCGTCGTCTGGGTCAGACCGTCGACGGTGCCCTCCGCGTAGCTGACGCTCGTGCCGTGCTGCTCGACGGTGCCGCAGTGCCATCCGGTGGTCGAGCCGGAGCGGCACACCGACGCGCCGACGAGCGCCTGGACCGAACCGCCGATCTGTACCTTCTGCTCGCCCTCGCCCTTGACGTCCGGGGTCGCGGTCCACTGGGCGTTCACCGCCACCCACGACATGTCCTTGCCGGGGAAGGTGGAGGCCTGGAACGTGCCCTGGTCCGCCTTGTTGAAGCCGGTGGTCTTCGAGCCCGGCTTGCCGCAGTGGCCGGCGGCGACGAAGCCCTGCTGCTGGTCCTTGGTGACGGAGAAGCCGATGGAACAGCGGGCGGAGTCGTCGATGTAGAACGCCTCACCGCCGGTCAGGTTCTCGAACAGCCGCGGCCGTTCACCGGCCACCACCCGGACGCCGACCTGCTGCGCGTCGAGCCGGGCGGCCTTGAGGAAGGCGTCCGCGGCCGCCTGGTCGGTGGCCTCCACCATCACCCGGTTGCCCGGCACGTCGACGTACCACAGCGGCGTCGCACGGGTGTCGACCACGGTGGCCGCCTTGTCCAGCTGCGCCTTGACGGCGCGCAGTTGGGCCAGCGTCGACCTGACGACCACGGCCTGCGCGCCCTCGGCCTGGATGGCGGGCACGTCCGCGGCGTCGGTGGTCGCGACGTTGAGGGTGCCGGAGACCGCGCCGCGCACCCAGGCACCGGCGAACCGCTCGCCCAGAGTGTTGCGGAGCCGCCCCGCGCGGGTGCCGGCCTCCGCCTCGTTGACCAGCCGCTCGCGTGCCTGGGCCGGGGTCAGCCCGAGGTCGCGTTCCAGAGCGAGGAGCACCTCCTGCGACGGCCGGTCGGCGCCGAGCGTCCGGGCCGCGTCGGAGGCCGGCACCGAGCCGGGCCTCGGGTCGGCCACCGCCGCCGCCGACGGGAGCCCGGCGAGGACCAGCGCGCCGAGTGCGGTGAGGGCGGCACCGTGCCGGGTGACGGTGTGTCTGAGGGCCATACGACCTGTCTCCTTCGCTGAGGGGTGAGGCTGCCGTGCGGCGTTAGGCCTAGCCCGGACGGCGCACGGGGATGTCGGTGGGCACGCGCTTTCGCGCTTTTGGTGACGCCGCGGGGCGCCATGTGCAGTACGCGGTGTCACGGGGTGCCGCGGGCGGCGCCGGCCGGGCTCACGCGGGCTTCAGTCCGGGGCTGCCGACCTCGGTGACGAAGGACGCGGACGTCGTCACCGGAGCCCCGGGCGTCGTCACGACGGAGACGGTGCGGAAGTCCGCCCGGGCCTGCTGGCGGCCCAGTTCCACCCGGACGTAGCCGCGCCGGCCGCTGTAGTACCGCAGATGGGGGTTGGCCTTCATGAAGGTGTCCCAGTTGGGCAGCTTCTCCTCGCCGTCCTTGCCGCTGGTGACGGAGGTGCAGGTGAGTTCCGTGCCGAGGGTGGCGGAGTCGGGGTTCTCGTAGTCGTCCTTGATCTCGAAGGCGTAGCCCACGTGGACGTCGCCGGTGAGGACCATCCAGTTGGCGAGGCCGGCCGCCTTCGCCCCGGCGACGACCCGGTCGCGGGAGGCGCGGTAGCCGTCCCAGGCGTCCATGGACAGCTTCGCCGGCTCGTTCAGGTCGAACTTGCGCTGCGAGAAGCACACCTGCTGCGGCATCACGTTCCACAGCGCGTTCGACGTCTGCCATCCGTCGAGCAGCCAGCGTTCCTGCTCGGCGCCGGTGAGGGTGCGCGCCGGGTCGTCCGACTCGGGGCCGGGCACGCTGGGCCGGTCGCCGTAGGCCTGGTCGGAGCGGTACTGGCGGGTGTCGAGCACGTCGAACTGGGCGAGGGTGCCCCAGTGCAGGCGGCGGTACAGCCGGGCGTCCGGGCCCTGGGGCAGCTGTGCGGAGCGCAGCGGCTGGTTCTCCCAGTACGCGCGGTAGGCGGCGGCCCGCCGCAGCAGGAACTCCTCCGGCGGGACGTCGTTCTCGGGCACCGAGTTCGCGTAGTTGTTCTCGGTCTCGTGGTCGTCCCAGGTGACGACGAACGGGTGCGCGGCGTGCGCGGCCTGGAGGTCGGCGTCGCTGCGGTAGAGCGCGTAGCGCATCCGGTAGTCCGCCAGGGTCATCGTCTCCTGGTTGTAGACGTCGGGAAGGGTGCCGGCGGCGTAGCCGCGCTCGCCGCCCGCGGAGTCCACCGGGTACTCGTACAGGTAGTCGCCGAGGTGGAAGACCAGGTCGACGTCCTCCTGCGCCAGATGCCGGTGCGCGGTGTAGTAGCCGTCCTGGTAGGCCTGGCAGGCGACCGCCGCCAGCCTGAGGGACGAGACGGCGGCGCCCGCGGCGGGCGCGGTGCGGGTGCGGCCCGCCGGGCTGATCCAGGAGCCGGTCCGGAACCGGTAGTAGTACGGGGTCTGCGGGTCGAGGCCCTGCACATCGACGTGGACGCTGTGGGAGTACTCCGGGTAGGCCAGGGCGACGCCCTCGCGGACGACGATGGCGAAGAACTCGTCGATGGCCACCTCCCACTGCACGGAGACCCGTTGCTGCCCCATCCCGCCGTCCGCCTCGAACGGCTCGGGGGCGAGCCGGGTCCACAGCACCACCGAGTCGGGCAGCGGGTCGCCGGAGGCCACGCCCAGGGTGAAGGGGTTCTCGGTGATGCGGGCCGCGTCGAGTTCGGTGGCGGCCATCGCGCCCCGCGACGGCAGGCCGGTGGAGAAGGCGAGTGCGGCGGCCGCGGCGGCGACGGTGAAGAAGCGGCGGCGGGCGAGGCGTGGGGCCGCGGCACGCCATACGGCATCGGTGGGGGCGAACGCATGGTCGGGCAGGCCCGTCTGACGGCCTGTGGGCGCCATCTGATGTCCTCTCATCACGCGGAGTACGCATGCTAAGCAGACAAAAAGCGCATTTCGCGGGCGGCGTGCGGTGTCGTCACACGGGTGCGGTAGGCGCGGGCGGGATGGCGAACAGAGCGGTGAACGGGGGAGCGGCTCGGGGCGCGAAGGTGTCCGGGGGCCGCTTCCCGGCCGCGCGGTGACGCCGTCGGGAGCCGTACGCCGTTCGTGTGCCGGCCGCTCGCCCCTCCCAGAACCTGGAGCGGCTGGCGCTCGCCTCGCACCCGACCGGCTCGGAGCACCGAGGGCGACGGTCCGTGGGTGCGGGCCCACCATGTGCGGCCGTGGCGGTCAGTCCGGTTCGGGCAGGGGGCGCCGGGCGACCTCATGGGCGTCGTCGGCGGCCACGCCCAGCATGCGCAGGGCCATCTCCGCGAGGTCGGTCGCGGCCTCGTCGCCGTCCAGGTCGGGCCGGGCGAAGCGCAGCTCCACCAGGGACAGCAGGGTGCCGCCCAGGGCGCACAGGGCGACGGACGGGTCGACGGGGGAGAAGCGGCCGGCGGCGACGCCGGTCTCCACATCGCGCCGGGCGCGGGGCGCGAGGCCCTGGTCGGAGTGGAGGTGACCGAGGCCGCGGCGGCGCAGGATCTGCATCAGCTCGGGGTGGGAGTCGGCCATGCGGGCGCTGAGCCGGAAGCCGGCCGCGACGAGTTCCGCGGGGTCGTCGATGCCGGCCAGGCGTCGGTCGAAGGTCTGCCCGAACTCCTCCAGCGCGTCCGTGACCGCCGCGTCGAACAGCTCGGTCTTCGAGGCGAAGTGGTTGTAGAAGGAGCCGAAACCGACGTCCGCGCGCTCGGCGATGGCTTGGATGCTGACGCCGGTGTCGCCGGTCTCGGCGAGGATCTGCCGGGCCGCGCGCACCAGCGCCCGCCGGGTCTCGGCGCGGCGCCGCTCGAACCGGTTGCCGACCTGGGCTGACGTGGACATGGGCCGAGTCTAACCGTGGGCCGGACCCCGCACGGGCAGCGTGGACGGGTGCAGTCACAGTTCTGATGGATTCATCAATTGAAGCCTCGCCTCCCCTTGACCAGGCTGAAATCAAACTTGATGATTTCCTCAATGCAGTGATGTCGCAGGGAGGGACGCCATGTCCGAGACGGCCCATCAGGACCTCCACAGTGAGCAGGGCGCCCTGCGCGGCGAACACCCCGGACGCTCCCGCAACCCCGTGATCAAAGTGGCCGACCTGGCCTGGCTGGAGTTCGAGAAACCCGACCTCGACCGCGCCGAGGTGTTCGCCCACGACTTCGGGTTCGGTGTCGCCGTCCGCACGGAGCACGAGCTGTGGCTGCGTGGCACCTTCGCCGGCCCGCCGTGCATGGTGATCCGGCGCGGCACCACCTCCCGTTTCGTCGGACCGGCCTTCCGCGCCGCCGAGCGGGCCGACCTCGACCGCCTGGCCCGCGCCACCGGCACCGAGGTGCGCGAGGCGGACGTACCCGGCGGCGGCCGCGCGGTCGACCTGCTGGACCCCTCAGGCTTCCCGGTACGGGTGGTGCACTGCCGCGAGGAACTCCCGGAACTCCCGGGGCAGCGCCCGCTGCCGCTGAACTTCGGCACCGAGCACCGCCGTACCAACGCCACCCAGCGCCCGCCCCGGGAGCCGTCCCGCATCCAGCGGCTGGGACATGTGGTGCTGGAGACACGGGTGTTCACCCGCGCCCTCGACTGGTACCTCGACACCCTCGGCCTGATCGTCTCCGACTTCCTGTTCCTGGACGGGCAGCGCGAGCGCGGGCCGACCATGGCGTTCATCCGCTGCGACCAGGGCGGCGTCCCCGTGGACCACCACACGCTGGCCATGCACCTGGGCCCCGGCACCGGCTACGTCCACTCCGCCTACCAGGTCACCGACCTGGACTCGATCGCCGCCGGCGGCGAGTACCTGGCCGAGCGCGGCTACCGGCGCAGCTGGGGCATCGGCCGGCACATCCAGGGCAGCCAGCTCTTCGACTACTGGCGCGACCCCGACCGCTTCATGCTGGAGCACTTCGCCGACGGCGACCTGTTCTCCTGCGACGTCGCACCCGGCTGGGCGCCCATGTCGGCCGGCGGACTCGCCCAGTGGGGGCCGCCGGTCACCCGTGACTTCCTCGGCGCGAGCCCGTCCCCCGCCAGGCTGCGCGAGGTGCTGCGCGCCCTGCGCGGCGACAACGAACTCGACCCCGCCCGACTGCTGGGCCTGCTGAAAGCGATGAACTCATGAGCGTCAACGTCCTGCGCACCGCCGACGGCTGGTGGGCCGTCCTTCCCCCGGCCGCCCGCGCCACCCGGGCGGGCGAGCGCCCCACCGGGCACGCCGTGCCCGTCGACACCAAGGCCGGCACCACCGCCGAACTGCTCGCCGACCGCGCCGCCGTCCGAGCCGCCGTCCGTGAGGCCGCCGCCGGCGGCGCACCGGGCACCCCCGTGACCGACCTGACCCCGCTCTCCCCGGTCACCACCCCCTGCCGCGTGGTCGCCCAGATGGTCAACTACCGCAGCCACGCCCGCGACTCCGGCTTCACCGGAGAGATCCCGCCCACCTTCTTCCGCAAGGCGTCCGGCTCGATCAGCGGCCCCACCGACCCCGTCGTCCGCCCGCCGCACGTACGGTTCCTGGACTACGAGATCGAACTCGGCCTCGTCATGGGCGCCCCGCTGCCCGTCGGCACCGTCGTCGAGGAACGCGACCTGCCGTCGTACGTCGCCGGGCTGGTGATCACCAACGACGTCAGCGCCCGGGACGTCCAGCTGACGAAGACCCAGTTCTACGAGAGCAAGTCCTACCCCACCTTCACCCCCACCGGCCCCTGCCTGGCCCTGCTGGAGCCGGAGGACTTCGCGCACCTCGTCAACCTGCGGCTCACCCTGAGCGTCGACGGCGACCCGCGCCAGGACCGCACCCTCGCCGACATGATCGTCCGCCCGGCGCGGGCACTGACCCTGCTCGCCCGCTTCCAGACGCTCGACCCCGGCGACCTGCTGCTCACCGGCACGCCGGGCGGAACCGCCCTGAAGGCACCGCCCAAGGCCGTGGAGAAGATCGGCGCGCTGCTGCCGCCCGCCGTGAAGTGGAAGGCGTTCTTCAGGAGCCAGGCCCGCAACCCGCGCTACCTGCGCACCGGCGAGGTGGTGACCGCCACCATCGCGACCCCCGACGGCCGCATCGACCTCGGCGAGCAGCGCACCCCCGTCGCCGACGCGCGATAGCACCCGGAGCGAGCCGCACATGACCATCGACCAGGCCGCGCAACGGGCCACCGCGCCCGGGCCGGCCCACGTACCCGTGGTGATCGTCGGAGCCGGGCCGGTCGGCGTGACCGCCGCCCTCCTGCTCGCCCGGCACGGCGTCCGCAGCGTCGTCCTCGAACGCCACCACGACATCTACCCGCTGCCGCGCGCCGTCGCCGCCGACGACGAGGTGTGCCGCATCCTCCAGGCCGCCGGCGTCGGCGAGGAGTTCACCGCCGTGTCCCGGCCCGCCCGCGGACTGCGGCTGCTGGACGCCCGGCACCGCGTGATGGCCGAGTTCCCGCGCTCCCCGCACGGGCACCACGGCTTCCCGCAGACGAGCATGTTCGACCAGCCCCAGCTGGAACGGCTGCTGCGCGACGCCCTGAGCCGCCGGCCGGAGTGCGAACTGCGCGGCGGTGTCGAGGTCACCCGCGTCGAGCCGGGCCCCGACGGCCCGGTCCGGGTGACCTGCCGAGGAGCCGACGGTGTCGAACAGCACCTGTGGGCGGACGCCGTCCTCGGCTGCGACGGCGCAGGCAGCGGCGTCCGCGACACCATCGGCGCCCGCTGGGAGGACCTGCGCTTCGAGGAACGCTGGACCGTCGTCGACGTCCGCACCGGCGCCGGCGTCCGCTCCTGGGAAGGCGTCGACCAGGTGTGCGACCCGCAGCGGCCGGCGACCTTCATGCGCATCGCCGAGGACCGCTACCGCTGGGAGTTCCGCCTCCCGGACAGCCGGCCGCTCGACCCCGAACGGCTGCGCGACCTGGTCGCCCCCTGGACCGATTTCGCGCCCGGCGACGACATCGAGGTGCTGCGGCAGGCGCGGTACACCTTCCGCGCCCGCGTCGCCGACCGCTGGCGCCTCGGCCGGGTCTTCCTCCTCGGCGACGCCGCCCACCTCACCCCGCCGTTCGTCGGCCAGGGACTGTGCGCGGGACTGCGCGACGCCCGCAACCTCACCTGGAAACTGGCCCGCGTCCTGCGGCACGGCGCCGACGAACGACTGCTCGACACCTACGAGCGGGAACGCAGACCGCACGCCCGGCAGGTGATCCGCCTCGCGGTCGCCATGGGCTGGGCGATGACCGGCGGCCAGGACGGCGCCGCCGCGCTCCGCCGCCGCGCCCTCGCCGTCGCCTGCCGCGTCCCCGGCCTGGTCACGGCCGCCGGCCGGGACCTCAGCCCCATCCTGGCCCCCGGACCCCTGGTCCGCCGGCCCCGCCGCGCCCGCCACTCCCTCGCCGGCACCCACTGCCCCCAGCCCTGGGTGCGGAACGCCGACGGTTCCCGCAACCGCCTCGACGACCTGCTCGGCGACTCCTTCGCCGTACTCACCGCCACCGAACTCCCGCCCTCCGTACGGACGATCACCCACGGCCTCGGCGCCCGCACCGTCTCCGTGACCGGCCTCGGCGACGACGGCCGGCTCGCCGACTGGCTGCGCGCCGGCCGGGCGGACGCCGTACTGCTGCGGCCCGACCGCGTCGTCCTCGACGTCGTCCCGTCCGGCGCCCGCGACTTCACCGACACCGCCGCCTGGGCGGCCCTCCTGCACAGCACCCGAGGCCCGCACAGCACCCCGAGCCCTCACCTCCTCCCACGGACCGCCGCGACCAGCCCGCCGAGGAGCGCCACAGGATGACCAGGCCGTACCCCGAACCCTTCATGACGCCCGACCCGCAGATCGCCGCCGACAGCCGCATCACCGACTTCGCCCGCTGGGCCGCCACCACCGCGGCGCCCGCGCCGACGCCGTCTACGCCGCCCTGCGCCACTGGTCGGTCACCGACCTGGAGGGCTTCTGGAGCGCGGTGTGGGAGTACTTCGACAGGGCGCCGAACGTGGGGCGCGGCTCGCTTCCGGCCGGGGTTGAGGGGGCTTGCCGTGTGGGAGGGGCCGGCTGCGGCCGCTCGGGCGCCGGGCGCCCGGCCCGGCTCCCTTCTGGCCGGGGTTGCGGTGAGCTGCCCCGCGGGGGGCGGCTGCGCCTGCCTGGGCGACGTACGCCGGGCCCGCCGCACCGCCGGACAGGGCTGAGGCGGGCCGTCGCGGTCAAGCGGGTGGTGTGACCGACAGGACGCGGTCCAGGGCGCCGCCGGGGTGGGCGGTCAGTTCGTCCCAGGTGCCCTCCGCCACGATCCGGCCCGCCTCCAGAACGGCGACGCGGTCGGCGCGCCGGATGGTGGCCGGGCGGTGCGCGATGACGATCGTCGTGCGGTCGCGGCGGCCGTCGGCGAGCGCCGCGGCGAGCTCCGCGTCCCCGGTGTTGTCCAGGTGAGCGGTGGTCTCGTCCAGGACGAGCACCCGGGGCGCGGCCAGCAGTGCGCGGGCCAGCGCGATCCGGGCGCGCTGGCCGCCGGACAGCGTGCCGCCGCGCTCGCCGACGAGCGCGTCCATGGCGGCGATCCGGTCGACACCGCACCGCCGTGCCGTCGCGGCGAGCAGATCGTCGTCCGCGTCCGGCGCCGCGAGCCGCAGATTCTCGGCGAGCGTGCCGTGGAACAGGGGCGTGTCCTGGCCCACGACGGCCACGGCGGCCCGCAGTTCGGCGTCGGCCACCTCACGCAGATCGACCGGACCGCCGTCGCGGGGCAGCAACTGCACGGCGCCTTCGGACGGGTCCCAGAACCGGGCGAGCAGGTGCGCGCACGTCGACTTCCCCGCGCCCGACACCCCGACCAGGGCCAGCGTCCGCCCCGCCGGCACCGTCAGATCGATCCCGTCCAGCACGGTCCGGCCGCCGTAGTCGAAGCGCACCCCGCTCAGCCGTACCCCCAGCGGGCCCGGCGGCAGCGGGCGGGGCGCGGCGGGCGGCGGGGCCGTGGCCGGCGCGTTCAGCGCCGCGCCGACCCGGGCGGCGGCGGCGCGCAGCCCCATCGCCTGGCTCAGCGAGCGGGCCGACTCGGCGACCGGGCCCAGCACCGACAGCGCCAGCACCATCGCCGCCGGGGCCCACGCGCCGTGCAGCCCGCCGGAGCCCACGGACCGCGCGGCGGCGGCCACCACACCGAGGACCGCGAGCACGATCAGTACGTCGCGTACGGCGGCCGCCCTGGCCTCCCAGGCGGCCTCGGCCCGCTGCGCCGCGCCCACCCGGCGGCCCTGCGCGGCGATCCGGCCCCGCCGCGCGGCCAGCCCGCCGTGGGCGAGCAGTTCGCGCAGCCCGTCGACGGTCTCCACGGTGTCCGCCGACAGCCGCGCGACGGCCTCGCGGGTGCGGGCCCCGCGCACGGCACGTCCCCGGGCGTCGGCGAACGGCGCCACGGCCAGCAGGGCGGCGACCGGCAGCACCGCCGCCGGCAGCCACGGCTCCACCACCGCCAGCACCGTCGCCCCGCCGGTGAACACCACGCCGGAGGCGAGCAGTTGGGCGGTGGTGTGGGCGTAGAAGAACTCCAGCGCCTCCACGTCGGCCATCGCGGTGGCGGCCAGGTCCCCGCTGCGCCGCCCGGCCACCCGGGCGGGCGCGCCGCGGGCCAGGCCGTCGAAGACCCGGACCCGCAGCGCGGCCAGCACCCGGTAGGCCAGATCGTGCGAGAGGTCCATCTCCCGCCAGGTCGTCAGGGCGCGCACGACCACCAGGACCGCCAGCGCGACGACCGTGCCCACCGCGGGCGCGCGGCCGTCGACGACGGCGGTGCCGACGGTGTGCGCGGCCAGCGTCAGCAGCGCCACCAGCGAGCCCTGCTCGGCGAGCGCGGCGGCGCAGGTGCGGGCCGTCGTCAGCCGGTGCTCGGCGAGCACCGGCAGCAGCGCCCGCAGCGAGCCCTTCGCGGGCGGCGGCCCCGCCGCCTCCTGTCCCGCCGTGCCCGGCAGGGCGTCCGTACCGGTGCTGCTCATGCGGCGACTCCTCCTTCGTGCGTGCGGCCCGCCTCGACCAGCTCGGCGTACACGCCCCCGCCGGCCACCAGTGCCGTGTGCTCTCCCATCGCGTCCACCCGCCCGCGGTCCAGCACCACGATGCGGTCCGCGTGCCGGACGGCGGCCAGCCGGTGGGCGACCACCAGCACGGTCCGGCCGGCCGCGGCGGCCGTGAGCGCGCGGACGATGTCCGCCTCGCGGCGTTCGTCGACCGCGCTGGTCGCCTCGTCCAGGACGAGCACCGGCGCGTCGGCCAGCAGCGCCCGGGCGAGGGCGAGCCGCTGGCGCTGACCGCCGGACAGGGTGGCGCCGCGCTCGCCGAGGACGGTGGCGTAACCGTCGGGCAGGGCGGCGATCTCGTCGTGCACGCCCGCCGCCCGCGCCGCCCGCACCAGCTCCTCGTCGGTGGCGGCGGGCCGCGCCAGCCGCAGGTTGTCGGCGACGGACGCGTGGAAGAGGTACGTCTCCTGCGACACCACGGCGATGCCCCGCCGCAGCGAGTCGAGCGTGTAGGCGTCCACGTCCCGGCCGCCGAGGACGATCCGGCCCCGCTGCGGATCGTGGTGGCGCAGCAGCAGGGCGAGCAGGGTGGACTTGCCGGCACCCGACGGGCCCACGATCGCGGTGGTGCGCCCGGCCTCCGCCGTGAACGTGACCCCGCGCAGCGCGGGCGTCCCCGCGTCGTCGTAGCCGAACCGCACGTCCTCGAACCGCACTTCCGGCGGGTCCGGCCAGTGCGCCGGGACCGTCCCGCGGTCGGCGACCGCCGGTTGTGCGGTGCGCAGGGCCGCCAGCCCGTCCGCGGCCGACACCCCCAGATAGCCGGCGTGCCACTCGCGGGACAGGTCCCGCACCGGCCGGAAGCACTCGGCGGCGAGCAGCAGCACCAGATACGTGCCGGTCGCCGTGGTGGACCCGGTGACGGCCGACCGGCAGGCGAGCAGCGCGGCCGCCGCGGTGCCGCCCTGGATCGCCAGATCCGTCAGCCCGGTGTCCACGAGCGACACCCGCAGCTTGGCCACGGTGGCCCGGTGCAGCGCCGCCGACCGCGCCTCCAGCCGCCGCCGGGTGCGCCCGACGGCACCGGCGGCCCGCAGCGCGGGCATGCCCTGGAGCGCTTCGAGGTAGTCGGCGCCCAGCCCCTCGTAGGTGTCCCAGTGCTCCTTGCCGCGCCTGGCCAGCAGCCGGTCCCAGGCGCGCGGCCCGAACAGCGCCAGCAGCAGGGCCGGTACGAGACCCCACAGGGCGGCCGGTTCGACGACGGCCAGCGCGACGAGCAGCAGGGGCGGCACGGTCAGCGTGACGAGGAGCTGCGGCAGATACCGCGAGATGTAGGCGTCGACGCCCTCCACACCGTCCACCAGGGTGGTGCGGACGGCTCCGGCGCGGGCGGTCGTCAGATGGGCGGGGCCCAGCCGCCCGAGCCGCACGAGGAGTTCGTCGCGCAGCCGCACCCGCACCAGGGCGCCCGCGGCGGTGGCGGTGCGCCGCTGCGCGTGGCCGAGCCATGCGCGGGCGGCGACGACGCCGAGCACCGCGCCGAGCGGCGGCACGAGCCCGCCGATGTCGCCCCGGGCCAGCCCGGCCAGGGCGACGGCCAGCAGGACGGCCTGTGCGAGGTGGGTGAGGGTGACGGCCCCCTGGAGGAGGGTGGCCGCGAGCAGCCGGCGCCGGGCGTGCCGGGCGGCGCGGCGCAGTTCGGGGTGGACGATCACGAGGTCCCCTGTTCGGAGTGGGTGGTGCCGAGGGCCAGGCCGTGGACGATCCAGTCCCGGCCCGGCGCGCCGCCGAGCGCGGCGCCCAGGTCGGCCCGCTGCCAGGAGCCGACGGGCCGGCTCGCCAGCCCGTGCCGCACGGCGGTGACCTGGGCCAGGTGCGCGGCGAATCCGGCGCGCAGATGGATCCGCCGGATCCGCGGGGCGTCCGCGTCCGACGGGCAGCCGTGGCCGAGCAGCACGGCACCCGCCTCGGCGAGCCACGCCTGCCCCGCGGCCCAGGCGGCGAGCGTCGGCCGGGCCTCCCCGGCGGCCAGCCGCCGCAGGGTGCCGTCCGGACCCGGCGCGAGCAGCCCGGGCCGTGGCGCGCCGACGGCCACGCACCAGGCCGGTTCCCCCGCGCTCGCCTCGACGGCGGCGGCGAGCACGGCACGCAGAACGCCGACGGGCGGCACACCCCGCAACGGCGGCGGAGCACTACGCCTGCCGAGCAGCTCCCGGGGCGCCGGGACGCTTGGGCGGGAGGGTTCGGGGCGCGGGACGGTCGGGCGGGAGGGTTCGGGGTGCGGGACGGTCGGGCGGGAGGGTTCGGGGTGCGGGACGGTCGGGCGGGAGGGTTCGGGGCGCTGGGCGGGTGGTGGCTCGGCCTTGGCCGGGTGGGCGGGCAGCGGCTCGTTGTCGATCGGCTGGGCGTTCGGGCGTACGGCTGGGGCCGGTCGGCCGGCCGGCGGCTGGTACTCGGCCGGTCGGGCGGTCGGCGGGTCGGCCATCGACGGTCGGGCGGTCGGGTGTTCGTCAGGGGCCGGTCGGGCGGTGGGTGATACGTCCTGGACCAGTGGGTCGGGCGGTGTGAAGTGCAGTGCTGCCAGCCGTTCTCCGTCGTGTCCGTCCAGACGTACCGCCGTCGGCCGCGCGCCCAGTGCCCGTGCCGCCAGCCACACGGCACCGGCCGCGTGCCCGGTGTCCAGGAGGAGGAGCGGGCAGGCGCGGTGGCCGTAGTGGGAGACCGTGCGCCGGGCGGTGACGGACAGCTCCACGCGTACGCCGGGCGGGGTGCCTTCGGGGGCCGGGCCGAGGCGGTGCACCCGGTGGCGCAGCGGGTCGTAGCCGTAGCGGCCGGGCGGCAGCGGGCAGCCGTCGCCGACGACGAGCCGGGCGTCCACCGGGTGCAGCGCGCCCGCGGACGCGGCGGGCCGCAGCCGTCCGGAGGCGTCCGAGGCCGCGAGGGAGAGACGGAGCAGCCGGCCGACGTCCAGTTCTCCGGGAGCCGCGGTGGGCAGGGGGAGCGGTGGCCCCGGCCAGGGGTGGACGGCGGGCCCGGCCGGGGTGTCCGGGCCGGGCGGCTCGGCGGAGCGGGCGCGGGCGAGGGCGGTGACGAGATCCACGGGCGGGCCTCACATGTGGGGCGGCGGGGCCAGCGTGAAGTCCTCCGGGGCGTGCGGCGCGGTCGTCCGCCAGCCGCGGGCGACGGCGGCGTCGGCGAGACGCGGGCAGCCGAAGTAGCCGAAGGCGGCCGGTGCGTTGGGGAGGAGGCCGGAGACCAGCACCCGGGCGACGCGCAGCGAGGTCTCCGCGACGTCCTCGGTGGTGAGGTCGAAGGTCAGCACCCGGTGGCCGCCGTCGCGCAGCGCGCTCTCCAGCCGGTCCCGGCTGCCGGGCCGCACCGCGTCGATCGGCACGGTGCTGAGCGCCGGCTCGGTGAACCGCCGGGCCTCGGCCGCCATCCGCTCGTCCAGCCACACCTGCACGTGCGCGCCCAGGTCCCGCACCCGCTCGAACCGCGCACCGCAGGCGTCGAGGTAGCGGCCGTCGGCACGGTGGTCGAGGTAGAGCCCGCGAGCGAGCAGACCGGCCTCGACGGCCTGGAACACCCAGCCGTCGGGATCGGTGAGGCCCTGGGTGAACACCCAGGTGTGGACGGCCTCCAGCACCGCCTTGCGGGCGGCCTCGGCCGGGTCGTACTTGCAGGCGAACCCGGCGGCGTACAGGCCGAGTCGCGGGTCGTGGACGAGCGCGGCGACGCAGGGCGCGAACTCCGACGGCATCTCCACGAGATGCACCTCCAGCGCCGATCCGGCGAGATCGTCGGCGAGGCCGGGCACACTCGCCGGGTCGATGCCGCGGGCCGGGCCGTCGAGGTGCCACCACAGTTCGAGCGCGTCCCGTTCGACGGTCTCCAGCAGTCCGCGCTCCACGGCGTCGTCGAAGCCCTGCCCGGTGGCGATGCCCGCGTAGTTCAGGTGGTGGGTGCGGGGGAGTGCGCGCAGCTCGCCCTGGCGCCAGTTGAGATGGGTGAGTGCGACGGGCGCCCAGACCTCGGCGGTCCGCCCGCCCGCCAGCCGTTCCGTGCCGCGCGCCCACAGGGCCGGGGTGTCGGCGGTGAGCGGCCGGTAGGGGAACTCCTCGTGGGCGTACTGCCAGTCCGCGTAGGCGGGCAGCTCGTCCGGCCCGTACAGCCGCAGCCCCTTCTCGGTCAGCTCGGCGGCGGTGGCCCGCAGCGGGGCGTCGGGGTGGCCGGGCGGCGGCAGCCGGTTGCCGCAGTACCGTTCGACGCCCTCCGCTATCGCGGCGATCCGGGCGCCTTCCGGGTCGCCGAACGTGGTGCCGAGCGACACCCGGTCGGCGGGCCACAGGCCGAGCCTGCGGGCGTCGGACACCTCGGCGGTGAGCGCGGTGTAGCGCGGTGGCGCGCCCGCGGGGTGTTCGACGGGCTTCACCTTGCGGACGATGCCGCAGACGGGGTCGACCAGGGCTTCCGGCGGCAGCGCCGTCATCGCAGGATCTCCTGTACGGGGTCGAGGGGGACGGGACGGGAGCGGAGCACCGGCAGCCGCAGCGCCACCCGCCCGGTGTCGACCTCGCGTCGCGAGGCGAGCAGCCGGGTGGCGGTGACCGGGTCGTCGCCGGTGTGCGGGTTGCGGGCGTGGGCGGGGAAGTGGTGCCCGGCGATCTCCAGGCGGAGCCGGGTGCCCGCGGGCAGCCGCCGCGCGAGCGGGCCCAGCCCGACGGTGAACGCGGCGGCCCGCCCGGGGACGTGGGAGCGCCGGACGACCCCGACGGCGAGCCGCCGCGCGGTTCCGTCCGGGCCGACCGCGACGAGCCGGGCGGCCCAGTCGGCGGACGGCGTGCCGGCGGTGGCGCACAGCCGCACCTCGGCCGGGCCGACGACGTCCAGCGGGCGGGGCAGCGGCGGCCCGGCGAACAGGCAGCGGTCCGGCGGCCCGTCCATGGGTACGCCCAAGTGGTCCGAGCGGACGGGGCGTTCGGGATCGGCGGTGAAGGACGCGCCGCGCAGCAGCCGCAGCTCCTGCGTGGCCGGCTCGCCCTCCGCGCCGGCCGGCACCCACAGCGGGCTGCCGCCCAGAGCGGTCGCACCCCGCCGCCCGGGCGCCGGCAGCCCGGCCAGGGCGCGACGGGCCCAGCGCGCGTAGAGGTCGCCGAGGCGGATCCGGTGCTCGGGCCGGGCGTCGGGGCCGGGCTCGGCGACCAGGGCGTGCCCCCAAGGACCCAGCAGCAGCCGGGCCGACGGGCCGCCCCAGCGGTGCCACAGAGCGACGGTGTCCTCGGTGAAGTGGTCGTGGTGGCCGCCGACCGCGAGCAGCGGCATCCGGGCGCCGACGGCCCGCTCGACGAGCAGCCCGCGCTCACGCCGCCGCCACAGCTCCGGCCAGGACGGCAGCGCGCGGCCGAGCCGTTCGGGCAGGTCGCGGACCGGCAGAGCGGCGAGCAGCGCCGGGTCCGCGGCGAGGGCCGTGGCGAGGGCGCCGTCGTCGGAGTCGCGCCGGTCGCCGTGGGCGGCCCACCATCCGGCGCGGGCCGCCAGCCGCTCCACGCCCGAGGGTTCGCGGGCGGTGTCGGCGGCGCCCAGCGCGGGCACCGCGGCGATCACGGCGTCGGGGCGGGCGTCCTCGGGCGCGTCGAGCGCGAGGGCCACGGCACAGTGGGCGCCGTAGGAGGCGCCGACGGCCACCAGCCGGCCGTCGCTCCAGGGCTGCCGGCGGATCCAGCGCGCGGTGGCGGCTCCGTCGGCGGCCTCGTTCTCGTACGGCCGCCACGTTCCCGGCGAGCCGTGCCGGCCGCGCACGTCCTGGACCACCGCGGCGAAGCCGCGCCGGGCCCACCCGTCCGACTCGGCACGGTGACGCCGCCGGTCGTAGGGCGTACGGATCAGCACGGCCGGGCAAGGACCGGCGCCGTCCGGGAGGTTCACGTCGGTGGCCAGCCGGTCGACGGCCACGGTGAACGGGGTCGTCCTCATCCGGCGCGCCCGGGTATGGGGTGGGCGGAGTGGTCGACGGCCGGTGTCGGTGGGGCCGTGGGGGCGGGGTGGTCGACGGCCGGTGTCGGTGGGGCCGTCGGGTCGGCTTGGGTGGTGGCCGGTGTCGGTGGGGCCGTGGGGTCGGCCCGGGTGGTGGCCGGTGTGCGCGGCATCGCGGCGACGTCCGGGACGGGCAGCACCACGTGCTCGGTGATGGTCAGGGTGCGCAGATCCACGCGGCGCAGGCGGCGGCGGGCGGGGAGCGGACCGGGGGTGCCGGTGGCGGACGTGTCGGTGGCCCAGCCGGTGAGGTCCTCGGCCAGCAGCGCGGCCAGCAGGCCCGCCGCGGCGGGGCTCGGACGGACCGGGGTGCCTGTGGTGCGGGGGCCGCTCCAGTAGGCGGCCAGTTCGCGGTGGGCGGGTGTGGCGGCGAGCCGGCGGGCGCGGACGTGGGCCGAGGTGACGTCGCCGGGTGCGGCGGCGAGCGGTTCGACGTAGGCCTGCCAGCCCTCGCGGTGGCAGCGCAGCCAGGCCACGCCGCGTTCGGGCAGCCGGTCGGCGGCGTCCCACAGACCTTCGGGCACGGGCCCGTCGAGGCACCAGACGACGGCGGCGGCACGGGTGTCGGCCGGCTCCTCCGGCGTGGCCGGGCGCGGTGCGGCGCCCGCGGCCCGCAGATACGCGGCCAGCGGCTCGGTGAGCGCTGCGTCGCCGAGCAGCAGCACGTCCCGGCGCTCGGCCGGCCAGATCGGCTGCCGCGGAGCGCCGGCCAGGTACCCGGCGTCCTCGAAGGCACCGACGAGCCGGTCGAGGCCGCGGCGGGACTCCTCGGCGTCGGTGCCGGCACCCGTGTCCTCGGCGGCCCCGCTGCCGGCGCCCGTCTCCTCGTCGGTGCCGGAGAGCCGGGAGAGCAGGGCGCCGTCGTCCACGGCGCCGGTGCGGACGCCGAGGAACTCGCCGTCGGCCGTACGGACGGCGAGACCCCGGCCGGGCACGGCGACGACCTCGACACCGGGGGCGAGTTGGCTGCGGGACACGTCGAATCTCCTGGGGGAAGGGCCGTGGATGGCGTGGGCCCGCCCGGAAGGCATCGGGCGGGCCCACGGTGAGGGAGGGACCCTCGCTTACTCCTCGGTGTCGTCGAAGGGGTTCTCGACGAGGGCGTTGGAGTGGGAGGCCGAGTCGTGGGCCAGCTGACCCGGGTCGGCGATCGGAGTGAAGATCTGCTCGTTGTCCATGAACTCTCCTTGTGCGTAAGGGAGATGCGGCGTTCGATCGAGCGCCACGACCGTCACTCTAATGAATATGATTTTCATATTCCAGTCCTGGGAGGGGGTGATCCGGGTAACACACCGGCCAACCGCCCTCGGGATCCCGTCCCACCCGCCCGGCCACCCGCAGCACCTCCGCCAGCAGACCGGGCGTGACCACCTCCTCCGGCGGCCCGTCGGCCACCACCCGGCCCTCGCGCAGCGCGACGATCCGCTCGGCGAACCGGGCGGCGTGCGCCAGGTCGTGCAGCACCATCACGACGGTCAGGCCCCGCTCCTCGCGCAGGCGCACCACCGTCCGCAGCACGTCGAGCTGGTGATGCAGGTCCAGATAGGTGGTGGGCTCGTCCAGCAGCAGGACACGGGTGTCCTGCGCCAGCGCCATCGCGAGCCGCACCCGCTGCCGTTCGCCGCCGGACAGCGCGTCGACGGGCCGCTCGGCCCACGCCTCCACGCCGACGTCCCGCAGCGCGCGCCGCACGACCGGATCGTCGCCCTCGCGCAGCATGCCGAGCGGGCCCCGCGCCGCGTACCGGCCCTGCCGTACGAGTTGACGCACCGTCATGCCCGGAACGGCCGGTGCCGACTGGTGCAGCAGGGCGACGCGGCGGGCGGTGGCGCGCCGGGAGAGCCGGGCCAGGTCGTCCCCGCCCAGCAGGACCCGGCCGGCCGCCGGGCGCAGCAGCCCCGCGGCCAGCCGCAACAGGGTCGATTTCCCACAGCCGTTGAGGCCGATGAGGGCGGTCAGCTCGCCAGGCCGCACCGTCAGGTCGACATCGCGCAGTACCGGGCGGCCCGGATAGCCGAAGCGCACTCCCTCGACCCGGATGCCCATGGATTCGGTCATGCTTCGTCCTTCGTCGGGATCACAACGTCCGGCTCGGCGTACGGCGCACGACGAGCAGCAGCAGCGCGGCGCCCGCGCAGGTGGTGAGGGCCCCGACCGGCAGGGTGAGCCGCTCGGAGTCCAGCGCCACCGCCAGCAGCCGCGAGGCCAGTTGGGCCGCAGCGTCGGCGCCGCCCACCACGGCCGCGCCCACCAGCGCGGCACCGGGCAGAGCGAGCCGCAGGTCGGCGCCGAACAGGGCCACCGCGAGATGCGGCACCAGCAGTCCGACGAACCCCAGCGCGCCCACGGCGGCCACCGCGCCCGCCGTCAGCGCCACCGCGCACGCCAGCGCCAGGGTCCGGGCCCGCGCGGTGGACAGCCCGGCGGCGCCCGCGATCTCGTCGCCGCAGCGCAGCAGGGTCAGCGGTCCGGTCAGCAGCCACGCCGCCGCGCCCCAGACCAGCGCCCATGGCCACAGCAGGTGCCAGTGCTGCCACACCCGGCCCTCCGTGGTGCCGACGAGCCACTGCACGACGCTGCCGAGTTCGCCTGGTGCCACCAGCAGCACCATGGCGGTGAGTCCGCCGAGGACCGCCGAGACCAGCACCCCGTGCACGGCGGTCTGCGCGGGATCGCTCCCGCCCCGCCCGGCGAGCAGCCACAGCAGCGCGGCGCCGGTGCAGCCACCCGCGCAGGCGGCGACGACCACGGCGAGCGGTGACTCCCAGCCCGCGAGTCCCAGGCCGGTCGCGGTGACCGCCCCGAGCACCGCGCCCGGCGTCACTCCGGTCACCTCCGGCCCGGCGAGCGGATTGCGCAGCGCCGACTGGAGCACCAGTCCCGCCACCCCGAGGCACGCGCCCGCGCCCAGCGCCACCAGCAGCCGGGGCAGGCGGAGCTGGAACAGGATGTGCCGCTCGGTCGCGTCCCCGCCGCCGCCGAGCACGTCCCACACCACCGACGGCGACATCCCGCGCCCGGCCACCGCCTCGGCGGCGGCACAGACGAGGACGAGCGCGGCCAAGGCCGCGAAGCGCCGGCTCATACGACCCCCTTCGCCACGGGCGAGCCGCCCGCATCGGTGGTTCGAGCGACTTCACCGTCTGCCTGGTTCGGGCCTGGGGCGTCTTCGTCGCCCGCCTCGTCAGGGCCTCGGGCGCTCTCGCCTCCCACCCTGTTCGGCCCTTGGGCGACTTCACCGTCCGCCCGGTTCGATCCGGGGCCGACTTCACCGTCCGCCCCCTTCGCACCCAGGGCGTCTTCGCCGTCCGCCCTCTTCGCACCCAGGGCGTCTTCACCGTCCGCCCCGTGCGCACGGGTGTCCCGCTTCGTCCGGGCCGCCGACGGTCCGGTGCCCGGTGGTCTCGGCCGGCCCGTCCGCAGCAGGACCACCCCCGCCGGGACGCCGAGCAGCGCCGTCCAGGCGCCGGCCGGCGTCTCGACGGGGGCGAGGGCGAGGCGGGCCGGGAGGTCCGCGACGGCGACGACGGCGGCGCCCCACGCCGCCGACCAGGGCAGCCACCGCACCGCGTCGCCGGCCGGGTCGAGCCGTCGCGCCAACTGCGGGGCGAGGAAGCCGACCCACGCCACGGGACCGCACACCGCCGTGACGGGGGCGATCAGCACCACCGCGATGGCGAGCGCGGCCAGCCGTGCCCGCCGGGCGCGCACACCCAGCGCCTCGGCGTCCTCGTCGCCCAGCCGCAGCACCGACAGCACCGGAGCGCACAGCACCAGCGCGGGCACCGCGACCAGCGTCCAGGGCCACAGCCCGGTGAGGTCGTCCCAGGTGCGGGCGGACAACGAGCCGAGCAGGTAGCGGTAGATCAGCTGGAGGTCGAGCTGGTCGGCCATCACCATCAGCACCAGCAGCGCCGCCTGGAGCGCGGCGGCGACCGCCGCCCCGGTCAGCAGGACGGCGGCCGGACCACGCCCCAACCCGGCGGCGAGCAGCGTGAGTCCGCCGCCCAGCGCGGCTCCGCCGATGGCCATGAAGGGCTGTACGGCGGCCGGCACGGACACCGCCAGCACCAGCGGCGCGGCGACCCCGAGCGCGGCCCCGGACGACACGCCCAGCATCTCGGGCACGGCCAGTTGGTTGCGCAGGGCCTCCTGGAGCACGAGCCCCGCGGCCCCGAGGCAGGCGCCGGCGACCAGCGCCAGCAGCAGCCGCGGCACGCGGAGTTCGGTGACGACGATCCCGGCGAGGCCGGCGTCACCGTCCCGCAGCGCGTCCGGCAGCCGGTGCGGCGGGACGTACGGCGTGCCCAGGCACAGCGCGCAGACGGACACGACGGCCAGCAGCGTCAGCAGCAGCGGGAGCCCGGGCCGCAGCCGCAGACGCAGACACAGCCGCAGCATCAGCCCCAGCCGGAGCCGTGGCCCCGCGCGCCGCGATCGGGCGTCCGATTCCCCCGTCGCCGATTCCCCCGTCGCCCCTTCTCCCGTCGCCGCGTCCCCGGCCGCCGTGTCCCCGGTCGCGGTGGACGCGCTCACCGCAGTGTGGCCGTGGCCTCGTCGAGGACGATGCCCAGCGAGCGGGTGCCGCGCCCCTTGGCCCACACCTCGGCGTTCACCTCGTGGACGTCGCCGTCGCGCACTGCCGGGATCTTCCCCCACAGCGGGTTCTCGGCGAGCTTGTCCGACAGGGTGCCATCGGTGTCGCCGAAGGCGATGGTCTCCACGAACAGCACGTCGACGTCGGCGGCCAGGATCTCCTCCAGGCTGTAACTGCCGTCCGCGCCGCGGGACTTCCACGGATAGTCCGCGATCTTCGGGAAGAGGCTGGCGGCCACGTCCCCTTCGGGAGTGGCGACGCCGAAGTTCTCGTCGCTGCCGAAGATGATCAGCGCGGTCCGCTCGCTCCTGCTCCGCTCGGCGGCGGCCAGCTTGGTGCGGAAGGTCTTCTCGGCCCGCTCGCCCTCGGCGGTGCGGCCGGTGAGCGCGGCGGCGTCGCGCAGGTAGCCGACGCTGTCCTCCCAGGTCTCCGGCTGCATCGGCCAGAACGTGGTGGCGCCCTCCAGGGCCGGGGCGAGCTTGCCGTGGGTGTCCTCGAGGCCGATGACGAGGTCGGGCTTGTGCGCGAGGATCGCCTCCACCTCGGGGGCGATGAAGCCGCCGGGGATGACGTCGACCTCCTTCGCCTTCTTCGGACCGAGGAAGGCGGGGTGGGCGAGGAGCGCGCTGTTCGTGGCGGTGGGCACGAGGCCCAGTTCGGTGAGGATGTCGTCGCAGAGCGCGAAGAGGCAGACGATACGCCTCGGTTCCTCCTTCAGGGAGATCCGCACCCCGCCGGTGTCGGTCAACTCCCGTGTCGCCTTGATGGGTTCGACCGTCACGTCGGTCGTGGTGCGGGCCGCGGTGGTCTCCTCGGCCCGGGGTTCGCCGGACGAGCCGCAGCCCACCAGCAGGGATCCCGCTATCGCCGCGGTGATCCAGCCGCGGACGAATCTCGACGGTGAGCGCAGCATCGATGCCCTCGCTTCTTCTCATGGAGCCGGAACGCATCGAAAATACATGATAATCGTTTTCATATAACCCCTCGTCCACGGAGGCCTCGATGAACGCCGGTCCGCTGCTGCTCGTCTCCGACCACATCGGAGGAACCCTCCATGCGCTGACCGTGCCGGACGGTGTCGTGACGCACCGGCTGACCGGCCGTCATCTCTCCGAGCACGCGGGCTTCCTGGCGCTGCCCGGCGGGCGGGCGGCGTGTGTCGACGACCGCCGGGGCGAGCTGCTGGTCCTCGACCCGTTCGGCGACGAGCCGATAGCCGCCGCGATCCCGGTCGCCGTACCGGCCGAACACCTCGCCGTCGACCCCTCGGGCCGCTTTGTGGCCGTGACGACCGGCCTGGGCCCGAACGCCGAACCGTGGTCGGACCTGCTGACGGCCGTCGACCTCGCCACCGGGGACGCGGTCCGCGTCCGCACCCGGCCCGGCGAGCCCGGCGTGACGGTGCTCGGCGGCGGCGCCCCCCTCGTCGTGCTGCGCCACCGCGAACCCGGCGCACTCGCCGTCCACCGGTTCGCCGACCTGCTCGACGCGCCGCCCGGCTGCCCGCAGGTCGTGCCCCACGGCCACCTGTCCCTGCCGGACGACGGCCACGGTGACGCCCAGGACCCGGAGACCCGGACCGTGTTCGCGGCCACCGGGGAGGGCGTGCAGCGGGCCCGCCGCGCCGGCGACACGCTCGTACCGGAGCCGGTGATCCCGTGGGGCGCGCCCGCCCGAGGCTGGTACCTGCGGCTCGACCCCCGGCGCCGGACCCTGTGGTCGACCCTGCGCGGCGGCCCCGCGGACCCGCTGCGCTGGCCGGAGTGGACGAACCAGGCCTGGCGCCACGACCTCGCGACGGGCCGTACGACGCTGACGGACCTCGGTCCGGGACTGGTGTTCCGGCTCGCCCTCGCCCGCGCCCACACCGCGTTCACCCGGATCCACCCGGACGGCGACGAACTGGTCCTGCTGGCCGCCGCCGACGGAACCGTGCGCCGCGTCCCCCTCCCCGCCATGGCCGGCGCCCCCCGTCGCGGCGGCACCCCCTGGGAGGGCGTCGAGCGCCGGGCGGTGGCCGCCTCACCGGCCGCGGACCTGGTCGCCGTCACCCGCGGCGGCCACGGCGAGATCCACCTCTTCGACGCCCGAACCGGCGCCGAGACCGCCCGGTTGAGGCCGGGCACCCCCTTGCGGCACGGCGGTCACCTGATGCTGCGCGGCCGTACGGACGGTGCCGAGGGCGACCCCGTCGGCCGATAGGATTTAATTGCCAGCGATATGCAACAGCGTGACACTGGCAACAAGGGTGTGAGGTCCATGACGACCCGTCGGATACGAGGTGCCGCCCTCGCAGCGGCCATGGCCCTCGGAGCCGCCGCCTGTTCGGCGCCCGGCAACGGCGACGGCGGCGGCGACGGCGACGGCGGATCCGGCGACAGCGTGGTGATCGGGGTGGCCTCCGAACCGGACACCCTCAGCCCGCTCCTCGGCTACGGCAAGGACGGCAACTCCAAGATCTTCGACGGGCTGCTCGCCCGCGACGGCGAACTGAGGCTGAGGCCCGCCCTGGCGGCCGCCCTCCCGAAGGTCGGCGACGGCGGCCGCACGTACACGTACACCCTGCGCGACGGCGTGAAGTTCAGCGACGGCGAGCCGCTCACCGCCGACGACGTGGTCTACACGTACGAGACGCTCCTGGACACGAAGACCAACAACACCGCCAAGAGCGAACTGGCCGCCGTCAAGAGCGTCCGGGCGAGCGGCGACGACACGGTCGTCTTCACCCTGAAGTACCCGTACGCGCCGTTCGCCGCCCGCACGGTCCTGCCCATCGTCCCCGAGCACATCGCCGGGAAGCAGGACCCGAACACCGGGACCTTCAACACCGAGCCGGTCGGCACGGGACCGTACGTCCTGACCCGGTGGAGCAAGGGCGAGAAGCTCACCTTCGAGGCCAACCCGCACTACTGGGGCCCCGCGCCGAAGGTGAGGTCGTTCACCATGGCGATCATCGCCGACGACGACGTCCGTGCCACCCGCCTGCGCTCTGGCGACCTCGACGGCGCCGTCCTGCCGCCGAACCTCGCCGCCACCTTCGAGGGCGAGCGGGGCAGGCGCACCTACGAGGCGAAGTCCTACGACTTCCGTGCCGTGACCCTGCCCACCGAGCACCCCGTCACCGGCGACCGCGCGATCCGGCAGGCTCTCGACGCCGCCGTGGACCGCGAGGCCATGGTCGACAAGATCCTCGACGGCGCGGGCCGCCCGGCGTACGGGCCGCTGCCCGCCGACGACCCCGCCTTCGCCCAGGACATCCAGCGCACCCGGGACCTCGGCAGGACGAGGAGGATCCTCGACGAGGCGGGCTGGAAGGCCGGCGGCGACGGCATCCGCGCCAAGGACGGCCGCCGCGCCGCGTTCACCCTGCTCTACCCGTCCGGCGACAAGGTCCGCCAGGACCACGCGCTCGCCTACGCCTCCGACGCCAAGAAGGCCGGCATCGACATCGCGGTGGAGAGCGCCACCTGGGAGGTCATCGAGCCGCGCATGGGCGAGGACGCGGTCCTCGCGGGCTTCGGCAGCGTCGGCGACCCCGACTTCGGCCTCTACACCCTGCTGCACTCCTCCCTCGCCGGCGACGGCTTCAACAACATGGCCCGCTACCGCGACAAGGACGTCGACGAGGCCCTCGACACCGCCCGCCGCACCCGGGTCCCCGCCGAACGCGAGGCCGCCTACGAGAAGGTCCAGCGCGCCCTGGTGAAGGACCCCGGCTACACCTTCCTCACCCACATCGACCACCTGTACGTCCTCGCCGACCGCTGGGACGGCCTGACCACCCAGCTGGAGCCGCACGAGCACGGCTTCGCCAGCGGCCCCTGGTGGAACATCGAGGACTGGCAGCCCAAGCGATGACCACACCCCCCTGGGGAGCGATGGCACGCCTGGCCGGACGACGGGCCCTGTTCGCGGGGCCCGTCCTCCTCGTCGTCACCTTCGGCGTGTTCGCCATCGCCGCCGCCTCCCCGTTCGACCCCGTCAAGGCCTACGCCGGCACCGCCGCGCTCGGCGCCGACCAGGAGACCCTGGACCGGCTGCGCGACAACCTCGGCGTCGACGAGCCGTTCCCGGCCCGCTGGTGGGACTGGCTGACCTCCGCGCTCACCGGCGACCTCGGCCACTCCAGCGTGCTGCGGCAGCCGGTGAACCAGGTCATCGGCGAACGCCTGGTGTGGTCCGCGCTGCTGTGCGCGGTCGCGTTCGCCGTCGCCGTGCTGCTCGGCACGGTCCTCGGCGTGCTCGCCGCCCGCCGCCCCGGCTCCCTCCTGGACCGGGCCGTCACCTCGCTCGCCTACGTCCTGGAGGCCGCCCCGGTCTTCTGGATCGCGCTGCTCGCCGTCTGGCTGTTCGCCCTCCAGTGGGACCTGCTCCCCGCTGGCGGTCTCACCGACGCCGCCAGCGAACAGGTCACCTTCGGGCAGGTCACGAGCCACCTGGTGCTGCCCGCCGGGGTCCTCGCCGTCTCCCAGCTCCCCTGGTTCACGCTCTACGTCCGCCAAGGCGTCGGCGACGCCCTCGCCGAGGACCCGGTGCGCGGCGCCCGCGCCCGCGGCCTCGGCGAACGCACCGTGCTGCTCGGACACGCCCTGCGCTCCGGACTGCTGCCGGTGCTCACCCTGATCGGCTCCCGCGTGCCCGAACTCATCACCGGCGCCCTGCTGGTGGAGAGCGTCTTCAGCTGGCCGGGCATCGCGGCGGCCACCGTCCAGGCGGCCACGGCCGTCGACTTCCCGCTGCTGGCCGCCCTGACCACGCTGGCCACCGCCGCCGTCCTCGTCGGCAACCTGGCCGCCGATCTGCTCTACGGACTGTTCGACCCGAGGGTGAAGCTCAGTGACATGTGACGCACCGGCGCCCGCCGAAGCCGAGTCCCCGTCGGCGGCCGAGCCCGCCTGGCGGTCGTACGGCGGCCGGCGCCGCGCCACCCGCGCCCTGCGGGTGCGGGTGTCCGCCGTCGTGCTCGCCGTGACCGTCCTCGCGGTGCTGCTCGTGCCGCCGCTGGTCCAGCTCGACCAGCAGGCCGTCGAGCTGGCCGACAAACTGCTGCCACCGTCCCCCGAGCATCCCTTCGGCACCGACGACGTCGGCCGCGACCTGCTGCTGCGCTGCGTCTACGGGCTGCGCGTCTCGCTGCTCGTGGGCCTCGCGGCCGCCCTGACCGCGACCGTCATCGGCACCGCCGTGGGCGCCGCCGCCGGAGCGCTGGGCGGCTGGGCCGACCGGGCCGTCATGCGGGTCGTCGACACCGTCTCGTCCGTCCCGCACCTGCTGCTCGGCATCTTCGTCGTCGCCATGTTCCGGCCCGGCGTCTGGCCGGTGGTCGTCTCGGTCGCCCTCACCCACTGGCTGTCGACCGCGCGGATCGTGCGCGCCGAGGTGCTCTCCCTGCGCTCGCGCCCGTTCGTCGACGCCGCCGTCAGCGGGGGAGCCACCCGGTGGCGGGTGACCGTACGGCATCTGCTGCCCGGCGTGCTGCCGCAGGCCGCGCTCGCCGCCGTGCTGATGGTGCCGCACGCCATGTGGCACGAGTCCGCGCTGTCCTTCCTCGGGCTCGGACTGCCCACCCACACCGCGAGCCTCGGCACTCTCGTCCAGGGCGCCCGCGGCTCCCTGCTCGCCGGACAGTGGTGGCCGACCCTGTTCCCCGGCCTGTTCATCATCCTGCCCACCCTCGCCATCGCCGGGCTCGCCGGCGCCTGGCGGGAGCGGATCAACCCCCGCCGCCGATCGGAGCTGATGCTGTGAACACGGGCAAGACCTCGAACCGGCGTGGCGCCGTGCGGGAGGGCGGGGCCGCGGCCGGGCGCCCGCCCGTCCTGTCGGTGCGTGACCTGTCGGTGCGGTTCCTGATGCCCGGCGGACGCCGGGTCGCCGCCGTCACCGGCGCCCACTTCGACGTGGCGGCCGGCGAGTGCCTGGCCCTGATCGGCGAGAGCGGCTGCGGCAAGTCCGTCCTCGCCTCCGCCCTCCTCGGCCTGCTCCCCGGCAACGCCCAGACCGCCGGGCGGGCCGTCCTCGGCGACCTCGACCTGCTCGCCGCCGACGAGCGGACCCTCGCCCGCACCGTGCGCGGCCGCCGTATCGGCCTCGTCCCGCAGAGCCCTGCCGCCCACCTCACACCGGTCCGCACCATCCGCTCCCAACTGGAGGAGACGGTCGCCGCGCTGACAGCGGCCCGCGGCCGGGCCGCCGTGCGCTCGGCCGCGGCGGCCGCCGCGGAACGCGCCGCGTTCCCCGCCGACCACCTCGACCGGTACCCGCACCAGCTCTCCGGCGGACTCGCCCAGCGCGCCGCCACCGCCCTCGCCCTGGTCGGCGACGCCCCGCTGCTGCTCGCCGACGAACCGACCACCGGCCTCGACCGCGACCTCGTCGACCGCACCGTCGACGAACTGCGGCGCCACGTCGACGCCGACGGCACCGGCCGGGCCCTGCTGATGATCACCCACGACCTGGCCGCCGCCGAGCGCATCGCCGACCGCGTCGCCGTGATGTACGCGGGCCGCATCGTCGAACTGGCCGACGCCCGCGCCTTCTTCGGGACACCCGGCCCGCGCCACCCCTACAGCCGCGGCCTGCTCGACGCCCTCCCCGACCGGGCCTTCACCGCCGTCCCCGGACAGCCCCCCGAACTCGGCGCCCTCCCCGCCGGCTGCGCCTTCGCCGCCCGCTGCCCCCGCGCCGACGCCACCTGCGCCGCACCGCCCCCGACGACCGGCACGACCGCCTGCCACCACCCGTACGTGCCGGAGGACACCCGTGCTTGAACTGCGCTCCATCACCGCCGGCTACGCCAGGAACGCCCCCGTGTTCCGCGACGTCTCCCTGACCGTCGCACCCGGCGAGGCCGTCGGACTGCTCGGCCCCAGCGGCTGCGGCAAGTCCACCCTCGCCCGGGTCGCCGCTCTCCTGCACCGCCCCGACGCCGGAACCGTCGTGCTCGACGGCGAGCCCGTACGCCGCTGGCGCCACCGCGCCCCGCGTGAGCTGCGCACCTCCGTCGGCGTGGTCTTCCAGCAGGTCAGGCTCTCCGCCGACCCCCGGCTGACACTGCGCGACCTGATCGCCGAACCGCTGCGCGCCACCGGCGCTCGCGCGCGGATCCCCGAACGCGTCGCCGAACTCGCGTCCACCGTCGGCCTCACCACCGACCTGCTGGGCAGACGGCCGCACGAGGTCAGCGACGGCCAGCTGCAACGCGCCTGCCTGGCCAGGGCTCTGGTGCTGCGCCCGCGCTGGCTGGTGTGCGACGAGATGACCGCGATGCTCGACGCCTCCACCACCGCCGCCCTGGTCGCCGTGGTGGAGGAGTACCGGGGCGGCACCGGCGCGGGCGTCCTGGCCGTCGGCCACGACCGCACCCTGCTGCGGCGCTGGTGCGACCGCACGGTCCAGTGGGAGGCCGACGGCCCGCGGGCCGGTGCGCCGCAATCCTGAAACCCACTGGTCACACCCTCACCGAGCACCGGCGTTTCGGCCACCGGCCGCCCACCGGGAGGCCGTACGCCACCACGACCCCGACCGCGCGGCCCCCGGATTCCGGGCCCGCGCGTCGTCCGGAATCGAGCGCGTTCGATTCACCGGCCGTCTCGTTGAGCCGGGCACCGCCGGACCACCCAGGTGCGGCGCCGAGCCCGAGGAGGGACGCAGGTGACGCTGACCGACGCCTCGTCAGACAGCCCGGACCACTCCGACACACCACCCCCGCCCCCGCCCGCCACCATCGGCTACGAGGGGAAGATCGGCAAGAACCCCCTGGAGGAAGCGAGCTTCCGCAAGATGTGCGGACGGCTGCCGTCCGTACTCGGCCAGGCCGCGCGCATGGCCTGGGCCGCCGACCGGCCCGCCGTCGTCCTGCTGCTCGGCTGCCAGCTGCTCACCGGCGTCGCCGCCGCCGTCCTGCTCGCCTTCACCGCCGAGGCCATGACCCACCTCCTCGGCACCGGCACCGTCTCCGCCCGCCTGCACGCCGCCCTGCCGGCCCTGCTGGTCGTCACGGCCGCCGCCGCGGCCGGCCGCACCGGCAGCGCCCTCGCCTCCTACGCCGACGGCCGGATCACCCCCCGCCTGACCACCGAGGCCGACGTCGCCCTGGTCTCCGCCGTCTGCCGGGTCGAGGCCGCCGCCTACGGCGAGGCCGGCTTCGCCGACCGGCAGGAGGCCGCCGAGGTCGGCGTGACCCGCACCACCTACATGGTCCGGGACGCCCAGCGCTTCCTGGCCTCCCTCATCCGCATGGCCGCCGCGGCCGCCGTCATCGGCGCCCTGCACTGGCTGATGCTGCCGCTGCTGCTGCTCGCCGTGCTCCCCGCCGGCCTGGGCGCGGTGCTGACCGCCCGCGTCGACTACGCGACGCACTACGCCAACGTCGGCGACCGCAACGTCCGCGGCATGATGCGCTTCTGGGCCACCTACGCACGGCACGGCGACGAGGTCCGCGCCAACGGCATGACCGGCTACCTCGTCTACTGGTACCGCGCGCTGTCCGAGCGCATCGACCGGCGCACCCTCACCGCCGCGCCGCGCATGCTCCGCATCGCCCTCACGACCTCCGCGCTCGGCGGGCTGTTCCTGCTCGTCACCTGGGGCACCCTCGCCTGGCTCGCCGACACCGGCCGGGTCGCCCTGCCGGTGGCCGCCACCGCGGTCGTCGCCGTGCAGACCACCCTGGCCGCGCTCTCCCAGCTCGTCCAGCACGGCGCTGCCCTCTTCCACACCTCGCTCTACCTCGCCGACATGCGCTCCTTCCTCGACCGGGCCGCGGAACTCGCGCCCAGGCGAGGCGAGGCGACCATCCCCGAGACCGTGCACGAGATCCGCCTCGAAGAGGTCGTCCACCAGTACCCCGGCAAGGACGAACCCGCCGTCGACCGTGTCTCCCTGACCCTGCGCCGCGGCGAGATCGTGGCCGTCGTCGGCGAGAACGGCTCCGGCAAGTCCACCCTCACCAAGCTGCTCACCGGCATCCTCCTCCCCGACAAGGGCCGCGTGCTGTGGGACGGCGTCGACCTGGCCCGCGCCCGCCCGGACTCCGTCTGGGCCCGGACCGCGCTGGTCCCGCAGAACTTCGCCTGCTGGCCGCTGCGGGCACGGGAGAACGTCACCCTCGGCCAGCCCAGGACCTACGACGACGCACCGGTGTGGGACGCCGTCGAGGCCGTCGGCATGCGTGAGACGGTCGAGAAGCTGCCCCGGCAGCTCGACACCCTGCTCGCCCGGGAACTCTTCGGCGGCGCCGAGCTGTCCGGAGGGCAGTGGCAGCGCCTGGTGTGCGCCCGCGCCCTGTACCGCCGCACCCCGCTGCTCATCCTCGACGAACCCACCTCGCAGATGGACCCGCGCGGCGAACACCGCATCTTCCTGGAGGTCAAACGCATCGCCGCGCACCGGATGACCGTCGTCGTCACCCACCAGCTGGAGAACACCCGGCTCGCCGACCGGATCATCGTCCTGCGCGCCGGCCGGATCGTCGAACAGGGAACCTACGACGACCTCGTGCACGCGGGCGGCCTCTTCGCCGAGCTGGTGGCCCTCGCCAAGGACCGGTGACCGCCCGCTGATCCGCGGACCGGCCGGCCCGGGGCCCCTCACGCCCGCCCCGGCCCGCCGCTCAGGTCCGCAGGTACGAGGCGCCGTTGAGGTCGAGGACACTGCCGGAGGCCCACTCGGCCTCCGGTGAGGCCAGCCACAGCACCGCCGCGGCGACCTCCTCGGCGGTGGCGACCCGGCCGAAGGGGCTCTGGGCGCGGATGGCGTCGCCCTCGGGGCCGTCGAGGCGCGGGGCGACCCGCTCGGTCTCGAAGAACCCGGGGGCGACGGAGGCGACACCGATGCCGTACGGGGCCAGCGACACCGCCAGCGACTGGCCGAGCGCGTGCACCGCCGCCTTGGTCGCGCCGTAGGCCGGATGGTCCGGCTCGCCCCGGAAGGCGCCGCGGGAGCCGACGTTGACGATCCGTCCGCCGCCGCCCTGGTCGATCATGCGGCGCGCCGCCAGATGACTCAGGTGCGCCGTCCCGAGCAGGTTCACCGCCACGTGCCGCTGCCACAGCTCGACCCACTCCTCGTACGGGGTCTCCGGCAGCGGGTGACGCAGGTTCACCGCGGCGTTGTTCACCAGCACGTCGATCCCGCCGAGGGCGTCCGCCGCCGCGTCCGCCACCGCCGCCGCACCCGCCGGGTCGGCGAGGTCGCCGCCGGTCAGCGCGTGACCGGTGCCGTCGAGCGAGGCGAGGGTGTCACGGGCCTCGTCGGCCCGGGAGCCGTAGTGCACGGCGACGCGGTCGCCGTTGGCCGCGAAGGCGCGCGCCACCGCGCGACCGAGCCCTCGCGCGGCCCCGGTCACCAGAACCCGCCGTCCCGTGGCGGCCGGCGTCGTCATACGGTGTCACCTCTCTCGTCGAAGCCCCCGCCCGCACGCTACCCGCCCCCGGACCGCCGGCCACCGCCCGGGCGGCGCCGTGTCACTCGGCGGCCGGAACGAGCGCCGCCAGGGCCTCGGCGGTGCGCGGCCCAGCGGACGGGTCCGGCAGCAGGCCCTGGGTGTGCAGCAGGCGGGCCGCGGCCACGCCCCAGGGAAGGCGCAGGGCGGCCTCGCGCAGCAGGTCGGTCCGGGCGAGCAGTTCGGGCGCCGGGCCGGTGCGCACGCCGGCCGGGGTGAGCAGGGCCGCGTCATCGGCCCAGCGCAGCGCGAGATCCACGTCGTGGGTGGCCATCACCACCGTCGTACCGCTGCCACGCAGTTCACCGAGGGTGGCCAGCAGCCGCTCCTGGCCGTCCGGGTCGAGTCCGGCCGTCGGCTCGTCGAGGATCAGCACCCGTGGCCGCATCGCGACGGCGCCAGCGATCGCGGTCCGCTTGCGCTGGCCGTACGACAGCAGGTGGGTGGGGCGGTCGGCCAGCGCGGCGATGTCCAGCGCCGACAGCGCCTCCTCGACACGCGCCCGCACCTCCGGGTCGGGCAGGCCGAGGTTCAGCGGCCCGAACGACACGTCCTGCGCGACGGACGCGGCGAACAGCTGGTCGTCCGGGTCCTGCACGACGAGCTGGACGGTGGTCCGCAGCCGGGTCAGCCCCTTGCGGTCGTAGGAGACCGGGTGGCCCTCGACCGTCAGCCGGCCCTCGCGCGGGCGCAGTCCGCCGCTGAGCAGGCGCATCAGCGTGGTCTTGCCGCTGCCGTTGCGGCCCAGCAGCGCCAGCGCCCGCCCCTCGCGGATCTCGAAGTCCAGGCCGCTGAGCACGGCCGGGCCGTCCTCGTACGCGAACGACGCGCCCCGCAGGGCGACCAGGGCAGGGGCCTCGCTCATGTCAGCGGCCTTTCCAGTACGAAGGTGAGCGCGGCCACCGCTGCCAGCAGGGCGCAGCTCGCGGCCGTGAAGCGGACGGAGACGCGGGCCTGCGGGACCAGGACGCGCAGGGTGCCGTCGTAGCCGCGTCCGGCGAGCCCGGCCTGGAGCCGGGTCGCCCGGTCGAAGGCCCGGACGAACGCGGTGGCGCCGAGCCCGGCCAGCGAACGCCAGGTCGCGGCCCGCGTGGTGTGCCCGAGACGGGCCGCCTGCGCGTCCCGGACCAGCCGCATCGAGTCCAGCAGCAGGAAACTCATCCGGTACGTCACCAGGGCGACGTCGACGACCGGTGCGGGCACCCCGGCCCGCACCAGCCGGGGCAGCAGGTCCGACATCGGTGTGGTGAAGGCGAACAGCAGCACCCCGAGCGAGGCCGCCGAGGTGCGCAGCAGCAGCTCACCGGCCCGCACCGGGCCGCCGTCGGCCAGGGCGAGGAACCCGCCGGGTCCGCCCACCTGGACGAGCAGGGTGGCCGCGCCGGTCACACAGAACCCGAGCGGCACCCGGTAGGCCCGCCACAGCCGGCGCCAGGGCACACCGGCCGGGCCCAGCAGCACGGTGAGCGCCGCGAGCAGCACCAGCGCGGCGCCGGGCCAGGGCGGCAGCGAGATCGCGAGCACGGTCAGCCCCAGCCCGAGCACGGCCTTGTCCACGGGGTGGCGGCGGCGCCAGCGGCTGCCGTGCGCCGCCGCGTCGATCGGCAGCATGCGGGCTCAGGCCCCGGGCTCGCCGCCGGCGCCGTCGCCGGCCGGCGCCTTCTGCCCTTCGAGGGCGCGCAGTTCGCCCTGCCGGCGTCCGCGCCGCAGCCCGAAGTAGTAGGCGAGGACGCCCGCGCCGATCGCCGCCTGGAGGGAGAACAGCGCCGACTCGATCTCGCCGGACGGCGGCTCGTACAGCGGCGAGAACCACGGCTCGTAGTCCGGGTCGATCTCGGTGATCGCGGTCTCCGCCTGGGCGTCGGCGCCGGTGAACGGCTCCTCCTTGTCGTCGCCGAGGCCGAGCGCCAGCGGCAGCACGGCGAGCGCGACGACGACGAGCAGCAGCAGGACGTTGATCTTCGCGTTCCGGCTCATCGGGCCACCGCCTCCGTCTCGTCCGCCGCCTCGCCGGGCACCCGCCGGCCGGCGAGGAACACGCCGAGCCGGGTCAGTTCACCCTTGCTGGACTGCACCAGCAGCCGCATCACCAGCACGGTGAGCAGGCCCTCGCTCACCGCCAGCGGGATCTGCGTGACGGCGAAGATGCCGGCGAACTTGCCGAGCGCGCCGAGGAATCCGCTGCCCGGGTCGGGGAAGGCGAGCGCCAGCTGGACACTGGTGACGCAGTAGGTGGACAGGTCGGCGACGAACGCGGCGCAGAACACGGACACCATCAGCGGAACGTCGAAGCGCCGCAGCAGCCGGTACACCGCGTAGCCCGCCCAGGGGCCGACGATCGCCATGGAGAAGACGTTCGCGCCGAGCGTGGTGAGCCCGCCGTGGGCGAGCAGCAGGGCCTGGAAGAGCAGGGTGATGGTGCCGAGCACCGCCATCACGGGCGGCCGGAAGAGGATGGCGCCCAGTCCGGTGCCGGTGGGGTGCGAGCAGCTGCCGGTGACCGAGGGCAGTTTGAGGGCGGACAGGACGAAGGTGAAGGCTCCGGAGGCGCCGAGCAGCAGGGTGCTCTCGGGATGCTCCTTGACCTCACGGGTGAGTGACCGGACGCCGTGGACGACGAAGGGCGCGGACGCGACGCTCCAGGCGATCGCGTGCGCCGGTGGCAGGAAACCCTCGGCTATGTGCATGGCTCGAACAGACCCTCTCCAGCACCTCGTGGATGGTTGACGCGCCTTGGCCGGTCTCCTGGCTGACGGGTACCACCGCCCGAACTCCGCCTTCCCGGGTTCCGAAGAACCCAGTGGCTGCCCGCGAGGGCCGGAGCCGGACTTCCCGATCACAGTGGCGAGGGCCGCACCGGCATCACACCGGATTTCCCGTTCACCAAGGCGTGGTGACAGTAATGCCCGGCTCGGGGTGGTGACAAGCGGACCCCGGGGGCGCCCGGCGGCACCCGCGAGCGCCCCGGCGCGCGCTCCCGGTGGGCCATGACGGCTGCTCAGCCCCGGTGCGCGGGCCCCGCGGACGTGACGGATCCCACTGCGCGGATCCCGCCCCTCAGGACCCGTCGGCCCGCTCCGGCCCGGGGTCGGGAAGGAATCTGACGGCGCGCAGGGCCGCGACGAGTTCGGCGCTCTCGCCGGGGACGCGCAGCGACCGCCCGGTGAGGTCCTCCAGCCGGCGCAGCCGGTAGCGGACGGTGTTGGGGTGGCAGTGCAGCAGCCGCGCGGTCGCGGTGGCGTCCCCGGCCTCGTCGAGCCAGCACTGGAAGGTGTCGAGCAGCAGCGCGCGCCCCTCGGCGTCCAGGGCCAGCACCGGGCCCATCACCCGGCGGGCCAGATCACCGGCCGCGCCGGGCGCGGCGGCCATCACCACGGTGAGCGGATCGTCCGGGAAGCGCACCACCGCGGCGGCCCCCGCCGGATGCCCGGTGAGCGCCAGCCGCGCGTACCGCAGGGCCGGGCCGGTGCCGTCCAGCGCGGCGAACGGCGGACTCACCCCGACCCTGGCGGTCGCCAGCCGTCCGAGCACGGCCATCACCGGGTCCAGGAAGTCCGCGCGGATCAGCGAGACGATCCCGATGTGCAGGTCCGGGCGGAGCGTCCAGGCCGACGGGACGCCCTGTGCGGCGAGCCGGGCCTCGACGTCGGCGAGCGGCTCCTGGCCGAGCGCGGTGGTCTCGGCGGCGACGGCGACGAACGGCCCCTTCCGCGGCAGGCCCAGGGTCTGCGCCACCTCCCACAGCGTGCCCCGGTCGGTGATCCGGCCGCCGAGCAGCGCCTGCGTCAGCGCGGACCGCTCCCGCTCCTGGGCCCGCACCAGTTCGGCGGCGGCCCGGCGGTAGGCGTTGGTCATGGCGTCGCTGTAGACGTCGGCGAGCTGCCAGGCGTCCGCCGCCGCGCCCACCATCAGCGCCGGGTCCACGTCGAGGCGCGCGGCCTCCTCGGTGAGGGCGGCCCACACCTCGGCGAAGCCCAGCCGGTAGGCGCGCAGCACGTCGGGCAGCGGGCTGCCCTGCACCGCGCGCACCCGCCCGGTCTCGCCGGGATGGCTCAGGTCCGCGTCGGTGCCCTGCGCGAACCGGTCGAGCATGCTCGCGATGTTGCGGCGCAGCGAGGTCCGCAGCTCCTCCTCCGGAACGGTGCCGGCGGGGCCGTAGATGTCGATCTCGTCGCGGATGCGGCGGGTGGCGCTCTCGACGATCTCCGCCAGCCGGGGGCGGAGCGACTGTGCCACGGCGGCGATGTCGGGGACGGGCGGATGGCGCTGCACGGCACCAGGCTACGGGAGCACCCTTGTCGACCGGCACAAGCGAGCCCGGCACGGGCCGTTGACTCGCGGGCCCTGGTTGTCACCGGGAACAACGCATCGGGCCCTGTTGTTGTGTGCCGCGCCATTGGGCGCCGGCCCGCCCGCCCGCCACCCTGGAGCCCGCACAGCAGGCACACGGACGTGCCCGGGCCGCTCACAGGAGGACGCATGGCGACCATCGCGGAGAATCTGACCGAGACGGCACGACGCCATCCCGACCGGCCCGCCCTGCGGTTCGGCAGCGTCGTCCTCACCTACGCCGAGGTCGACGCCGCCGCCTCCGAGGTCGCCCGCGCGCTGCTCGCGCAGGGCCTGGAGCCCGGCGACCGGGTCGGCGTGATGCTGCCCAACGTGCCCGCCTTCGTGGCGTACTACTACGGCGTGCTGCGGGCCGGCGGCGTCGTCGTGCCGATGAACCCACTGCTGCGGGCCCGGGAGATCGAGCACTGCCTGGCCGACTCCGGCGCGCGCCGCCTGTTCGTGTCCGAGGCCGCCGCCCCGGAGGCCGCCAAGGGAGCCGAGACCGCCGGCGCCACCGTGACACCGGTCGGCCCGGGGCTGCCGGCGGCCGACGACACCGCAGGTCCGGTTACGGCGGAGCGCCGCGACGACGACCTCGCCGTGATCCTCTACACCTCCGGCACCACCGGCCGGCCCAAGGGCGCCGCCCTCACCCACCGCAACCTCGGCCGCAACACCGAGGTGCTGGCCGACAGCGTGCTGGCGCTGGGGCCCGAGGACGTGGTGATGGGCTGTCTGCCGCTCTTCCACGCCTTCGGCCAGACCTGCGGCATGAACGCCGCAGTCCGCCAGGGCGCCTGCCTGGTCCTGGTGCCGCGCTTCGACCCGGCCGAGGTGCTGGACCTGCTCGACACCCTGCGGGTCACCGTCTTCGAGGGCGTGCCCACCATGTACAACGCGCTGCTGCACCAGCCCGCGTCCGCCACCCGCGAGGCGGCGGCGCTGCGACTGTGCGTGTCCGGCGGGGCGGCGCTGCCGACGGAGGTGCTGCACGGCTTCGAGCAGCGCTTCGGCTGCGCGGTCGCCGAGGGCTACGGCCTGTCCGAGACCTCGCCGGTCGTCACCTTCAACCACCTCGACCGGCCCCGCAAGCCCGGCTCGATCGGCACCCCGATCGCGGGCGTCGAGGTGCGCCTGATCGACGGCGACGGCTACGACGTCCCGGAGGGCGAGATCGGCGAGATCGCCGTACGCGGCCACAACGTCATGGCGGGCTACTGGAACCGCCCCGACGCGACCGCCGAGGCGATCCCCGACGACGGCTGGTTCCGCACCGGCGACCTCGCCCGCCGCGACGACGACGGCTACTACTTCGTCGTCGACCGCAAGAAGGACATGATCATCCGCGGCGGGTACAACGTGTACCCCCGGGAGATCGAGGAGGTGCTGTACGAGCACCCCGAGGTCGTCGAGGCGGCCGTCGTCGGCGTCCCGCACGACTCCCTCGGCGAGGAGGTCGCCGCGGCCGTCGTCCTCACTCCGGACGCCCGGACGACCGCCGACGAGCTGCGGGCCTACGTCAAGGAACGCGTCGCCCCCTACAAGTACCCGCGCACCGTCCACCTCCTCCCCGCCCTGCCCAAGGGCCCCACGGGCAAGATCCTCAAGCGGGAGATCCAGCTGGTCTGACGGGGCGGGGCGGGGGCCGGGCGGGGAGGGGCGGGCGTGCGGTCGGCGCGGCTCGTCCGCCTACGGCTCGTCCGACCACGACCGTACGACTACGACTCGTACGCCTTGGGCAGCCGCATGCCCCGCTCGGCCATCAGCCGCCGCACCCGGTCCGGGTAGTCGGTGATGACGCCGTCCACGCCGAGGTCCATCAGCGCCGCGATGGTGGCCGGGTCGTCGCAGGTCCACGGGATCACCTTCAGCCCGCGCGCGTGGGCCGCGTCGACCATGGCGCGGTCCGGGTAGAAGCGGAAGCCCGGGTCGCCGATCCTGCCGTTCTGCGGGAAGCCGTAGTTGGGGGAGAGGGCCCGGACACCGGGCACGGTGGCGGCGGCGCGCACGAAGTCGCCGCCGTAGTCGTCGGCGTCGATCCCGCCCAGCCACGGAGACGCCCCTTCCTTGCCGACCTGGAGGAAGTCGTAGTTGGTGAGGGCCACCAGCGGCCAGCGCGGGGCGAGCCGGTGCATCGCCTTCAGCGCGCCCCAGTCGAAGGACTGGACGGTCACCTGACGCTCGATGCCGGAGGCGCGGATCTCCTCGAACACCCGCCGCACGAACAGTTCACGCGGCGCGGTCTGCTCGGGCGCGCCCGCCTCCACCTTGGTCTCCACATTGAGCGTGACCTGCCGTGCCTTCGCCCGCCTGACCAGGCCCAGCACATCCCGCAGCTCCACCATCCGGGCACCCGCGATCCGCTCCTGCTCCGGATGCCCGGGCAGCTGCTGGTAGCCGCAGTCCAGGGTCCGAAGCTGAGCCAGTGTCAGGTCCTTCACGTACTTGCCGACGTACGGGTACATCGGGTCACCGGGCTCCAGCGGTGCCGTGTCCCGGCACTTCTGCGCGCTGACCTGCCGGTCGTGGGTGACGACGACCTTGCGGTCCCTGGTGATCTGGGTGTCCAGCTCCAACGTGGAGACCCCGAGCCGCAGCGCCTTCGCGAACCCCTCCAACGTGCTCTCGGTCGTCAGACCGAGACCCCCGCGGTGCGCCTGGAGGTCGAAGTGCGTCTGCTGCGGGAGCACATCGGGTCCGGGCCCTGCGGCCGCGTGTGCGTGTGCGGTCGCGGTCGCTGGGAGGACGAGGACCGGGAGCAGGGCCAGGCAGGCGAGGAAGCGGCCGACGGACATCGAGACCTCACTCGTACGTCGAAGGGGGCGACGCCGGGACGGTAGTGCGGCCGGGCGGGGCGCGGAAGACCGGCGGGGTGCGGGGGCCGTGAACAGTCGGCGAAGCTCGGGTGGTCGGCTGCGGGCCGCAGGCCGACCGCTCACCGCCCACCGCCCGAGGCCACCCGCCCGAAAAGGGGTGTGAGACATCCCGGCGGACGCTGCATCATGACGCAGATGACCGTGAACAACATCCTGCTGTCCGGCATAGTCGGCTCGACCGCCTACGGACTCGCCCACGAGGACTCCGACGTGGACCGGCTCGGCGTGTTCGCGGCCCCCACCGAGGACCTGCACGGACTGCACGGGCCCAAGGAGTCCCACGTCTCCACGGCACCCGACCGCACCCTGCACGAGGTCGCCAAGTGGTGCCGCCTCGCCCTCGGCGGCAACCCCACCGTGCTGGAGCTCGCCTGGCTCCCCGACGAGCTGTACGAACTGCGCACGCCGCTCGGCGACGAGCTGATCGACATCCGCGCCACGTTCCTCAGCGCACGCCGGGTGCGCGCCGCCTATCTCGGCTACGCCACCCAGCAGTTCCGCAAGCTCCAGAACCGCGCCGACGACGAAGCGGCCGCCGCGCCCTCGCGCCGACGGTCCGCCAAGCACGCCCGCCACCTCAGACGACTGTGCGCGCAGGGCTACGAGCTGTACGCCACCGGGCGGTTGAACATCCGCGTGGAGGACCCCGAGAGCTACCACCGCTTCGGTGAGGAGGTCGCCGCCGACCCCTCCGCCGCGCTGCCCCTGCTCCGGCACTACGAGACCGCCTTCGACGAGACCCGCAGCGTCCTGCCCGAACAGCCCGACGAGCGCCCGGCCGAAGCCTGGCTGCGCCGGGTACGGGCGCACTTCTACGCGGCCACCGCCGAGTCCCGCTGACCCCGCCGCGAAAAACCCGGTGCCCCGCGCCCGGCCCTTTCCCTACACTCACCGAGTGATCGCGCACCGCCCCCGAGCGGGCGGTGCGCCGCCGTGTGAAGCCAGTCGAGCGAGGGGAGCCGGGCCGTGCGTGACCGCACCGCTGTCGTCGTTCCCCGCCTCCGCTACGAGGTGATCCTGGTGTCCACGGCCGCCCGGTGCCCGCTGCGCGGCCGGCACCGGACGCCCTGACGAAGCGAGCGGCACGGACCGAGGCACTCCGTCCTACGCCTCCGCCGGGCGCCTGATCCGACGTCACCCGTCGGATCCGACGGCACCCGTCCGGCCCTTCACCACCGCCGACGTCCCTCTCCGGACGTCCGCACACCCGCTCCCGTCCGGGTCATCGCGCCGCCCTTCCCACACCCACACGAAAGGCCACGGGCCGTGCGCACCACCGTCGACAACCTCACCACCGTCCGCAATCTCGGCATCCTCGCCCACGTCGACGCGGGCAAGACCACCGTCACCGAGCGGATCCTCTACGCCACCGGCACCACCCACAAGCGCGGCGAGGTCCACGACGGCACCACCGTCACCGACTTCGACCCGCAGGAACGCGACCGCGGCATCACCATCTTCGCGGCGGCGGTCAGCTGCGCCTGGGACGGCCACCGCGTCAACCTCATCGACACCCCGGGGCACGTCGACTTCGCCGACGAGGTGGAGCGCTCGCTGCGGGTCCTCGACGGCGCGGTCGCCGTGTTCGACGCCGTCGCGGGCGTGGAACCGCAGAGCGAGTCGGTGTGGCGGCAGGCGGACCGCTACGGCGTCCCCAGGATCGCCTTCGTCAACAAGCTCGACCGCGCGGGCGCCGACCTCGACACGGCCGTCGCCTCCATCCGCGACCGGCTGCACCCGGCACCGCTGGTCGTCCAGCTGCCGATCGGCGCGGAGGACGGCTTCCGCGGGGTCGTGGACCTGATCCGGATGCAGGCGCTGACCTGGGACGAGACCGGCGACGCGGCCGTGCGGGGACCGGTGCCCGAGGAACTGCGGGAAACGGCGGCGCGACGGCGCCGGACGCTGGAGGAGGCGGTGGCCGAGCTGCACACGGGCGCACTGGAGGAGTTCTTCGAGCGGTCCGCCCTGTCCGAGGCGACGCTGACCGCCGCCCTGCGCGACCTGACCCGCAGCGGTGACGGCGTGGTCGTGCTGTGCGGCTCCGCCTACCGCAACCGGGGGATCGAGCCACTGCTGGACGCGGTGGTCGCGTACCTGCCGTCGCCGCTCGACGTCCCGGCGGTACGGGGCACCGACGGCGAGCAGCGCCCCGCCGACCCGGCAGCGCCCTTCGCCGCCCTCGCGTTCAAGGTGAACGCCACACCCACCGGCCGCCTCACCTACCTGCGCGTCTACTCCGGCACCATCGAGAAGGGAGCCACCGTGATGGACGCGAACACCCGCCGCACCGAGCGGATCGGCCGCATCCTGCGGGTGCAGGCCGACCGGCACGCCCAGCTGGACCACGCGGTCGCCGGGGACATCGTGGCCGTCGTCGGCCTGAAGGCCGCGCGCGCCGGTACGACACTGTGCGCGCCGCACGCCCCGATCGTCCTCGAACCGCCCGGCGCCGCCGAACCGGTGGTCTCCGTCGCGGTCGAGGCGCGCCGCTCCGGCGACACCGAACGGCTGGCCGGCGCGCTCGCCCGGCTCGCCGAGGAGGATCCGTCCCTGGTGGTGCGCACCGACCCGGAGACCGGCCAGACGGTGCTGTCGGGCATGGGCGAACTGCACCTGGAGGTCGCGGTGGAGAAGATCCGCCGCGCCCACGGGCTGGAGGTCGGCGTGGGCCGCCCGCGCGTCGCGCTGCGGGAGACGGTCGTGCGCTGGGTGTCCGGACACGTCCACCGGCATGTCAAACAGGACGGCGGGTCCGGCCAGTTCGCCCACGTCGTGCTCGACGTGGCACCGCTGCACGCCGAACCCGGCGGCACCGGCTTCGCGTTCACCTCGACGGTGGTCGGCGGCCGCGTGCCGCAGGAGTATGTACGGGCGGTCGAGGCCGGCTGCCGGGACGCGCTCGCCGAGGGCCCGCTCGGCGGACACCCGGTGACCGGGCTCCGCGTGACGCTCACCGACGGGGCGACCCATGTGAAGGACTCCTCGGAGATGGCGTTCCGCACCGCGGGCCGCGCGGCCCTGCTCGGCGCGCTGCGCGCCTCGGCGATGGTGCTGCTGGAGCCGGTCGCCGAGGTGACGGTGACCGTGCCCGAGGACGCCGTGGGCGGCGTCCTCGGCGACCTCGCGGCACGCCGCGGCCGGGTCACCGACTCCACCGTCCGCGCGGGCGCCGCGATCGTCACGGCGACCGTGCCCTTGGCCGAACTCTTCGGCTACGCGACCCGCCTGCGCGGCCGCACCCAGGGCCGCGGCACCTTCACGGCCCGCCCGACGGGCTACGCCCAGGCGCCGACGGCACGGTAGCGGGGAGGAGCGCCGGATCCCTTCCGGCCGGCGGGGGAGGGATCCGGCGGACCCGCCTCGCCGAAGGACGGGCACCGCCCGGTCACCGGCGAGGCGGCTTCGGCTGCCGGGGCGGGGAGCACCGGCCCCGGCAACCCGTCCTGCTCCACTTCCGCACCGCCGTCGGGACCCCGGCCACCTATCGGCGAGATGGCCGGGGCCCTGACGGCGGCACAGGGACCCGGTCCCGCGCCGGGGAGGTGGCGCGGGCGGGTGCCTGTGGGGGCGTGGCCCGGGGCGGGGCTCCTGTCCGCCGGTCAGGTGTCGCCCCGGGCCACCGCGGTGGCGCGGCGGCGAGCCCGTGCCGCCGTCCCGGGTCCCCTCCCCACCCCCGAGGAGGGGACCCGGCGTTCACTCACCGCTCACGGATACGACACCACCGTCGACGGCACGGTGGAGGTGCCCGACGTAGGTGCGCCGAGGTCGTTGATGACGTGCGCGTACTGGCCGTTGCCGCCGAGCGAGACGACCGAGAGGTGGTGGAAGCGCACGCCGGGCGTGACGGGCGCCGCGAAGCCGTGCTCCTGCACGATGGTGGGGTCGACGTTGTAGTAGCAGTAGCTGCCCAGGCCCCAGCCCTCGTGCCGGGTGACCCTGTCGCCGACCTTGTAGGCGGCGTAGCCGCGCAGCGCCCCGTTCTGGATGGCGGCCTGGTTCGGGGCGTCGTAGGCCTTCTCGTTCTGGAAGAAGATCGTGCGGCCGCGCTCGCCGTACCACTGCACGTCGTACTTGTTGAAGTGCTCGACGAACAGGCCGGTGGCGAGGACATCGTGGCCGTTGACGACGAGGCCGTAGTCGGCGCGGTTGGTCTCCCAGCCGACGCCGTCGCCGTGGTCGGCGCGCCAGATCCAGGTGTGGTCGACGATGGTGTGCCGGCTGTTGACGACGAGGCTGGTGGTGGCCTTGCCGGCGCCCGCGCCGCCGATGCGGATGAACACGTCCTGCACGGTGGTCGGGTTGGCGGAGTGGTCGCGGGAGGCGCCCTGCGGCCCGATCTCGACGAGCGTCCTGGAGTTGACCGGCCCGGCGTCGACGAGGAACCCGGCGAGGCGGACGCCGTCGACGTCGGCGACCTTCACGGCGGTGGCGCCGCCCTGCGGGATGAGCGTGGCGTAGCCGAGGCCGAGGACGACGGTGTTCGCGCGGTTGACGCGCAGGGGCTGGTCGAGGTGGTAGATGCCGGGGGTGAGCAGCAGGTGCAGGCCCTGCGCGAGGGCCTGGTTGAGCGTGGCGGCGCTGACGCCGGGCTTGGCGACGTAGAACCGGCCGAGCGGCAGGGACGTGCCGCGGGGGGTGCCGTTGCCCCAGCTGACGCCGCGCGCGCCGACCCGCTTCTCCGGCAGGAAGACGCGGTACTCGTCGCCGGCGAGGTACAGGAACGGCTTCTCGCGGGAGACGGGCGTGGTGTCGAGGGTGGTGTACGGCGGGTTCGGGAAGCTCTGCGCCGGCGCGCCCTCGACTCCGGAGAACACCATGTTCCAGACGCCGTTGAGCCAGCTGCCGATGACGCTGTCGCGGGTGTACCACTGCTGCTGCGAGTACGGTCCGACCTGCCCGTCGATGCGGCTGTCGGCGATGTAGCCGCCGCTGGCCCAGCCGTAGCCGCTGGGCGCGAGGTCAAGCGCGCCGCGCACATGCATCCGGCGGAACGGCGCGGCCTGCGCGACCGCCCACCGGTTCGTCCCGCTGGCGGGGACGAGCGCGAGGTTCTCCGCCGAGCGCCAGAAGTTCTGCGTGGCGTTGCCGTTGAACCAGCCCGCGTCGACGGTGACGTCACCGTTGATGGTGGTGTCGTCGGGGGAGAGCCCGAGGCCGGCGATGGAGGTGTAGAAGCCGATCTGGGCGTTGAGCCCGTGATAGGTGCCGGGCTTGAACAGCAGTGCGTACCGGCCGGTGCCGAACTGGGCGGACTCCTGCTGCCGGAACACCTCGTCGAGGCGGGCCTGGATGCCGGGCGTGGACGGGTCGAAGACGAGGACGTTCGGCCCGAGGTCGCCGCCGCCGGGGAGGGCCTGGGGGCGCGGGCGGCCGCGGGCCGGGACGGCGGACGGCGCGGCCGCGGAGGCCGGGGCGGCGGCCAGGCCCGCGACCACGGGTGCGGCGGCCGCGGCACCGAGCAGGGTCCGCCGTCCGACGCCGACGGGCCGGTCGGCGGCGGACGATGACGGAGTCTCAGCGTGCGTAGGGCGGCGGTGCATGCGGCTCTCCAGGTTCAGGAAGTGAACAGGGGAAGGGGTGGGAGCGCTCTCTTTCCGCCGAATGCTTCATCCGCCGAAACGGGTGCGTCAAGAGGTGCGGCAGAGTTCGACGATTGACGTTGAAACTCTTGACGGGTCGGGTAGTTGCCGTTTAACTCACGGCCTAAATTAAGTGGTGACGGGCCCCAGGGAAGGGGCCCGAAGAGCCATGCGCAGCATCCGTCAGCCCGGATCACCGGCCGTAGCCGGCCGCCCCCCACTCCTCCAGGGAGAGCCGCATGCCATCCCGCACCCGCACCGGTACCCGCACGTCCCGCACCCTGCTGACCGCCCTCACCGCCCTGTCCCTGCTGGGCGCCGGCCCGCTCCTGGCCACCCCCGCCGCCGCCGGGCCCGCCGCGGAGCCCGGCGCCGTCGCGGCCGCCGCCTGGGACACCGACCGCGCGGCCGCCGCCTACGCCGCGAACCCGTCCGCCGTCACCGCCTCCGGCAGCGAGAACGCCGGCACCGCACCCGGCCTCGCCTTCGACAACAACGCCGGAACGCGCTGGTCCAGCAACTTCGCCGACGACGCGTGGATCCGCCTCGACCTCGGCACGACCCTCCGCGTCGACCGGGTGACCCTCGACTGGGAAGCCGCCTACGGCAAGAGATACGTCCTGGAGATCTCCAGGAACGGCACCGACTGGACGCCGTTCTACACGGAGACCGCCGGCACCGGCGGCACCGTCACCGCGCACACCTATCCCCAGGAGGTCACCGGCCGCTACCTCCGCCTCCGCGGCCTGGAACGCGCCACCCCGTACGGCTACTCGCTCTACTCCTTCAAGGTCTACGGCGGCGAACCCGCCCCCGCCTCCACCACGCGCGCCAACCTCGCCCTGAACCACCCCGCCTACGCCAACTACTACGCCCACGCGGGCAACTCACCGGCGTTCGTCACCGACGGCGGCTGGCCCGCCAACGTCAAGGACGACGCGACCCGCTGGTCCAGCGACTGGAACAAGGACCGCTGGGTCGCGGTCGACCTCGGCGCCACCTCCACCATCGACACCGTCGACCTCTACTGGGAGGCGGCCTACGCCGTCGACTACGAACTCCAGGTCTCCGACGACAACCGCACCTGGCGCACGGTCTACCGCCCCTCAGCCTCCGAAGTCGCCGCCCGCCGCGCCAACGTGAAGTCACCGGGGGAGTCAGTCGGCCTGCACGACAGCGTCCGCCTCCCGCAGCCCGCCACCGGCCGCTACGTCCGCATGCTCGGCAAGGAACGCCGCTCCTTCCACAACCCGGCCCCCTCCACCGCCCAGTTCGGCTACTCCCTCTACGAGTTCCAGGTCTGGGGCACCGGAGGCAGCGCCACCGCCGCGTACCCGGCGCTCCCCGCCGAACAGCCCGGCACCTACCAGACCGCCTTCTTCGACGACTTCACCGGCTCCTCCCTCGACCGCTCCAAGTGGCGCGTCGTGCGCACCGGCACGGAGATGGGCCCGGTCAACGGCGAGTCGCAGGCGTACGTCGACTCCCCCGACAACATCCGCACCGAGAACGGCAACCTGATCCTGCGCGCCAAGCACTGCAAGGGCTGCACGCAAGCGGGCGGCGGCACCTACGACTTCACCTCCGGCCGCATCGACACCAACACCAAGTTCGACTTCACCTACGGCCGGGTCAGCGCCCGTATGAAACTCCCGGTGGGCGACGGCTTCTGGCCCGCCTTCTGGCTGCTCGGCAGCAACGTCGACGACCCGACCGTCTCCTGGCCCGCCTCCGGCGAGACCGACATCATGGAGAACGTCGGCTACGCCGACTGGACCAGCACCGCCCTGCACGGCCCCGGCTACTCCGCCGACGGCAACATCGGCGCCCGCCAGACCTACCCGAACGGCGGCCGCGCCGACCAGTGGCACACCTACACCGTGGACTGGACCCCCACGGGCATGCGCTTCTACGTCGACGACCGCCTCGTCCAGGAGACCACCCGCAACAAGCTCGAATCGACCCGCGGCCAGTGGGTCTTCGACCACAACCAGTACGTCATCCTCAACCTCGCCCTCGGCGGCGCCTACCCGGCCGGCTGGAACAAGGTCACCACCCCGTACTGGGGCCTCCCCCAATCCAGCGTCGACCGCATCGCGGCCGGGGGAGTGCAGGCGGAGGTGGACTGGGTGCGGGTGGAACAGAAGCGCTAGCACGGAGTCCGCGCGCCGACGTTGATCACCAGGGGTGAGACGAGCGTCACCCCTGGTGGGTACTGTGGTGATGGCACAGGACGCGCAAGGTGGGGGCGACATGGGGCTCGCGAACGAGAAGATCATCTCTCAGGTGGAGGACCTGCTGCTGGGCAGGGTCGTCATTCCCTCCATCCAGCGTGACTTCGTCTGGATGCGCCCGGACGTGCGCGACCTCTTCGACTCCCTTTACCGCGGCTACCCCGTCGGCGCACTGCTGCTGTGGAAGACCAACCTGACCGTCCCCTTCAAGACCGCCGCTGTCGTCCAGACCGCCAAGTCTGCGCACCAGCCCTTGTACCTGCTGGACGGCCAGCAGCGGCTGACGTCCCTGGCCTGGGTCTACCAGCCGGAGTCGAAGGCCGACGGCCGTCACATCGACCTACGTTTCGACGTGCGCACCGAGGAGTTCGTCAACCCGAGCGCGGTCCAGCGCAAGGACCCGCTCCTCGTTCCGGTCTCGACGCTTCTCCAGGAGAACGTGCAGTTCTACCAGGTGCTCCGCAAGGCCGAAGTGCCGATGGAGAGTCCGGACTTCGACCCGTGGGTCCAGCGCCTGCAGAAAGTGCACAACATCCGGCACCACCAGATCGCCGTCATCACCTACGAGTCCGACGACTACGAGGAGGTCGCCGAACTCTTCGCCCGACTCAACAAGGGTGGCCGGCGGCTGTCCAAGGGCGACCTCGTGTACAGCGCCATCGCCGCCCGCTGGTCGGACGGCCTGGACACCATGGACGCCTTCCACCAGGAGCTTCAGGACAGCAATTTCGCCCTGAACCGGGAAGCCGTCCTGCGCCTGATGAGCCTCCTGGCGGGCACCGGGGCCCATCACATCAAGCTCATCGGCGCGGACAAGGACGAAGCGGCTCTGAAGGAGGCCTGGCAGGCCACCGAGAGGGCCCTCCGCTTCGCCATCGACTTCCTCAAGGGTGAATGCTCGATCCCGCGGTCCGAGATTCTCTCCTCTCCGAACGTCACCATCGTGCCCGCCCTCCTGCTGTACCACCGAGACGGCAAACTCCGTCCCGGAGAGGCCCAGTTGCTCCGCCGCTGGGTGTACACGGCGATGGCGTTCAGCCACTACTCGCTCCAGGTGGAGGGCAAGCTCGACGCCGAGGCCAGGCTGATCAAGTCACGCGAGGGCGAGGACCTGTTCGCCGAACTGATCCGCAGGGCCTCCGGCACCCGCTCCCTGGACAGCGCCCTGCACCCCAGGGACCTGGAGCAGAAGTACGCGACGCACCCCTTCTTCAAGCTGCTCTACATCGCCGCGCTGCGGCGGACGGCACGGGACTGGGCGACCAACATCGCCATCAGCGACCAGCCGATGAACAGCAGCGCCAAGATCGAGTACCACCACGTGTTCCCGCGCGCCCGGGTCCAGGGGACATACGCGAAGGAGGAGTGGAACAGCCTCGCCAACCTGGCCTTCGTCACCGGCCAGACCAACAAGATGATCTCCTCCAGGCTGCCCGCCGACTACATGGCAGGCATCGCGCCGGAACGCCTCGCCGAGCAGTGGATCCCCGCCGATCCGGACCTGCGCTTCCTGGAGCGGTTCCCCGACTTCCTCGCCGCGCGCCGCCGCGCGCTGGCCAACGTCCTCAACGAACTGCTGGGACTCCCCGCATACACCGGCCAGGACACCACCCACCCGGACACGGACGAGCTGCCCCCCGACGAGGAAGTGATCGCGGAGGAGCCGACCGCACCCAGGCCCGCCGAAGCGGAATCACAGGACCTCCGCACAGCTGAGGCGTCGAGCTCCACTCGCTCTGACAGGGCCTGACAAGCTCCGCTTCAGAGGCCTGCCTCCACCAGGAAGGGACTCGGCACACCGGACCAGGAGACGTACAGGCTGTCGCGGGCTCGTGTGCAGGCGACGAAGAGCAGGCAGCGCTCCGCCATCATGTCCGTCTCGTGCTGCTTGGCGTCCACCTCGGGCGGCGTAACCGCCTTCGGGAACGGCAGGGCGTCCTCGGTGACGCCGACGACCGCGACGCAGCGAAACTCCAGACCTTTGAACGAGTGCATCGTGCCGACCCGAACGGTCGCCGTGTCCCCGGCATCGGTGGTGTTGCGCAGGGCAGCCGCGGGAATGCCGGCGTCCTTCAGGCGCGCCACCGCCTTCGCGCACGTCTTGTTGAACCGAGCGCTGACGCCGATCTCCCCGGCGCCGACACCCGAGTCCACCCAAGCCCGTACCCGTGCGACAAGCGCGTCCAGTTCGGCCTCCTCGGAGGCCGCCGCATGTACGGCGGGGCCGTCGCCGTGCAGGGCGGAGCGGTAGCCGAGCAGGGTATCGGTGCGGTTCTCGTCCTCCAGCTGGGCGATCGGGCGGCCGATCAGCAGCGCCGTGGACCAGCGCAGGATCTCCTGCGTGCTGCGGTAGTTCTTGCGGAGCTTCACCGACCGCCCGGTCACCTTGATGCCGAGCGACTTGAGTGACACCTTCGCGTCGTAGATGCGCTGGTGCGGATCGCCCGCGATGAACAGGTCGTCCGGGCGGGCGGGCACGGCCGCGCGGAGCAGACGCCACTGCGCCGGGTGCAGGTCCTGCGCCTCGTCCACCACGACGTGTCGGTACGGAGGCCCTTTCTCCTCCAGCAGCCGAGCCGCCTGGGAACACGTCTGCAGCCAGGTGCGGGCCCCGTCCGCGGCCAGATCGGCGGTGAACCGCTCCACCGTCTCCCACACCAGTGGCCGCTCGGCCGCCGTCAGCCGGCTCCCGCGGCCCCGCCGGTCCGCCGCCTCGTACTCGACCAGGGTCCGGATGTCCTGGGCGAGGATGACGTGCCGGAACTCCTGGGCGAGGAACTGCGCGCTGCCGGTGAAGCCCGTGGTCTTGGCGGCCTTGGCCCAGCGGCTCTCCTCCTCGTTGCTCATCAGCGGTCGCAGCGCCACCGCGCCCGGTGCCTCGGCGACGACCCGGCCGGCGAAGCCGTCCACCGTCGAGATGTCCACCCGCTCGCGCAGCTGTGGATCCTCGACGAGAGACTCCAGGCCGGAGCGGAGCGCGTTGACGAGTGCGTTGGTGTACGTCGTGAGGAGGATGCGGTCCCCGTCGCGCAGGTGGCCGAGCAGATGCCTGACCCGGTGCAGGGCCACGACGGTCTTGCCGGTGCCCGGCCCGCCCGTGACCTGCGCGGGCCCTGAGTACGACGCCCGGTAGGCCACCCTCCGCTGGGAGGGGTGCAGGAAGACCCGCCAGGCCGCGAAGGGCTTCTCCAGGATGTCCCGCAGCTCCTCGGAGGCGGAGACCAGCGCGATACGAGCCCGGCTGTGCCGGATCGCCGTCTCGTAGTCGTGCGCGTCAACAGGCTGGGCCGAGGCTTGGAGAGCGGGTGCGACGATGTCCTGCCAGACCTCCTCCACCGTGCAGCCCGCGGCGAGATACTGCAGCACCTCGCGCTGGTCCTGCGGCAGCAGCGGCGCGAAGACGTCCAACTGCTCCTGGTCGAGGAGCGACCGGGCCTGTCGCAGCGTCTCGTCGTCGATGCCCAGTGCCTTCAGGTCCCCGTCGGAGAACTTCGCGAACAGCCGCTCCTCCGGCGAGTCCTTCGCCACCTCCTCGTACGCCGGCGTCAGCTCGTCCAGAGTCGCCGCGTCCCGGATCTCGACGGCCCGGGTCACCTCGTTGATGCTGGACCTCTGCTTCCGCGCCCAGGCGATGGCCTTGTCGTGCGGCATCACCCGGAGCAGGACGAAGGTGTCCCCGGAGGGTGGGGCGAGGACGACTCCTCGCCAGAACTGATCGATGCGGATCGTCCGTATCTGCTTGTCCTTGGCGTTCGTCAGGCTCTCCAGTTTCAGCCCTGGGTCCTTGAAGAGCTGATCGAGGCTGAGCCGGTTGAACTTCTCCCACGCCTCCAGGACGCCCTTCCTGACCGGGGGCTGGAGCTTGGGGAGTTCGGCGAAGAAGCCGATGTCGAAGGCAAGCTGCGGCATGGCGGGATCCTAAGGGGCGAGCTGACTGCGATGGGGCGGAAGGGCCGGGTCAGGCAGGAGAACCAGAGGAGTCGCCGTCGAGGTCCAGACGGATCACCGCCAGCGTCTCGGCGACCTCCGCCGTGAGTTCGTCGTCCGGCCCCCACACCATGCACAGGTCGGCGTACAGAGGATCCAGAACGCCGAACGCCTCCGCTGCTCGTCCCTGCGCGAGCAGCAGCATGCCGATGTCGCGGCGCAGTTCGACGGCTTCCTCGCTCACGTCGCCGTCCACGGAGCGCACGACGTCGAGGACGCCGTGCAAGCCAGCGAGCGCCTCGGTCACCTGGCCGAGTTCGCCGAGGCAGCGGGCCGCCTGGGCCCGGCTGTCCCGGGCGTCCTCGCTGCCCGGGCCACTGACGCGCCCGTAGGCGTCGGCGAGTGCCTCGAACTCGGGCAGCGCCGCACGGTGGTCCCCCGCCAGCTGACGGCTGAACGCCCGGCGCCGACGCAGTCCGAGCACCGCTTTGCTCTCAGATCCGAGGACCCTTGCGGCCGGCTCGACCATCTCGCCCACCACCTCGGCGGCCTGCGCGTACCGCTCCTCCTCCATCAGCGCGGCGTAGTGTGCGTGCACTTCGAGAATCTGTTCCCGCAATGCCTCCCGCTCGGCCGCTGGAACGGCGGGCGGTAGGCCGAACCCGGCGGCGGGCGCGGCACCCGGCGCGTTCGGGGTCCCGGCACGCGAGCGGGGCCCGTAGGGACGGCGGAAGATACCCGTCGGATCGGGCGCCCCGGCAGGCCCCGACTCGTCCGGCACCGCTTCCGCACCGGGCGCGGGCAGGAAGGGCCGCAGCCGCTCGTACGCCTCCTGCACGTCCGCGGGACGCGCCTCGGGTGCCTTGCGCAGCAGGTGCAGAACGAGCGCCTCCAGCTCCTCCGGTACGTCGGCTCGCAGTTGCCGCAGCGGCGTCGGCGTCGCGCTCACGTGCTGCATCATCAACTGGAACTCGCCGTCGCCGCTGAACAGGGGCCGTCCGCAGAGAAGCTCGTGCAGCACACATCCCAGCGCGTACAGGTCGGTGCGCGGCGTGACCCGTCCACCGCGCACCTGTTCCGGCGCCATGTATTGGTGCGTACCGATGGGACTGCCGGTCGCGGTCAGCCGCGTGACGTCGGTCTGCAGGATGGCCGCGATGCCGAAGTCGAGAACCTTCACGGTGCCGTCCCGCGCGACCAGGATGTTGCTCGGCTTCAGATCACGGTGCACCACGGGCACGTCGTGCGCGTACGACAGCACCGTCGCGACCTGCGCCGCAACCGCCACCGCCCAGCTGACCGGAAGAGGCCTGTCCGGGTGGACGTACGCGGTCAGCGGCACGCCGTCGACCAGCTCCATCACCAGGAACAGCTGCTCGTAGGACTCGTCGAGCACCGCGTCGTACACCTGCGGCACACCGGGATGCTGGATCCGCGCGGTGATCCTCGCCTCGCGCCGGAACCGCTTCTCGAACTCCTCCGCCAGGTGCGGCGACGTCACGGCTTGCGGGCGGATGAGCTTCACGGCGACCGGTCGGTCCAGGACGGCGTCGTAGCCCCGCCACACGTCGCCCATGCCACCCTGGCCGAACCGCTCCAGCAGCTCGTAGCGTCCCGCGATCCGCCGTACGTCCGGCACCTGGCCCCGCCCCCGTCGAGTGTCCGAAGTGGTCTTCGCTGTGCTCGGGGATCAGTGTCGCGGGTGGGGCTTCGGCACGTCCAGCCAGGTCGCGGCCTGCCTACGGCATCAGGTCAGGCCGGGGGCGGTGCACTCCGCCCAGACGGTCTTCCCCGGGCCTCCCCGGGCGCGTGTGGCGCAGCCCCAGCGGTCGGCCAGCGCCTCGACGAGGAGCATCCCGCGCCCGCCGTCGTCCGGCGCGGAGGAGCGGATGCGGGGGAGGCGTTCACCGCGGGTGTCGCTGACCTCGATGCGTACGGTGCTGGTGGCGGGGGCCGCGGTGAACAGGACGTGGAAGTCCCGGCCGGCCACGTGCCCGTGCCGTACGGCATTCGCGCACAGCTCGGCCACGACGAGGGTGACGGCGTCATGCGCGTCGCTGCCGTACGGGACGCCCCAGGCGTCGAGCCGGTGCCCGCACAGCCGCCGGGCCAGGCGGGCGCCGCGCGGGGTCGAGCTGAAACGCATCGCGAACCGGTGGGCGGAGAGGGGTGGTTGTGTTGCGGTCATGCACTCACCGTGGCGTTTCGTGGCGTAGCGTGACCAGTGGTGACGCGCTGACGTCGACCCTTCGTACGGGGCGGGCGCGGGCGCTGTACGTGGCGGTACGCAGGGGAGAGGCGGCAGGACGATGACCGCGCGGGACGAGGAAGCGGAGCAGCCGCAGCAGCGGCCGGAGGACGATCCGGGGACGGGTGTCGTGACCGCGTTCGGGCGGCAGCTGAAGCTGCTGCGGACACGGGCGGGGCTGGAGCGGGCCGAGTTCGGCAGGCGACTCGGCTACTCGGCGGACACGGTGGCATCGGTCGAGCAGGGGAGAAGGATTCCGCAGGCCCGGTTCATCGAGAGGGCGGATGAGGTGCTGGGGGCCGGGGGTGTTCTGACGGCGCTGAAGGAGGAGGTGGGGAGGGCTCAGTATCCGGCGTTCTTCCGGGACATGGCTCGACTGGAAGCCAAAGCCACGGCCCTGAACGTGTATGCGGTGTATGCCGTGCCAGGTCTGTTGCAGACGGAGGACTACGCGCGCGCCGTCTTCCATATGCAGCGGCCTCTGCTGGAAGACGAAGTGATCGAGCAGCGGCTTGAGGCGCGCATGGTGCGTCAGAAGATCCTCTGCCGACGCCCTGCTCCTTTGCTGAGCTTCGTGATCGAGGAAGCGGTGCTGCGCAGGCCCATCGGTGGTCCGAAAGTCATGCGCGAGACGCTGGAACAAATCCTGCTAACCGGCCAGGCTAGGAACGTGGAGGTGCAGGTCATGCCGATCGACCGCGAGGACAACGCCGCGTTGGGCGGCCCTTTCTCGTTGATCGACACTGACACGGGGCAGCGTCTTGCGTACGCGGAAGTACAGGATCACAGTCGCCTCTACACCGACGCTGCGTACGTGCGGACGCTCGAAGCGCGCTATGGCATCCTCCGATCACAAGCGCTGACACCGAGCGAGTCAGTGGCGTTCATCGAGCAACTGATGGGAGACACATGAGCGTGCAGCACAGCGTGGCGGCTGCGCCCGAGGCCGCTTGGATAAAGAGCAGCTACAGCACAGGCAACGGTGGCGAATGCGTCGAGGTCGCCGCCGTCTCCGGAGCCGTCCTCATCAGGGACTCGAAACGGCCCGCCGCGGCCAGTCTCGCCTTCGGCCACGAGGCATGGGCCGGGTTCGTGGAGATGTCCGCCGGACGTTGACCGGCGGACATATGACGGGCGGGGCCCGGTGCGCGTGCCGCACCGGGCCCCGAACGCGTCAGAAGTCCTCCAGCCCCTCCTCCCGGCGGATCATCCGCCAGGCGGCCCGGCGGGCGCTGCGGTCGAGGTTGGACTTGAAGTCCCGGTCGGTGCCGAAGTACCGCTTGCCCAGGGTGTCGATGGTGGAGACATGGTCCATCATGTTCTCCTCGAACTTCTTGTCGAAGACGATGCCGAAGTTCTCCTCGTCGTTGACGAGGGCGGCGGCCCGGACCTTCGGATCCTTCTTGGTGGCGTTGAAGGCCGGGAGGACGTCCTCCTCGGTGAACTCCGTGCCGAACTTGGCGTTGAACTTCTCGATCAACTCGGACAGCAGTGACTTCTCGGCGTCCTTCGCACCGCCGACCCCATCGCCGAAGCCCTTGAGCTCGGCCGCGCCCTCCGGGTTGAGAGACACGTCGTGCTCGCCGGTCTTCTCCACACGTAGGTGGCTCAGGTCGACCTCGCCTATGTCGACGCCGCCGTCCGCGAGGCGGGGCAGCCGGTTGAGCAGGTAGCGACCGTAGAGGTACAGGCGCTCCAACTCGGCGTCCTGATACGGGACGATCTGCGCGAGGAAGCCGTACTTGCGGACGTAGTCGTCGAGGTCGGCGCGGAAGTCCTCGGCGGTCTCGACGTCGTCCTCCTCCTCGCTCTCCAGGAGAGCGGAGAAGCGGGTGACGGCGGGGGACAGGAGCCGGTACAGCTCGGCGTGCAGCTTCTCCCACTTGGACTGGGAGCCGCCCGCCTTCTCCTGCGCCTCGAAGTACGCGGCGACGAACTCGTCCATGTCCTGCTCGGAGATGACCGGCACGGACATGACTCGGCTCTGGGCCGTGTAGAGGAGGTTGGGGTCGGAGGGCAGGGTGTGCGCCTCCTCGAAGTACGGACGGAAGGCGTCCTTGATGTCCTCGGCGTCGTTGACGAAGTCCAGGACGGCGAGGTCGGCCTGGGACTTGCGCTCGGCGGTGCGGTTGAGGCGGGAGAGCGTCTGCACGGCGGCGATGCCGGTCAGCGTCTTGTTGACGTACATCGTCGTCAGGAGCGGCTGGTCGAAGCCGGTCTGGTACTTCTCGGCGACGACGAGGATCCGGAACTCCTGCTGCCCCTTACCGCCGGCCTTCGCGGCCTTGTCGTCGGCGCGGGTGTAGCCGAACGCCTTCGGCAGCGCGCTCTCCGGGAGACCGCCGTTCTCCTTGCTCTCGGTGGTCTCCTCACCGTCGATGGTGAGGGACCCGGAGAAGGCGACCAGGACGCCCAGGTCCGGATACTTGGTGTCGTACTCGACGTCGGCGATGTAACTCCGGATGGCCCGCGCCATCTGCACGGCGGACTGGCGGGAGGCCGTGACCACCATGGCCTTGGCGCGTCCGCCGAGCCGGCCGCGGGTGTGGCGGACGAAGTGCTCGACGATCACCTGGGCGTGCTGGGACACCGTGTGCTCGTGCATGAGCGCGAACCGGGCGAGCAGGCTGTTCGCCTTGGAGGGGTCGACCTCCTTCTCGTCGCGGTTGAGGTTCGCGAGCTTCCAATACGTGTTGTACGTGACGTAGTTGCGCAGCGGGTCGAGGATGAAGCCTTCCTCGATGGCCTGGCGCATGGAATACGTGTGGAAGGGGCGGTAGACGGGCTTGCCGTTCTCGACGCCTTCGGTGCCGAAGAGTTCGAGCGTCTTGGACTTGGGCGTGGCGGTGAAGGCGAAGTAGGAGAGGTTGGCGGCGCGAGAGCGCTCCACCGCCTTCGCCTTCAGCTTGTCGTCCACGGTGACGGTGGTCGCGCCCTCGTCGTCCGAGTCGGCGTCCAGGCCGAGGTCCCGCAGGGCCGACTTGACGGCCGTGGCGGCGTCACCGGACTGGGAGGAGTGCGCCTCGTCGACGATGATCGCGAAGCGGGTGCCCTTGATCTCGGTCGGGTTGCGCTTGATGTAGTCCAGCAGCGCCGGGAACGAGTGCAGGGTGACGGTGACGATCTTCCCGGTGTCCCGGGAGAGCGCGCGGGCGAGCTGCTCGCTCTTCGCTCCGTGCTTCTCGTCGACCTTCACGACCAGGCCGTCCGTCTGCGAGAAGCTGCCGACCGTCGCCGAGAGCTGGGCGTCCAGGGCGCGGCGGTCGGTGATGACGATGACCTTGTCGAAGACGGGCTCGCCGGGCTTGATGCGGCCGTCGGCGAGTGCATCGGGTCGGAGGACGTGCGGATCGCGGCGGGCGTGCAGGTCGCTGAGGCGGTGGGCCAGCCAGCCGATGGTGTTCGACTTGCCGGAGCCGGCGGAGGCCATGATCAGGTAGTTCTGGCCGGCGCCGTGGACCGACGCGTGGGCGGTGAGCTTCCGGACCACGTCCCACTGGTGGAAGCGGGGAAAGATCGTCGACTTGGTGGTGCCGCCGCCGGGCGTCCGGTGCTTCTGCTGGTGCACGAAACGCTGGAGCAGGTCGAGCCAGTTGTCGCGCTGCCAGACCTGTTCCCACAGGTAGGAGGTGGCGTACGTGCCGTGGGCCGTGGGTGCCGGGTTTCCGGCTCCGCCGGGCTGACCGGGGCCGTTCGAGCCGGTGTTGAACGGCAGGAACTGGGTGCTCTTACCGCGCAGTTGCGTGGTGACGAAGACCAGGTCCGGGTCGACGGCGAAGTTCGCGATGACGCGCCGCGTGAAGATCAGCTCGGTCGGGTCCCGGTCCGTCCGGTACTGCTCCTTGGCCTGCTCGACGCCCTGCCCGGTCAGCGGGTTCTTCAACTCGGCCGTGGCGACCGGGATGCCGTTGAGGAAAAGGGCCAGGTCGAGACGGTGACCCCAGTCGGCCTGCTTGGTGGCGTAGGGGAGTTCGCGGACGACGGTGAGGCGGTTGGCCCGGTAGCCGTCGAGGACGGAGTCCGCGGAGATGAGGTTGGGCTTGAAGTAGGCGACGCGGAGACGGACGCCTCGGTCCTTGACGCCGTTGCGGAGGACGTGGAGCAGGCCGTCATCGGCGATGGCCCGGTCGAGGCGCTGAGCGAAACCGCGCTGGGCTTCGTTGGGGTTGCCGCCGTAGACGGTGAGGAGCTCGCTCCACTCGTCGGGCTGGGTCTCGCGGACGAACTCGTACAGCTCGTCGGTGTCGAGCCCGAGGTCGGCCTTGTAGTCCTTGGGATCGGCCTCCCGCCAGCCGCGCTCGCACAGGGCGGCGACGATGGCGGACCCGAAGGAGGACTCGTCGTGCACGGGGCTCATACGGATACTCCTTCGGTCACATTGCGGCCGTTGGCGGCGGTTACGTCGAACTGGCCCGTCACGGCGGCGGTGATGAGAGCCGAGCGCCGCTCGGCCAGCACGCCGAGCTGGCCTGTGATGAGACCGTTGAAACGCTTCCAGCCCGCAGCCACCTGGTCCATGCGCTGTGCGATCCTGCTCTGCTCTTCAGGCGGCGGGCATGGAATCGACAATTGAAGCAGCGTACTGATATTGACGCGCGCGAAGGTGCTCCCGACCTGAAGGGAACGGAGCTCTGCCAAAGCCACGGTGTTGAGTACATAGCTCAAGAAGAGCTGGTCTTGCGCATCGCTCGTGATGCGGCACACATCTTGTCCCATTGTGAAGGGTGTGTCCGTGTCCACATACGAGGCGATACCGACCGAGGCGTTGCGACTGTAGACGATGTCACCTCGCCGAGGCCGCCTGAGGTCATCGGCCAAATCGCGGAAATCCTGTTCGCCGACGAAGCGATGGGCGCGCGACAGGTCAAGTCGGCCGGGCGTCACATCTCCCGGACTGACGACCGGATAACCGGTCTCTGTGTAATCCGGTGTCCGGTGCTTGCAGTCGATTACCCGCCAGCGTCGTTTGAGCGGCAGCACGGTCCACCCCTCCGGCACCCTCCGGATCCACGGATTCCCTGACGGTGCGGACGGGAGATGGGATCCGGTCGCGAGTTCTTCGATGGCGCGTCTGCTGCGTTCGCCGAAGAGCGCGTCATGTCGGGTTCGTAGTTCCACGATTCGGTCGATGCGGGCGGTCTCGCCGTCGAGGAAATGCGCGATGCGGCGCTGTTCCGGCAGTGGAGGCAGCGGAACGGGTGCGTCTCCGAGCCGATCTCGGTTGAGCTCGATCTGGTTTGTGGCGCCGACGATCAAGGCGGCGTAAATGTACTCCTGGAAGGGCTTGGAGGAGAGCCAGTAGTAGGCGAATCGCGGATGCAGTTGGTTGTGCTGGGTCCGGGCGACTGTTACGTGGCTGTCCGCCATGCACGGCAGCTCGTCCGGCGAACTCGTGAAGTAGCCAATGCGTCCGAGGGTTCCCGTTCCGGTTGAATTGATCAGGACGTCGTCCGGCCGTAGGTAGCCTTTGAGGTTCGATGGGTTTCCGTGGAAGTCGTGAAAACGCGTACGGTTCCAGTCGAGCCCGCCTGGCTGATTGGAAGCCTGACTGATCGCTCGCACGGAACCTACGTCAACGTAATTGGGCGCCGAGCCTCTGTTGAGTACCGAGGTCACGTGCTTGAGGGGAGCGGCTGACCAATGCGACGGAAGTTCGGCGCCCAGCACAGTGGTCATTCCGTCACCTCACCGAGAAGCCGCTGAATCTCCGCTTCGAGCGCTTGCAGATCAGCGTCGATTTCGGCCAGGGGGCGCGGAGGCTCGTACACATAGAAGTGCCGCGTGAACGGGATGTCGTACCCGATCTTCGTCTTGCTGCCGTCGATCCAGGCATCCGGCACGTGCGGGTGGACTTCCCGCTTCAAGTACTCCTCAATGTCCTCATCCAACGGCACGTTCTCGTAGTCCCGAAGCTCCGTGTCCGGCTCGGGCCGGCCCCTCAGCAGCTGGACCTCGCCCTCTGGGTCCCGCACGCCGATCACATCCCGAAGCGCCTTGTTGAACGGTGCCCCCGTGGGCCACGTCCCGCCAGCCTGTACCACCGCGTCCTTCAGGGCGAGCCAAGCCTCCTGCTGCGCGGCCCAGCTCATGCCCATCAGGGACTTGAAGGCGTCCGACAGGGAGGGGGCCTGCGGGAGCTTCTGGATCACCTTGGAGGCCTCTAGCGCGGCCAGCGCCTCCTCCGTCACCTCGAACCGCAGCTTCAACGGCCGCTCGACAGTGATCCGCTGGTACCCGAAGTCCTCGTTGCGGAAGACCTTCACCGTGCCGTGCAGCGGGTGTTCCGCATCGTCCGCCACGGCCAGCGCCTCGCCGTACAGCTTGACCACCGTCGCGATGTGGTCCTTGCCCAGCTCCTTGCGCTTGTCGCCGAGCGACTTGCGCATCTTCTGCCACTGGTCGCGGGCGTCCAGCAGGACGACCTTGCCCTTGTGGTCAGGGCTCTTGCGGTTGGTCAGGATCCAGAAGTACGTGGAGATGCCGGTGTTGTAGAAGAGCTGGTCCGGTAGGGCAACGACGCCCTCCAGCCAGTCGTTCTCCAAGATCCAGCGGCGGATCTCCGACTCACCGGAGCCGGCCGCGCCCGTGAAGAGCGGCGAGCCGTTGAAGACGATCGCCAGACGCGAACCGCCCCCGCCGTTGACGTCCACCGGCTTCATCTTCGAGATCATGTGCTGGAGGAACAGCAGCGAGCCGTCGTTGATCCGCGGCAGCCCCGCCCCGAAGCGGCCGGCCTCGCCCAGAGCCTTGTGCTCGTGCTCGACCTCCTCCTTGACCTTCTTCCACTCCACGCCGAACGGCGGGTTCGCCAGCATGTAGTCGAAGGTCTTGCGGGCGTGTCCGTCGTCGGAGAAGGAGTTGCCGAAGGCGATGTTCTCCGGGTCCTGGCCCTTGATCATGAGGTCGGACCGGCAGATCGCCCACGACTCGGGGTTGAGCTCCTGCCCGTACACCTCCACCGTGGCGTCCTCGTTGAACTCGGTGATGAGGTCGTCCATCGCGGAGAGCATGCCGCCCGTGCCGCAGGCCGGGTCGAGGACCGTACGCACCGTACCGGGCAGCTGGAGTGCGTCACCGTCCGGGGCGACGAGCAGCCGCACCATCAGCTGGATGACCTCGCGCGGGGTGAAGTGCTCACCGGCCGTCTCGTTGGACTGCTCCGCGAAGCGGCGGATCAGCTCCTCGAAGATGTAGCCCATGTTGTGGTTGGGCACGACCTCGGGACGCAGATCCAGGTCCGTGAACTTGCCGATCACCTGGTAGAGCAATCCCGCGCTGTCCAACCGCTTGATCTGCTGAGCGAACTCGAAGCGTTCCAGCACGCCCCGTGCGTTGTCGGAGAACGCCCCCACGTAGACCTGGAGGTTCTGCGCCGCGTTCTGAGGGTCCGCCGCGATCTTCCTCAGGGTCAGGCTGGACTTGTTGTAGAAGGAGTGGCCCGAGGCCCGCCGAAGGAAGCGGTCGGGATCGATCCCGCTGTCCTTGTGCTGCTCCGCGATCTCCGCGACCTTCCCGCGGGTCGGCTCCAGCACGCACTCCAGTCGCCGCAGCACCGTGAACGGCAGGATGACCTTGCCGTAGTCGGACTGCTTGTAGTCCCCCCGCAGGAGGTCGGCGACGGACCACGCATGGTTCGCCAACTCCGTGTGCTTACTGCTGTTCAACTGGATCCCCAGGTTCCTTCCGAAATGTCCCAACCCCACCGCCCGAGCCGATTCAGCAGGCCGGGGCGGTCCGACAAGTGTGGTCTATGTGTGAGGGCCTACGGGCCTAATGGGGCGAATCGCCACCCCGGCCACGCGTCTCCGCCGTCTCCCGTGAGGGGAGCAGCTGGCCGCCGGTCAACCCGGCCGCCAGCAGCCGTGCTGTCTCCTCCGCCAGCCGCGTCGCCCGTCGCGCTTCCGCTCGCAGCTCGTGCACGTGCCGGAACGCCTGCCCGTACCGTCGCTGCTCCTCCAGTGGGAGCAGCGGCACGCGCAGTCGGCCCGGGCTGACGGTCAGGATCGTGCTGCCCGTCGACGCTCCCGCGATGTTCTCCTCCGCGCCCAGGAACCCGGCGAGGAACCAGGCGTCAAGGCGTGCCGGGTCTGGCCGGAAGAGGTGGACGTGGGGGCCGAGCAGCGCGCCGGCGTCCTCCTCGCCCGCGACCCGCGCCATCGGGCCGTCCCCGCTCGCGACCGCGCGGACGAGGACGTCCCCTGCGGCGACCAGGGGGGTCGCGACGCTGCGCAGCTCCGCCGGGTCGCCCGTGGGGGCCGACCCGCGTGCGATGTCGGAGGCGGTGAGTACCGCACGGATCCCGGGCTCCGAGCCGGCGCCTTCCGCCGCTTCCGTACCGTCCGCACGGCCCCGCGCGCCCTCCGGCACCGTCCGCAGCAGGGTGAGCGCCCCACCGCGCGAGAGGTCGGATGCCGTTGCGGTCCGCCACTCGCGGGCCGTGGCTCCCGCGGGGCTCCAGTCCTCATGGTCTGCCGTACGAGCCAGGGACTTCGCCGCCTCGACGAGGCTGCGGCGCGCGCCGTCGACCTCGGCCGACAACTCTGCCGGATCGACCTCGGCCCGTGACGCCCGCACGAGCCGCGCCGGGGTCAGGTCCACCACGTCGTCCAGCAGGTCCACCACGCCGACCGCGTGCGCGACGCCGGGTTCGCCCTCGAACGTGTCCGGGCTCTCCGAGAACGCCTGCCACGCCGCCAGGGCCCGAGCCGTGATCTCGGCCCAGTCCAGAGAGCCGGACCGGCTCGCGCCGCCCCGGGTGCGGGCAGCGCCGCCCGTCCCGGTCGACGTCTCCGCCGTGTCCACGAACAGCACCGACTTGCGCTCCGGACCGCCAGGTTCGGGCCGTTGCAGCACCCAGATCTGCAGACCGACGTGCAACGGCACCGACGCGCCGACCGGCAGGGCGATCACCGCGCGCAGCGCCCCGCTGCGGACGAGCTCCGCCCGGACGCGCCGGCCCGACGCGCGGCCGGCCGTGGCCGGCGGCAGGAGCAGGGCCGCGTGGCCGCCGGGGGTCAGGTGGGCCAGCGCGTGCTGTACCCACGCCAGCTCCGACTCGGCGCGCGGCGGCACGCCGTACGCCCAGCGGGGGTCGTACGCGAGCTCGTCGTGACCCCAGTCGCGGACGCCGAACGGCGGGTTGCACAGCACCGCGTCGACGAGCAGACCGGGGAAGGCGTCGGCGCGGAGACTGTCGGCGGCGCGCACGGTGACCGTGGCCTCCGGGACCGTCAGCGTCAGGCTGACGGCGCTGCGCTGGGCCTGCACGGGGAGCGTGTCCTGCCCGTAGAGCTCGCGTGCGCCCTGTCGGGCGGCGGCCGCCAGGAGGGTGCCGCTGCCGCAGGCCGGGTCGAGGACGCGGACAGGTGATCCGGGGATAAGGCCGGCCAGCAGGTCGGCGAGCGGTTCGGGGGTCCGGTACGCGCCGGATGCCGCACTGTCCTCCAGCTCCCGTTCGGCGAGCACGCCCAGCGCGGCCTGGCCGCCCTCGTCACGTACACACGCGTACAGCGCGCGCAGCACCGCCGCGTCCTCCGTCTTGAAGCGGACGGCCGCCGCGGAGGGCACGGCGTCGGTGGCGGAGGCCACATCGCGCTGAGCGCGGCTGACCAGGTCCGCGTCCGCCGACTGCGCGGCGGCCGTCAGCTCCTCCGGCGGGAGGCCCGCCGCCGCGAGGACGAGGAGCAGGAGGTCGGCCGTACCGGCGCCGCTCTGCCCGTGCAGGCGCAGGGTCGTGCGCAGTTCCTCCGACGGACTCGCCGCCGAGGCGTGGCCGCGCGAGGCGAGCCAGGCCCGCACGGACTCCAGGTCGTACAGCGGGCTGCTGTCCGTGCCGCCGGACGGAGTCGGGAAGTCGTCGTGCCGACGACGCCAGTTGCTGACCGTGGCGCGCGTGACTCCCGCGATGCGGGAGATCTCGGCGGCGGTCACCTGGGCGGATGGCTGCGACATGGGTGGAGTCCTGGCTCTCTCGGTGGCGGACGTCAACAACCTACAGCACTCGTCAAATCCGTCAATGCGTTTGACGGTGCTTTCAGTGGCGTGCTTACCTGTGAGTGCTTCCGATGGGGAAGCGGCCGTCCGGCAGGTCTGCTGCCGGGGGTGTGCCGTCCTGTCGTGCCAGTCCGGCACCTCGGGCGATACCGCAGCGGGTGCTGTCCGCGCCCGCTCATACCACTCCGGGGGGAGTTTCCGTGCGCCTCACCATGCCGACCGGCGTCATCGAGGGGACCCAGCTCACCGTCATGCCGTTCCGCGACGACGCCGTCGTGGGGACGATGTCCGTGCCCACGCTCGTCCAGCTCGTGCCGTCGCCGCGCGCCGAGGAGGATCCGAGGAAGCTGAAGGCCGCCTCGGGTCTCGTGCGCCGACACGCCGAGCTGCGGGTGACCGTGCAGCGGACGCTGAAGTCGTCGCAGAAGGGCAAGAACGTCGGGCCGTACGCCGAGTACATCGCCGCCGGCCTCAAGGGCGAGCTCGGCGCCGCCTGGTCCACGCCGCCCATCACCCTGTGGCACGCCGGCCCGCTCGCCGCGATCAGCGACGAACTCGTGCCGGGCAGCGGCCTGCGCACCCTCACCGTCGCGCCGGGCACGATGGTGATCGCCATCGACGGCGAGACCCAGACGACCGCGTGGCACGACCTCTACGACGACCCCGAGACCTACGGCCTGACGTATCCGGAACTCGCCCAGGTGCGCATCCCGTTCGAGCTGTACGTCGATCTGGCCCCCGCCGACGCGCGGCAGATCTTCTACGACCGCAACGTGCAGGGCATCGCCGTGGCCAAGAACCTCGCGATGTCCATGGACCAGCGAGACTTCGGCACCCGGCTCGCGCACCTGGTCGCCGACTCGGTGCGGGTCGAGGTGGACGGACAGCGCCTGCCCTTCGCGCGGCTCGTCAACGGCAGCAAGCGACAGGTGTCGACGAGCGACCGCGAGGTCGTCACCCTCTCCGCGCTGCGCGCCCTCGTCGTCACCACGATCTTCGGCCCGAAGGGTGTCCAGCTGTCCGCCGAGTCGGTGCACGAGGACGAGCTCCCGGCGGGTCACCGGGCCGACCAGGTGGAGGCCGCCGTCGTACCGATCCTCGGGCAGCTCATCACCCGCCACGCCCGCGACTTCACCGAGCGCAGCGCCATCACCGCGCCCGCGGTGCTCGCCGGGATCGGCATCGCCGTCCACCACACGATGCCGTGGGCCGACCCTGCGACCGCCTTCCGCACGGACGACCTGGTCCGGCTGCTCGACGACATCCGCTGGGAGCGGGAGGCGAAGTACTGGGACGGGATCGCCGCCAAGACCGGCACCTCCGGCCGCCTCAACTTCAGCGGCGGAGTGAAGGACTCGGGCGGCAGGGTCGCCGGAGCGATTCTCTACCCGGCGACCGAGGCGGGACGCCGGATCCGCGGCCTCTGACGCCCGGCGCCCGGCCACGGCCGGCGCGGCCACCGGCGATTCCTCGGCTCGGCTGCCGTCGCTTCGCCCTGCCCGATCACTTCCCGCACCCACCATTGGAACGGACCATCTCCATGACCTTCCCGCAGTCCTCTCCGCCCCCCGATCACGGAACGCGGGGTGCCTTCGGCCTCGGTGCCGCCACCGGCCCCGGACAGCCCACTCGTGACCGCAGACGGTGGGTGAAGTACGGCACGGTCGCCCTTGTCTCGCTGTTCGTGGGCGTCGGTATCGGCAGCGGCAACGGTTCCGCCGAGACCGGTGAGAAGGAGGCCGGCACCGGTGCCGCACCCCGGCCCACCGTGACCGTCACCGAGACCGCCGAGGCCGCGGCTCCGGAACCCGCGCCCACCGTCACCGAGACGGTGACGGCCCGGCCGAAGAAGACGCGGGCGCCCGGCCCGGCGACCAGTTTCTGCGGAGAGGGCGAGTACCTGGTCGGTGAGGACATCAAGGCGGGCACCTACAAGACGTCCGGTCCGGAGGACGAGTGGGGCTGCTACTGGGAGCGAGCCAAGGACGCCAGCGGCGAGTTCGGCTCGATCATCGCGAACAACAACCTTCAAGGGCCGGGCCGCGTGACCTTGAACGCGGGTGAGTACTTCAAGACCAATCGGTGCCAGGAGTGGAAACGGGTCGGCTGAGCAGTTGCAGGAGCCTTTGGCAGTCGGCCGAATCGGTACGCCTCGCTCGTGCCGGTGACGTATGGCGTACGACTACGAAGACGCTGATTTCCTGCCTTACCATCGGACGATCATCGTGACCGCGCCGGTCGGGGAGGGCCGGGCGGGCACGGGATGGGGAGGGAAGAGCCGATGACCGCAGAGTCGGCTGCCTCGGCGGATCTCGAAGAGCTGAGGCGTACGGAGTTGGAGCGACGGGAGCAGCGTCGCCGTGCCCGTGCGAGCGGGGCTGTGGCGCCCCTGCGGGCGCGGCGTCGTGCGCAGGGGGAAGACCCGTCGGCCCCGCCGGCCGATGCGCCGGCTGTGGTCGAGCCCGACCCTCCGGCGGTGCGGCTGCCGGCGCGCGTCACGCACGTCCTGGGAAGAGTGCTCGAGGTGCTGGGAGAGGGATCCGAGACCCTCGACGGCATGCGTGCCCGGGCTTCTGAGTCTTCCAACCCGTTGCGGGCCCTGGCCGTCGATGCCGTCGAACTGCTGTGTCGGGTGGAGCCCTTGGTCGCCGTGGGGCACCTTCTGGACCTGGCGGGCGGCGGCCTGCCCGTCCTCACCGAGGAGGACCGCTCACGGGCCGAGGCCCTTCGCTCCGGGCGCCTGCCCGCACCGCTGACCGAACCCGGCACCCTCGACGCCTGGCAGCTGCATCTGGAGGCAGGCGAGGCACATGGACGGGCCGTCCTGTCGACGTCGGCCTGGCAACGACTCGTCGAGCGGCTGCCACTGCCCGTCGTCGACGACCTGATCGATCGAGGAGCCTTCCGCCGGGAGGTGGCGGCGCAGCTGTGGGCCGGGCAAGGGGACCGGGTCGTCTATCTGACGGCGCGCCTGGACCCCCGTCAGCTCGGTGACGCCGACGTGGCGGCGCTGGAATGGCGCGACGAGGCGAGTCGCCGGACCCTGGAGGCGGGCGGCACGGTCGACGCGGTCGACGGACGGCATGACCAGTGGAGCCTTCGCTCCGCTCTCCTGGCCGGAGAGGTCTCCGCCGTCGACGCGCCGACCGCGCACACCGAGGACCTGCCTCTGGACCTCGCGGAGCTCGTACGCTCGCTCAGGCACATCCGGCAGGGCGGAACCGTGGACGGCCGACTCGGCCGGGACCGGTCGCTGTTCGGTCTGCTGGAGGACTGCGTTCCCGACGGTCGTCTGATCTCCGGCAGCACGCCCTTTCACTACTGGGCCGGCACCCGGCGCCTGTACCGACTGCTGGACGACATGCACTGGGCCATGGCCTGTGAGCCGGACCAGACGGAGCCATCGGTGCGTGCCGCCCTGCAACAGGCCGCAGTGCTGCGGAATCCGGAGTCCCGGGGCGCAGCCGGCAACGCGGATCGAGAAGCACGAGCCGTGCAGGCCTACTTGATGTTCCTGTTCGCACGCCCCGGTGAGCGGGACCGGCTCGACCAAGGGGTCGGCCTCCTGGAGGACGTACTGAAGCGGGGAGGCAAACAGCGCGGCGGAGTGGAGGGCAGGCAGCGGCACCGGATGCGCCTGCTCAGTGAGCTGCTGCAGTCTCTGCGACTCAAGTCCAAGCCTCACGAAGTCCTCAACCCCTACCTCGCCCTGTGCGTGGAACACGGTTCCACGGAGTGGATACAGGGCTGGCGCGACCTGCGCCGGCAGGTGCCGAAGGAACAACTCGAATACATCAACGGCGCGAAGGACCGCATCCGCCGCGTCGAGACGGCCCGCCGTCTCGCTGAGGACGCGGAGATCCTTTACGAGCTCCCGTTGAACGAGCGGTTCCTGTGGGTGCCGGACGACCGCAGCACTCTGCTTCAGCCCGGCCCGCGACCGATGGCGCGCCGTACGAAGCCCAGCAGCGAACTGGAGCAGTCGTGGACCGCCATCGCGGCGGCCCAGGAGATCATCGGCCGTTGTGCCGAAAGACTGAGGAACGAGCACTGATGCCTTCGAACCAGAACCCTCGCAAACCGGCGTCCGAACCCCGGCGGATCCCGGAATTCGAAGGAGCGCGCCCCAAGCCCGGCAAGAGCGCCAAAGGGCGTTCCGGTTCCCGTTCCCGCACCGAGACGACCGGGGTGACACAGCGGCAACGGCCGGCCAAGCCCGCGGCGCCGCGACCGGAGCCCGCGCGTGACCGGGCACCCGACGAGGGCGTGGCGCAGCCTGCCGTCACAGCTGCCGAGGCAGGCGCGCTGATAGATCCGCGCTCCGACCCCGAGGTGATGTTCCGCATCCTCAGCGACAAGATCGCGGCGAAGGTGGACCGCGCGGCGATGAAGGCGGGAGCGAGCGCGGCGCAGGAAGTCGGCCGTCGACTCACCGCTGAACTGGACGCGGCCATCGCGGGGGCGCAGTCGACCGCGGGGAAGATGGGTGCCTTGGTGCAGCAGGCCGTTCAGGCCGCGGTGGACGAGGCCCTGCGCACCGCGGTGCTCAACGCGACCCGGGTGCACGAGGAACATCTCGCGCAGCTGGCCCTGATCGACCGCACCGCGCAGACGGCGGCGGACATCTCCGCGGTGCGGCTGCGTGTCGAGCAGGAGATGCGCCGCTCCGGACTCACCAGGATCACCGGTCCCGACCCGGACGCCTTCAACCTGACCAACCCGACCGAGCACGTGGGCAGCAGCACTTTCGAAGTGCTTGCTCCTGCCTACGCGGACAGCAGGACCGGCCGCATCATCCAGCGGGGGGAGATGAGACGGGTGGCCGAGCCCGCCGTCCATGACTCCGAAGGGGGGTCCGACCGATGACGTTCGGCATCGACTTCGGCACGAGCAACTCCGTCGTCGCCCGATGGACCGGAAGCGCCACCGAGGTGATCCGGGTGGACAGCGCCGCGCTGCCCGCCGAGTGGAACAGGCCGGGCTTCGACGAGCTGTTCCCGTCCGTCGTATCGCTGCGGGACATTCAACGGACGCTGTGCTTCGGCTGGTCCGCGAAGTGCGAGACGGCGGAGCCGCAGGACGCGGTCAAGCGCATGCTGGCCTCACGGCCGCGAGCCATGGAGGAAGGAGAGCTCGCTCCAGCGGGCACCGTGCCGGAGGAGCACGAGGTCTGGCTCGGCGACGAGCCGTTCCGCAGCACGGCCGTCGCTGCGGCCCTCTTCGAGCAGATGCGGGCCGGCGTGCGCCGCAACCTGCGCGAGATGGAGGAGGCGGTCGTCACGGTGCCGGCGAACGCCACCGGTGCCGCGCGCTACCGCACCAGGGCGGCGGCGAGGCTCGCGGGCATCAAGGTGAAGGCCCTCATCAATGAGCCCACGGCGGCGGCGATCAGTTATGCCCACGACTTCCCCGGTGAGGGGCGCTTCCTTGTGTTCGACTGGGGCGGCGGAACCATCGATGTCACGGTCCTTGAGCACTACGACGGCATCTTCGACGAGATGGCATCGCGCGGGATCACCGCACTCGGCGGGCTGGAGTTCGACGAGGAACTGGTGAAGCTGGTCCTGGCCAAGCTGGGCACCCGGCCCGAGAGGCTGACGCGTCTGGAGGCCCGCCGCTGGCGGCGCCACGTGGAGCTGACCAAGATCGCACTGTCGCAGCCGGACACCGATCAGGTGCTCTTCGAACCACTCGGAGGCCACGCTCCCGTGGTCATCCACCGGGATGAGTTCGAGCAAGCGGTGCAGCCGCTGGTGCGCCGCGCTCTTGTGCCCCTCCAGGAATGCCTTCAGGACGTGGGGCTCACCGCCGACGACATCGACGCCGTACTGATGATCGGTGGCACCTCACAGATCCCGCTGGTGCGCAGGGAGGTCGAACGGGCCCTGGGAAGAGAAGTGGTCGACGCACGGCTGTGCAAGCCGATGACCGCCGTCGCGCGAGGAGCAGCCATCACGGCCGCCGAGATCGACGGCCTCGTCCCCGACACGACCATCTCTGTCGCAACCAGCCACGACCTCGGCCTCTCCTTCGAGGCGGGCGGACGACGCGGATTCGCCACGTTGATCCCGCGCTACTCGACGCTGCCGGCACGAGGTACCCGCAGCGCCATGCCCGCCGTGCGCGGGGCCTCCAAGGTCGTCCTGGAAATCGTCGAAGGCGATGGGAAAAGAGCTGCCGACGACGACCGGACGTTTCCCCTCGCTCGACTGGAACTGCCGGTGCCCCAGCCCAAGGGGGACCCGGCGAGCAATGTGTTCGACGTCGATTACCACTACGACCGCAGCGGCATTCTCAAGATCCATGCCAAGGCCAGGCACAGCGACACCGTCATCCTCGACGAGGAACTCGACTGCTTCGGGCCCGACGGCACGCCCATCGCCCACGGACTCGACAGGGAACTGGAACGGCTGCTGCGGCGCATCGACGAGCCCGCGGTGCAGGCGGCTCCGAACGTGCCACGACAGGACGAGGCGCCGGCACTCGAAGCCGACGAGGCGGACGAAGCCCCGGACGGGGACACTCCGGCCCTGGTTGTCGACGGCCGCGGCATCATGACGGCGGGACGCACGGCTGCCTCGCCGCGTGCCCCCAGCATGCGACTCCTGGGTTCGGCACTCACCGCGATCAGGCGTCGGTACCCGGATCGGCATGTCGTGACGGTGATCGGTACCGATGTGGTCGACGCCGTCGAATACGACGAGCAGCACCTGGTGGACCGGGCGATCGAGGAAGGGCTGATCGTGACTGTCCCCTCGACCTCGCCGCAGGCTGTCCTCAATGTGGCACAGCAACTCGACGCCGTGGTCGTCTCCATGGAGAACATGCTGCGGTTCCGTGCCCCCCACCCATGGGTGGCGGAGAAGGACCGGTTCGTGAAACTGGCGCGCGTGGAGCGGGACTGGGTGTTCGTCTAGGCGATCACCTGCCGGGTCTCTGGCGCGAACGGGCCAGAGACGCGGCGCATGGGGCGTGTGGCGGGCGGCCGGGCCGCGGAGGGGAGAGCTCTCGCGCCGGGTGACCGACTCGACCGGACTCAGCCCGCCACCGCCTCCAGCACCCGCCCCCCACCCGACCGCCGCACCGCGCGGGCCGTTCGCCAGAGCCACCGCACATCCCGGCCGAACGACCACACCAGCAGCACCAGTGCCGTTGCCACCACGGCCGTGTTGGCCAGGTGGGGGAGCAGGTCGGCGCCGGCGAGGAGCAGGAGGATGCCCTGGGCCGCGGCCACCGTCTTGCGGGCCGTGCTCGGGGGCAAGGGGGCGTTGAGCCAGGGCCAGGCGCGGGCGGCGGCGACGAAGGCGTAGCGCATCGCGCCGATCAGCAGGACCCACGGGCCCTGGTCCATCGAGACGTACACGCTGAGGACGAGGATCAGGAACGCGTCGACCTCCATGTCGAAGCGCGCTCCCAGCGCCGACGACGTCCCGGTGCGCCGGGCGACCTTGCCGTCCACGCCGTCCAGGATCAGCGCCACCGCCGTCAGGCCGACGAGCAGGGTGACCGGGGGTGCGCTGCGGAAGGAGTCGGCCACCAGGGCCGTCACGCCGCCGACCAGGGTGGCCCGGCCGAGGGTGACGCGGTTCGCGGGGCCGAAGGAGCGCAGCCGGGAGCGGTGCGCGGCCCGGGAGAGGACCGCCCAGCTGGCCACCGCGAAGGCGAGGCCGGTCAGCAGGCCCGCCGGGCCCATGCCGACCGCCGGGCCGAGCAGGGCCAGCAGCAGGATCTGTATGCCCGCGCCGAGCGCGGTCTCCTGCTGGACGAGCCTCGCACCGTACGTGTTGTTCAGGGCCACCGCACACCCTCCGGCCGTGACAGAGTCGATCGACGCCGCGTACTGTGCGCGGCCCGTGCACACCTCGGTACGGGAACCGCAGGCCGATCGTTCAGGAGGAATGCCGGTGAACCGCACCGCACGCGCGTTCTGGCTCGCCTCTCCGGGGCACGGAGAGATACGCGATGTCGACCTTTCCGAGCCCGCCGACGGCGAGGTGGTGGTGCGCGCGCTCTGGTCCGGCGTCAGCCGCGGCACCGAGACCCTGGTGTTCCGCGGCGGCGTGCCGCACAGCCAGCACGCCGCCATGCGGGCGCCGTTCCAGGAGGGCGGCTTCCCGGCGCCGGTGAAGTACGGCTACCTCAGCGTCGGCGTGGTGGAGGAGGGGCCGGCGGAGCTGACCGGCCGTACCGTCTTCTGCCTGTATCCGCACCAGACCCGCTACGTCGTCCCGGCCTCCGCCGTGACGCCCGTCCCGGACGCGGTGCCCGCCGAACGGGCCGTGCTCGCGGGCACCGTGGAGACCGCCGTCAACGCGCTGTGGGACGCCGCGCCCCTGGTCGGCGACCGGATCGCGGTGGTCGGCGGCGGCATGGTCGGCTGCTCCGTCGCCGCGCTGCTGGCCCGCTTCCCCGGCGTACGCGTCCAGTTGGTCGACGCCGACCCGGCCCGTGCCGCCGTCGCCAAGGCCCTCGGCGTGGGCTTCGCGGCACCCGCCGACGCGCTCGGCGACTGCGACCTCGTGGTGCACGCCAGCGCCAGCGAGGCGGGCCTCGCCCGCTCCCTGGAACTCGTCGCCACCGAGGGCACGGTCCTCGAACTCAGCTGGTACGGCGACCGGAAGGTCAGCATCCCGCTCGGCGAGGACTTCCACTCCCGACGGCTCGTGCTGCGCAGCAGCCAGGTCGGCGCCGTCTCCCCGGCCCGCCGTGCCGGCCGCACCTACGGCGACCGGCTCGCCCTCGCCCTCGACCTGCTCGCCGACCCGGCGTTCGACGCGCTAGTCACCGGGGAGTGCGCCTTCGAGGAGCTGCCGGAGGTCCTGCCGCGGCTGGCCGACGGGGAGATCCCGGCGCTCTGCCACCGCGTGCGGTACGCGCCATAACACGGGCTGAACAAGGGAAGGCCGTCAGCCGTACTACTCGGCATAGAAGCGCCGCACCTGGAGGGCCCTTGTTCAGTGTCACCGTCCGCGATCACATCATGGTCGCCCACAGCTTCCGAGGCGAGGTCTTCGGACCCGCGCAGCGCCTGCACGGAGCGACCTTCCTGGTGGACGCCACCTTCCGGCGCGCCGAGCTGGACGACGTCAACATCGTCGTCGACATCGGACTGGCCACCCGCGAACTCGGCGCGGTCGTCGCCGAGCTGAACTACCGCAACCTCGACAACGAGCCCGACTTCGCCGGAATCAACACCTCCACCGAGTTCCTGGCGAAGGTGATCGCCGACCGGCTCGCCGAGCGGGTGCACAAGGGCACGCTCGGCGAGGGCGCGCGGGGCCTCGCGGGCATCACCGTCACCCTGCACGAATCGCATGTCGCCTGGGCGAGTTACGAGCGTGCCCTGTGACCGACGCGACGATCGAACAGAGCGCGGCGAGTGTGGCGAGTGCGGCGAGTGCCGCTCCGGAGCTGCCGGACACCGGTTCGAGCCCACCGCTGCGCTATGTGCCGGTGCAGTCGACCGCCCTGGCGGGCGCGGAGATCGTCCGTATGTCCCTGCGGACCGTGCACTTCGTGATGCCGGGCGGCGTCGACGACCCGGCCGCGCCGAGCGGCGGCAACGCCTACGACCGCCGGATCAGCCTGGACCTGCCCGGCTTCGGCTGGCAGGTCCAGCGCCATCTGGTGACCGGGACCTGGCCCCGCCCGGCGGCCGCCGCCCGCACCGAACTGGCGCGGACGCTGCGGCAGTTGCCGGACGGCGCGGTCGTCCTCCTCGACGGGCTCGTCGCCTGCGGCGTCCCCGAGATCGTCGTCCCCGAGGCGGAGCGGCTGCGGCTCGCCGTCCTCGTCCACCTCCCGCTCGGTGACGAGACGGGCCTCACGCCCGAGATCGCCGCCGAACTGGACGCCGGCGAGCGGACGGTACTGCGGGCCGTCCCGGCGGTGATCGCCACCAGCGACTGGGCGGTCCGCCGCCTGGTCTCCCACCACGGGCTGGCCCCCGACCGCGTCCATGTCGCCGCCCCCGGCGCCGACATCGCGCCCGTCGCGTCCGGCACCGACGGCGTGTCGCGGCTGCTGTGCGTCGCCGCCGTCACCCCGCGCAAGGGCCAGCACCGGCTGGTGGAGGCGCTGGCCGCGGTGACCGACCTGCCGTGGAGCTGTGTGTGCGTCGGGGGACTGACGCAGGACCCGGAGTACGTCGCCCGGCTGCGGTCGCTGATCGACGGGTACGGCCTCACCGGCCGGATCCATCTCGCGGGGCCGCAGTCCGGCGCCGACCTCGACGCCAGTTACGCCGCCGCCGACCTGATGGTCCTCACGTCGTACGCCGAGACGTACGGCATGGCGGTCACGGAAGCGCTCGCGCGCGGTGTCCCGGTGCTGGCCACGGACGTCGGCGGGCTGCCGGAAGCGGTCGGCCGCGCCCCCGACGGCGGGGTGCCCGGCATCCTCGTGCCGCCGGAGGACCCGGCCGCGCTCGCCGCCGAACTGCGCGGCTGGTTCGGTGAGGCGGATGTGCGCCGCCGGCTGAAGGCCGCCGCGCGGGGCCGTCGGGCCGCGCTGGTCGGCTGGGCCGCCACCGCCAAGTCTGTCGCCGGTGTGCTGAGCCGGCTCCCCAGTGAACCGCGGAGGGCGGCATGAGCGACACCCGGACGACGACACCGCGCGGCGGTGCGATCCCGGCACAGCCGGACGCCGCGGCCCGCGGCACGGCGGGCCCCGCCGCGCTGCCCGGCGCCGGACCGACAACGGTACGGGCCTCAGAGCCGGCGGCGGAACGGGCCTCAGGGCCTGAGGGGGTGCGGCCCTCCGGGTCCGCGGTGGTACGGGCTTCCGGGCCCGATGCGGCACGGGGCTCCGGATCCGCGGTGGTACGGGCCTCCGGGGCCGCCGCCCGGCCGGGTGAGCCGGAGATCGCGCGGCCCGGTGGGCAGCCAGGTGACGGGGAAGGCGAGCGGCCCGGCGAGCGGCCCACCGTACGGCTGCGGGACGACGTCGACGCCGCACAGCCGCAGCAGCCGCCGCGGTACGCGCCCGAGTGGCTGGAACTGCGGGAGCCGGCCGACGCGGCGGCGCGGGCCGCGGACCTGCTGGACCCGCTGCGCATCCGCCTCGCCAACCTGCCCGGACGGTCCGGCGGGCTGGTCGTCCACGACCTGGGCTGCGGCACCGGCTCCATGGGCCGCTGGCTCGCGCCCCGGCTCGACGGCGCCCAGCACTGGATCCTGCACGACCGCGACCCCTACCTGCTGCACTTCGCCGCCGTCGCCTCCCCGCGCGCCGCCGCCGACGGCAGCCGCGTCACCGTCGAGACCCGGCGCGGCGACATCGCCCGGCTCACCCCGGACAGCCTCGGCGGCGCCTCCCTCGTGACGGCGTCCGCGCTGCTGGACGTCCTCACCCGCGAGGAGGTCGACGTGCTCGCCGCGGCCTGCGCCGGGGCGGGGGCTCCGGCGCTGCTCACCCTGTCCGTGGCCGGCCGGGTCGACCTCAGCCCGGCCGATCCGCTGGACCAGGAGATCACCGAGGCGTTCAACGCCCACCAGCGGCGCGCCGGACTGCTCGGCCCGGACGCGGTCACGGTGGCCTGCGAGGCGTTCGCCGCCCACGGTGCCACGGTCCAGGTGCGGCCCAGTGCGTGGCGGCTCGGCCCCGGCGACGCGGCGCTCACGGTCCAGTGGCTCCGTGGCTGGGTCGGCGCCGCCGTCGAGCAGCGCCCCGAACTGGCGGAACGCGCCGGGAAGTACCTGGCGGCACGCCTGGCCGCGTGCGCGGCGGGCGAGCTGCGGGTCACCGTCCACCACAGCGACCTCCTGGCCCTGGCCCGCCCGACCGGCGGGGAATCGTGACCGCGTCAACGGGGGCTGCCGGGGACACCGCGTCGCCGGGGGCCGGCGGGAACGTCGCGTCTCCGGGAGCGGCCGGGAACGCCGCGCCACCCGGTGCCGCCTGGAACGCCGCGCCACCCGGTGCCGCCGGGGACACCGTGTCACCGACGGCTGCCGGGAACGCCGCGTCATCGGGGGCTGCAGGGAATGCCGCGCCATCGGGGGCCGCCGGGAATGCCGGGTCGTCGGGAGCCGTCGGGAACGCCGCGTCACCGAGGGCCGTCGGGAACGCCGCGTCATCGGGGGTTGCCGCGAACGCCGCGTCACCGGAGGCCGCCGGGAACATCGCGCCACCGAGGGCTGCCGGGAACACCGCGTCACCGGGCGTCGCCGGGAACCCTGCACCACCGAGTGCCGCCGGGAACCCAGCGCCCCCACGAAAGCCACGCCTGCGTGCGCACCTCGGCACCCTCGCCGGTACCGCCGTCCTCGCCGTCCTCCTCTGGAGGCTGGGCACCGGTGTCTTCCTGGACGGGCTGCGGCGTATCGACGGGCCCGCGCTGCTCGGTGCCGTCGGCATCGGGACCGTCACCACCGCCTGCTGCGCCCGGCGCTGGCAGTTGGTGGCCCGGGGGCTCGGCATCCGACTGCCGTACGGCCCGGCGGTGGCCGACTACTACCGCGCGCTGTTCCTGAACGCGGCGCTTCCCGGCGGGGTCGTCGGCGATGTGCACCGCGCCGTGCGGCACGGGCGCAGCGCCGGGGACCTCGGCCGAGGCCTGCGGGCGGTGGTGCTGGAGCGGACCGCCGGGCAGGCCGTGCTGGTCGTGGCGGGCGCGGTGGTGCTGCTGATCGTGCCGTCCCCCGTGCGGACGCAGGCGCGGCAGCTGCTGCTGCCGGCCGCGATCGCCCTGCTCGGCGCGCTCGCGGTCGTCCTCGCCCTGCGGATGAACCGCGGGACCCAGGCGCCCGGCCGTGGCCGCGCCCTCGCGCGCGAGTTCCGCGAGGCCCTGCTCTCGCGCCGCAACGGCCCGGGCGTCGCTCTCTGGTCGCTGGTCGCGCTCGCCGGGCACCTCGCCCTGTTCCTGCTCGCCGCCCGGACCACCGGCACCGACGCCTCACCGGCCGTCCTGCTGCCGCTGGCGGTGCTCGCGCTGCTGGCGATGAGCCTGCCGCTGAACGTCGGCGGCTGGGGCCCCCGGGAGGGCGTCACCGCCTGGGCGTTCGGCGCCGCCGGCCTCGGCGCGGGCGACGGGCTCGCGGTCGCCGTCGTCTACGGGGTGCTCGGACTCGCGGCGAGCCTGCCGGGCGCCGTCGTCCTCGTCGCCCGCCGGCGCGGATCCCGGCGGCGGTCCGGTACGACGGGCGGCGCGCTGCCCGCCGTACCGGAGCATCCTCCCGCGGTGGATCGCTATCCGCGTTCGTCCGCCGTCCGTTGCCGGCCGATACCGGCGCTGTCCGCTTCCTCGGTGAGCAGTGTGAAATACGCGGCGAAGGAATCCACCAGGCTCGCCAGCAGTTCCTTCCCCTTTTCCGCGGTGCCCAGTGAAGGCCGGCCTATGACTCCCGAATCGGTATAGGCGGACATACCGGTGGTGAGGAGATGACGCCGGTCGTCGGCGATGAAATCGGCGGTCTCGTAACCGGGCCGCACCGATTCCGGATGCGAGTGCAGAAGGATGGAGGTCTCTATTTCGCCCGCGTGCATGTCGGTGAGCAGCGAGCTGTCCACCCGCGCCCGCTCCCGCGCCGCCTCCCAGTCCTCCGCGGCCGGGAACAGCGCCATCCGCTCGCCCCGCGCGGAGGACTCCTGGACGACGTTGCCCAGGACGTAGTTGCCGCCGTGGCCGTTGACCAGCACCAGGGCCTCGACGCCCGAGCGGCGCAGCGACGCCGCTATGTCCCGTACCACCGCGTGAAGGGTCACCGAGGAGATGCTGACGGTTCCCGGCCAGGCCGCGTGCTCGTGCGAGCAGGAGATCGTCACCGGCGGGAGCAGGTGCACCGGGTACGCGGCGGCGATCTCCCGCGCGACGGCACACGCGACCAGCGTGTCGGTGGCCAGCGGCAGGTACGGGCCGTGCTGCTCGAAGCTCCCGACCGGTAGGACGGCGACCTGCCGGGGCGCTCCCGCGCCGCGCGCGCGAACGTCCTCCGTGGTGTCCGCCGGCAACAGACCCGAACCATTCATAATCTCACGGCCTTTCGTCTCTGCTTAGGAACTCAGATCATGACAGAAAACCTCGGCGTAATCGGCGGGAAGTCGACGCAGCGCACCGGTGTGGAACGCGTCGTGAATGCCCCGCTGCCCACCGTGTACGGGCAATTCCAGGCGGTCGGCTATCTCGACCACGAGCGCGGCGACGAACAAGTGGCCCTGGTCCACGGCGATCTCGGCGCGGAGAACGTCCTCACCCGGCTGCACTCGGAGTGCCTCACCGGCGACGCGTTCGGCTCGCAGCACTGCGAGTGCGGCGACCAACTGGCGTCGGCACTGCGCGCGGTGGTCGCCGAAGGCGCCGGTGTCGTCGTCTACTTGCGGGGGCACGAGGGCCGGGGCATCGGGCTGCTCGGCAAGCTGCGGGCGATGGCGCTCCAGGCGGAGGGCCTGGACACGGTCGAGGCGAATCTGGCGCTCGGCCTGCCGGTGGACGCCCGCGACTACGGCGTGGCCGCCGAGATCCTGCGCGACCTGGGCGTGCGCTCGGTGCGGCTGATGTCCAACAACCCGCGCAAACGAGAGGCGTTGCTGCGGCACGGCATACAGATCGCCGAGCAGGTGCCGCTGCTGATCCCGCCGTGCGAGAACAACATCACCTACCTGCGGACGAAGCGGGAGCGCCTGGACCACCATCTGCCGCACCTGGACGCGGTCGCGCACTGGTCCTGACGCGGGGCCGGGCTCCCGGGCGCGGTGCGGCGGACACCGGCCCGGGACGGCCCGCTGGTTCGCCCGCGGCTAGCGCGGCGAGGCGTGCGACACCGGGGCGACCGCCTCGTGGACCAGGCGCTTGAGCTCCGGGTACAGCGTGTGCGAACGGCGCGGCCGCAGCTGCGTCATGAACTGCACGGTCAGATCCCGGCTCGGGTCCACCCAGAAGGTGGTGGTCGCCACCCCGCTCCAGCCGAACGTGCCGAGGCCCGACGGCGCCCGGGTGCGGGACGGGTCGATCACCACCGACACCCCGAGCCCGAAGCCGACGCCGTCGTTGCCGGGCTCGTCGTGGGCGGGACGGCTGCCGAAGGCACGCAGATCGGCGCCGCCGGGCAGGTGGTTGGACGTCATCAGGTCGACCGTCTCCGGCGCCAGCAGCCGCACGCCGTCCAGTTCGCCGCGGCGGCGCAGCATCTCCATGAAGCGGTGGACGTCGTAGGCGCTCGCCACCATGCCGCCGCTGCCGGACAGGAACCGCGGTCGACCGCGCAGCGGCAGCCCGGCGATCGGCTCGATGCCGCTGCCGTCCTCCTTCTCGCCGTACAACTCGGCGAGCCGCGTGGCCTGTTCGTCGTCGACCTGGAAGCCCGCGTCCGGCATGCCGAGCGGCTGGAAGATCCGCTCGGCGAAGAACACGTCCAGTGGCTTGCCCGACACCACCTCGATGATCCGGCCCAGCACATTGCTGGCCACGGAGTAGTTCCACTGCGTGCCCGGCTCGAACTGGAGCGGCATCCGCGCGTACACCTCGACCGTGCCGGCCAGGTCGGTGCCGGGTGCCACCGACGAGTCCAGACGGGCGTCGCGGTAGAGGGCGTCGACCGGGTGGGAGTGGTAGAAGGCGAAGGTCAGGCCCGCGGTGTGGGTCATCAGGTGCCGGATCCGTATCGGGCCGGCGGCCGGGCGGGTGCGGGTCGACTCGCCGGAGCCCTCGACGTAGACGCGGGCGTCGGCGAACTCCGGCAGATGCCGGGCGACCGGGTCGTCCAGCGACAGCCGGCCCTCTTCCACCAGCAGCAGCGCGGCCACCGCGGTGACCGGCTTCGTCATCGAGTAGATCCGCCAGAGCGTGTCCGGCCGCACGGGCAGCCCGGCCGCGACATCGCGGTGCCCGTAGGTCGTGAGGTGGGCGACCCGTCCGCCGCGCGCCACCGCCACGAGGAACCCGGGCAGCCGCCCCGCGTCCACCTGGCGGGCCAGATGCCGGTCCAGCCGCCCGAGCGCCTTCACGTCCAGCCCTGCCTGCTCCGGCTCGACCTCCAGTCGCAGCTCTGCCATCGCTCTCCTCCGATCACGTTCGTCGAGGTGCGATCGGGCATACCCCGTGGAAGCGCCCTCAGACCTCATCGTCCCGCAGGAGCCACGGGAGGGGTACGCGGGAGGCCGAGGTGGGACGGCGTGTCGAGGTGAGGTCGGGGGTGTTGGGTGGCGTTTGTGCCGTTCGTGGACCGCCTTCGGCTGACCAGTGCCTGGCGCTCAGGCCGACCGGTTCGGCGTCAGGACGCCCGACCTCACCTGCCCGCCCCCCCGCCCGGCGCCAGCCCGCGTCAGGCCGCTCACCCCGCCCCCCGCCCCCCGCCACGACACCGTCACCGCACCTCCACGCTCGGCACCCCGCCAGAGCCGCCAGAGCCGCCAGAGCCGCCCCCTGCCTCACCGCTTCTCACAGCCCCGTCCGCCTCATCAACCTCCTTCGTTCCGCCGGCCTCACCGGTCGCACCCGGACGCGGCGGCAGTGCGAGGGCGATCAGGGAACCCGTCGCGGCCAGTGCCGCGAGGGCGAGGAGGGGGAAGCGCAGGGAGCCGGAGGTGGTGAGGAGGGTGGCCGTGGCCACTCCGAGGGCCGGGCCGATGTTCAGCGCGGTCTGCTGGAGGCCGCCCGCCGCTCCGGCCGACTCCACGGCGGCATGGCGGACGACGACGTGGGTCGCCGCCACCATCACCGTGCCGAAACCGGCTCCGGCCAGCGCGAATCCGCAGCACAGCGCGAGCGTCCCGGACGCGGCGGACAGGAGTGTGATCCCGGCGGCGAGCAGGGCGGTGGCTGCCGTGATGGTCCGCCGGGCGCCTGACCGTCGTAGCAGGACCGGGCTGACGGCCGCGGCCGTGATCATCAGTACGGCGAGCGGAAGACTGCGCAGCGCCGTCTCGAACGGGTCCAGGCCGAGGGCGCCCTGGAGAAGGTAGACGGAGAGGAAGAGCGTGCCGTGCAGGGCGGCCGAGGCGGTCACCAGGACGCCGAGCGCGGGACCGACCGCCGCCGAGCGCACGACGTCCGCCGGCAGCAGAGGGCTCGCCGTGCGCCGCTCGTGGCGTACGAAGGCCGCGCCGGCGACCGCGGCCACCGCGAGGGCCGGGACGGCTCCGGTGGACGCGGCGAGGCCGTGGACCAGGGCGGCGAGCGCGAGCGCCAGCAGCAGCGCGCCGGGCAGGTCCAGCCGTACGGCGGTCCGTGGCGGCTCGGGGGTACGCGTGGCCAGGGCGAGCGCGCCGAACGCGAACGCCGGGACGACATGCAGGAGGAACACCGCCCGCCAGCCCAGCTCCGTCACCAGCGCGCCGCCCAGGACCGGCCCGGCCGCGGCCGCCACGCCGATCGCGGCGGTGCGCACGGCGAGCGGCGCGCGCAGCCGGTCGGGCGGATAGGCGGCACGCAGCATGCCGAGCGTCGCGGGCTGGAGCAGCGCACCGAACACCCCTTGGACGACGCGTAGTCCGATCACCCAGCCGATGTCCTGAGCCGCCGCGATGGCGGCGGACGCGGCGCCGAAGCCGAGCATGCCCAGGCCGTAGAGGCGCCGGTGCCCGTAGCGGTCGCCGAGCCGGCCCGCGAACACCAGGAGCGCGGCCACCGCGACCAGATAGCCGGTGGTGGTCCACTGCACCTGCGCGAACGACGCTCCGAGGTCCCGCTGGAGCGTGGGCTGTGCCACGGTGAGGACGGTGCCGTCGAGGGCGACGACCACCGCTCCGGCCACGCTGCTCACCAGCGTCAGCGGGCGGTTCACCGTTCGGCCCCGGGGCCGAGGTGGGCGTCCAGGGCGGTGCGCAGCAGAGGCTCGAAGTCGTGCGAGCCGGTGGCCAGTTGGAGGCTTCCCCAGCTCCACAGCTGGGCGATGCCGTGCAGGTTCGCCCAGAGCGCGCCCGCGACGGCCCGCGCGTCGGCGTCGGGGCGCACCCGGCCGACGAGGTCCACCAGCGCGCCGAAGAGCGGCAGGCTGGTGTCGCGCAGCCCCAGATGGCCGCTCTCCAGCAGGTCGTGACGGAACATCAGCTCGTACATACCGGGGTTGCCGAGCGCGAACTCCAGATACGCCCGCCCCAGCGCGGCCAGTTGCTCGCGCGGGCTCGCCGTGCCGTCGCCGATCGCGTCCCCGGTCCGCTCGCCCAGCGCGTCGAAGCCGCGCCGCGCGATCGCGGACAGCAGTTCCAGATGGGTGGGGAAGTAGCGGCGCGGCGCCCCGTGCGAGACGCCGGCCCGGCGGGCGATCTCCCGCAGGGTCAGCGCCTGGGCACCCTCCCGGCTCACCAGATCCACGCCGACGTCGACCAACCGGGCGCGCAGGCCCTGCTCCGGATCGTTCATAGACACTGTCTACCAGGTGTCGTAGACAGTGTCTACCGCCGCTGTCGGTGGCACGATGGCAGACAGGGAATGCGGGCCCGAGCCGAGGGAGTTGATCCAGACATGACCCAGGACGCCCTGCTCACGCTGCTCGCCGAAGGCCACGACGGAGTGCTCGTCACCCTCAAGCGCGACGGCCGGCCCCAGCTGTCGAACGTGAACCACGCCTACTACCCGGACGAGCGGACCATCCGCGTCTCCCTCACCGACGACCGCGCCAAGACCCGCAACCTGCGCCGGGACCCCCGCGCGTCGTACCACGTCACCACCGCCGACCGATGGGCGTACGCGGTCGCCGAGGGCACGGCCGACCTCTCGCCCGTCGCGCAGGACCCGTACGACGAGACGGTCGAGGAGCTGATCCGGCTCTACCGCGACGTCCGGGGCGAGCACCCCGACTGGGACGACTACCGGGCCGCCATGGTCCGCGACCGGCGCCTGGTGCTGCGACTGCGGGTCGAGCGGGCGTACGGGATCCCCCGGCGTCAAGGCGCATAAGAGGACTGACAGATCAACATCGCGGTGCTTATGATGACGGCGATGAAGACCTTCTCCTCATACGGATTGGGGGAATCGTCCGCGCAAGGTGAGTGCTGATGGCACATCACCTCGCGAACGCGATTCCGTCCCGCCTGTCGATGTGGCAGCGCGTGCGTCAGTACGCCGTGCCACTGTCCATGATCGAGATCGCGACCGCACGGCGTGCGGTCGGTGACTGGGCGGGCGCCTGCGCCGCCGCCCGTATCGACGTCGACCTCGATCTGCGCGCCGTGCGCCACCGCCACGGCACCGAGCTCGCCGCCCGCCTCCGTACCGACCTGCGCCGACTGGCGCCGGATCTGCTGCGCTGGCACATGCCCCGGATCGCCCCCGACGGGCGGCTCCGGCCCGGCCTCACCCTCTCCCTCGCGCGCTACCGCAGCCGCGGCCCGACCGCACTGCAACTCGTCGTACGGACACCGCCGGCCTGGGCGGACGCCGGACAGCGCATCTCGCTCGCCCTGTGGGAGGAGTCCGGGCACAGCACCCCCGGACACCACCCGCACCCGCATCCCGACCGCCGTTTCCGGCTCGACCTGCATCGGCACCTCTGGGACGCCGGGCACAGCGGCGAACTGGCGCGGCGGTGCGGTGCGGGCGGAGTGCCCGGCACGGCGCCGCCCGACCGGCCCGCCGTCCCCGACGACTCATGGGCCTGGGAGAGCTGGGCCGCCGAGGCGGAACTGCTGCTGCGGGCCGAGGGCCGTCCCCGCGGCGCCTTCACCGTGCGGCTCGGCGCGCGGAGCCACGCCGTCCTCGAACTCGTCGCCCCCGACGACAGCCACGCCCCGACCTGCCGGCCGCAGCGGGAGCCACTGCCACCGCAGGAGGTCGCCGCGCTTCCGGTTCTGCCGGAGGCGGCGGCCCGGGTCCTTCCCGACCTGGAGCTGTTGCGGGCCGGGCTGATCACTGCCGACCGGTTGCATCCGCTGGTCGCCGCGGGCTTGGCGGCGGCGGGAACGACGGTGGAAGCGGTGGCGGGAACGGTGACGGGAGCGGTGATGGGCGTGGTGGCGGGGCCGTCGTCACGACCGGCGTCGGCACCCACGTCGGTATCGGCGTCGGTATCGGCGCCGGTGGTGATCGCCGGATCGGCGGTGGCGAACGGTTCAGGGCCCGAGCCGGGCGGTGATCCGCACCGGGTGGAGTGCCGCGGCGAGGTCCACCGGATCGCGCTGCGGGACGGGGTGCTGACGGCGGTCGACCACGACCCGGACCAACTGCGCCGCGAGGAACTGCTGGTGGCGCTCGGCGGACCGCCGCTGCCGTGCCTGCGCGCGATCGACGCGGTGCACCGCAGCCCCGAGGCGCTGCCCGCGGTCCGGGAACGGCTCGGCCACGGTGACGTGGCGGGAGCGCTGGCAGTGGTCGAAGGGCTGCTCGGCCCCGCCGCGGTCCTGCGCGACGGGCCGCTCCGGGAGGCGCTGGAATCGGCCGCCGCCCGCCGTATCGACCACGGGCTCTTCCGCGCCGGCCTGATCGCCGAACACCCTGCCGCCGGTACGGCCGGCAGCGTGAACACCTCGGGCGCGGGGGCAGCGGAGAGGGGCCACCGCCCCCGCTTCGACCGCCGTACGCCGTTCGAACTGCACCGCAAGCGGAGCAGCCGGGCCCGGCCCCGCACCGGTCTGGCTCGCTGAACCACTGACCGACCGCCCGTACCGGCTCACAGCCGACTCCCAGCCGACGTGTCGGTTTCCTGACTTCCCGCCCTGTCCCCGTGTGCGCGCATCCGCGTGTCCCGGACCCGACCACCCCAGGTGATGCCCATGACTTCCAGCACCCTCCTGCCCGCCACCCCGCTCTCCGACGCCGTCACCTTCGAACCCACCCCTGCCCCCACCCCCACCACTGCCGACGCCCGCGCCGACGCGACCGGCACCGACCCCCAACTCGCGCTCGCCGAGCACCTGCTGACCCTTCTGCGTACGACCACCACCGAGCCGCGCCCCGACGAACAGCTCGAAGCGCTGACCCTGGCGGTCGCGGCCGATCTGCCCGTGCTGCTCTGGGGCGAGCCCGGCATCGGCAAGACCGCGGCCCTGACGCAGCTCGCGGCCTCCCTCGACCTGCCGCTGACCACGGTGATCGCGAGCGTCCACGAGCCGACCGACTTCTCCGGGCTGCCCATCGTGGGCGACGATCCGGCGGTGCGGGGGGTGCCGATGGCGCCGCCGCAGTGGGCCGTGGAACTCGTGCGCGCCGGGCGAGGGCTGCTCTTCCTGGACGAACTCTCCACCGCCACCCCTGCCGTCCAAGCCGCGCTGCTCCGGGTCGTCCTGGAGCGGAAGGTCGGGGCGCTGCAACTGCCGCCGGGAGTGCGGATCGTGGCCGCCGCCAATCCGCGCGCGTCGGCGGCGGACGGGTGGGAGCTGAGCCCGCCGCTGGCCAACCGTTTCGTGCACCTGTACTGGGTGCACGACCGGGAGGTGGTGGTGCGCGGCCTCGGCGGTGTCTGGCCCCGCGCCGAGCTGCCCCGGCTGGCGCCGGAGCTGCTGCCGGAGGCGGTGGCCTACGCCCGCCGCGCGGTCTGCGGTTTCCTGGAGGCCCGTCCGACACTGATCCACCGGCTGCCGAGCACCGAGACGCGGCGCGGCGGTGCCTGGCCGTCGCCGCGGAGCTGGGAGGCCGCGATGACCCTGCTGGCGTTCGGCACGGCGGCCTCCGTCTCCCGGGAGGTGCTGGCGCTGCTGGTGCGGGGCGCGGTGGGGGACGGGCCCGGTCTCGAACTCCTCGCCCACCTGGACCGGATGGACCTGCCGGACCCGGAGACGCTGCTCGCCGATCCGGCCGCCGCCGAGCTGCCGGAGCGCGGCGATCTGCGGCAGGCGGCGCTGGAGGCGGTGGTGGCCGCGGTCGGGGCGCGGCCGGAGCGGGAGCGGTGGGAGGCGGGCTGGGCGGTGCTGGTCAGGGCGCTGGAGACCGGCGCCCCCGACCTGCTGGTCGCCCCGGCGACGGCGCTGGCGGGACTGCGGCGCGACGACTGGGAGGTACCGGAGGCGGTGGAGCGGCTGGCCGGGGTGATCGGTCTCGCACAGCGGGCGGACCGGTCGGTGGGCCGCGCCGAGGCGGCCGAGGCGGGGCGCGCGAAGGGGGCGGGCCGATGACGGGGACCGCCAAGCGCGCGGCGGAACCGCGCCCGACGTCCCCGCCCACACCACCCCGTCCGCTGCCCCGCCCGACGTCCCCTCCCACACCACCCCGTCCGCTGCCCCGCCCGATGTCACCGCCCGCGCCCCCGCGCCCGGTGCGGGTCACCGTGCCGGGGCCGCCGGCCGGCGGCGGTCGGCCCGGCAACCAGCCCGACAACCCGCCCGGACTCCGCCTCGACACCGAGAAGTTGCTGGCCGCGCGGCTGCACGCGGTGAAGGTCCGTCCCTATCTGGCCGCCGCGCTCTTCGCGCTGCACGTGGTGGAGGACCGCTCGGTGCCGACGATGGCGGTGGACGCGCACTGGCGCTGCTACGTCTCTCCCGGCTTCGTGGCGCGCACCCCGGTAGAGGAACTGGCGGGCGTCTGGGTGCACGAGGTGTCCCATCTGCTCCGGGACCATCACGCGCGCGGTGAGCGGTACGCGCGCGAGCACGGCGAACACGGGCCGGGCGAGCGGCTGCGGCGGAACATCGCGGCGGACTTCGAGATCAACGACGACATCTACGGCGACGGTCTGCCCCGGCCCTCCGGGGCGGTGCTCCCGTCGCTGCTGCGGCTGCCCGAGGGGCTGCTCATGGAGGAGTACCTGGGGCGGTCGTCGATGTCCGGGCTCGCCGCGGAGCCGGCCTGGCTTGACTGCGGCAGCGGGGCCGACGGACAGGTGCGGCCGTGGGAGCTGGGACCCGGCGGGGCGCACGGGCTGAGCAGGCAGCAGCGGGACGCGGTCCGCTTCCGGGTCGCCGAGGGGATCAAGGGGCGGCCGGGCGACGCTCCGGAGGGATGGCGGCGGTGGGCGGACGAGGCGTTCCATCCGCCGCAGCCGTGGCGGCAGTTGCTGGGCGCGGCGGTGCGGTCCGCGACGGGTGCGGCGGGGGCGGGGGAGAACCACAGCTACCGGCGCCCGTCCCGGCGTTCGGCCGGTGTCCCCGGCGTGCTGCTGCCGAGCCTGCGCCGTACACCGCCCCGGGTCTGCGTCGTGATCGACACCTCCGGGTCGGTGAGCGACGCCGAGCTGGGCAGCGCGCTGCTCGAGGTGGCTGCGATCACCCGGGCGGTGGGCGGGCGGCGGGACCTGGTCTCGGTGGTCTCCTGCGACGCGGCGGCCGGGGTCGCCGTACCGATCTGCCGCGCCGAGAACATCGAGCTGGTCGGCGGCGGGGGCACGGACCTGCGCTCCGGCTTCAGCCGCGCGCTCCGCTCCGGCCCCCGCCCCGACGTCATCGTCGCCCTCACGGACGGCCAGACACCCTGGCCCTCGGCCCCGCCGCCCTGCCGTACCGTCGTCGGCCTCTTCCCCCGGCCGGCCGGCGCCGCGGACGAGGAGAACCCCGACTACGTCCCGGACACCCCGCCGGCCTGGGCGCGTGTCGTGGTCATCGGCTGAGCGGGGGCCGGCCGGCCTCAGGACTCGCGCCGCGCCCCCGGAAAGCCGTGCCTGCGCGCCCCCACCACCACTGCCAGGACCGGCACCAGCAGCACCAGCACGCTCCACGGGAACGCGGTCGCGCCTAACAGGTCGAGCAGCAGGCCGCCGACCAGCCCGCCGGCCGCCATCGCCGCGTTCCACAGCGTGACCAGCGCCGCCTGGGCCGCGTCCGCCCGTTCACCGGCCGCGTCGGCGGCGGCGGTCTGCAGGAGGGTCGGCACCCCGCCCCAGCCGAGCCCCCACAGCGCCGCCGCCGTCCACACCAGCGCCGGGGTGTCGGCGTAGCCGGCCAGCAGTGCCGCCGCCACGCCGATCAGCAGGGTGCTCGCCACCGTGAGCGCGCGCAGCCGGCGGTCGATGTGGGCGCCGACGGCCCAGATGCTCAGCAGCGAGGCGCCGCCGAACACCAGCAGCACCAGGTCGGCGCGTTCGCCCATGCCGTACCGGTCGAGGAACGTGGCGATGTAGGCGTACAGGACGGTGTGCGCCAGTACGAGGACGAGGGTCACGAACAGCACCGGCAGCACCCCGGGCACGGCGAGCACACCCACCGCCCGGCTACCCCGGCTTCTCCGGCCGCCCCGGCTCCTCCGACCTTGCCGGCTCCTCCCGTCGCCCTGGCCGTCCCTGCGGCCCGCGCTGTCCTTGCCGTCGGCGCCGTTCCCGTCGCCCGCGCTGTGCTTGCCGCCGGCGCCGTGCCCGCCGCCCGCGACGTCCCCGTCGCCAGCGCCGCTTCCGCCAAGCGCACCCCTCGCCAGGCCCTTGCCGCTGCGTGACACCCCCGGCCGGTCCGGGACGCCCAGCGCGATCCAGCCGAGCAGTGCCGCGGTGACCGCCGTCATCAGCCAGAACGCCGACCGCCAGCCCAGTGCCCCGCCCAGGTACGTGCCCGCGGGCACACCGAGCGACAGGGCCACCGGGATGCCGGTCATGACGACCGCGACGGCCTTGCCCTGGAGGGCGGGGGGTGCCAGGCGGCGGGCGTAGCCGGCGAGCAGCGCCCAGGCGAGCCCCGCGGCCACCCCGGCCGTGAAACGGGCCGCCATGGTCAGCGGATAGCTCGCCGACGCCGCGGTGACCGTGTTGGCGACGGCGAACCCCGCCATCGCCGTCAGCAGCAGCCGCTTGCGCCGCCAGTGCGCGGTGGCCGCGGACAGCGGGATCGCCGTGAGGGCCGTACCGATCGCGTACACGGTCACCGACTGTCCCATCGCGCTCTCACCCACCCCGAGGTCGGTGCTCATCGCGGGCAGCACACCCGCGGGCAGGGTCTCGGTGAGGCTGGTGACGAAGACGGCGGTGGCCAGGGCGAGGAGGGCGGTCAGGGGGAGTCGGGCCGGTGCCGCCGCCGATGCGTGGGCGGTGGTGCCGGCGCGGAGAGTCCGGTTTCGCATGCCGGCAGGCTCCAGCCTGACACTGGTGTCAGATTCAAGAGGGAGCCACCGGACGCGTCCCGCGCGTCCGGTGGCTCACCGGCGGGGCCGGGTCAGGCGGCCACCGTCTCCGGGCGGGCCGCCTCCGCGGGCGTCCGCTCGCCGAGGGCCTCCGTCGGCACCCGGTGCGTCTCGCGGGCCGAGAGCGCGGCGATCACCGGCGGGACGCACAGCGCCGCGGTGAACAGGGCCACCGAGAACCAGTCGTCGCCGTCGGGGCCCGCGATCTGCGCGGCGAACGTCACGGCGAAACCGGCCACGGCGAAACCGATCTGGGTGCCGATCGCCATGCCGGACAGCCGCACCCGGGTCGTGAACATCTCGCCGTAGAAGGACGGCCAGACACCGTTCGCGGCGCTGTAGACGACACCGAAGGCGATGACGCCGAGCAGCATCGTCAGCGGGTAGGAGCCGGTGGAGATGGCCCACAGGTACAGGAACATCGCCCCCGCGCTGCCGACCGCGCCGATCAGGTAGACCGGGCGGCGGCCGATGCGGTCCGACAGGGTCGCCCACAGCGGGATCGCGACGAGCGCGACGACGTTGGCCAGCGCGCCCACCCAGAGCATGCCGGAGCGGCTCATGCCGACCGAGTCGCTGGTCGCGTACGCCAGCGCCCACACCGTGAAGATGGTGCTGACCGAGGCGATCAGGGCGCCCGCGACCACCCGCAGCACGTCGGCCCAGTGCTCGCGCATCAGGATCGCCAGCGGCAGCTTCGCGACCCCCTCGGTGGCGGCCTGCTGCGCGAAGGCCGGCGTCTCGTCCAGCTTCCGGCGGATCACCCAGCCGACCACGGCGACCGCGACGCTCAGCCAGAACGGCACGCGCCAGCCCCACGACAGCAGCTGCTCCTCGGGCAGCGCGGCGATCGGGATGAAGACCAGCGTGGCCAGCAGCTGGCCGCCCTGGGTGCCGCTGAGGGTGAAGCTGGTGAAGAAGCCGCGGCGGCCCGGTGGCGCGTGTTCCAGCGTCATGGAGTTGGCGCTGGCCTGCTCGCCGGCGGCGGAGATGCCCTGCAGGACGCGGCACAGCACCAGCAGGACCGGCGCTAGGGTGCCGACCTGGTCGCGGGTGGGCAGACAGCCGATGAGGAAGGTCGACAGACCCATCAGCATCAGCGTGAAGACCATGATCTTCTTGCGGCCGAGCCGGTCGCCGTAGTGGCCGAGGAAGAACGCGCCGACCGGCCGGGCCGCGTACGCCACACCGAAGGTGGCCAGCGACAGCAGGGTCGCCGTGGCGGGGTCGGACTCGTCGAAGAAGACCTCCGGGAAGATCAGGGCGGCGGCGCTGCCGTAGATGAAGAAGTCGTAGTACTCCAGGGCGCTGCCTATCCAGGCGGCGGTGGCGGCCTTCTTCGGCTGGCCGGGCGGGGCTGCGGAGGCAGGGGACGAAACGGACACGGCGGCTCCTTCGGGGGACTCCAACGTAGGCGGAGTCGAGCGGAGAGGGGAAGTGCCGGACTCGGCTAATTAACCCACTGGGTAGTTACATCGGGGTTGGTTAGGGATGCTGCGCCCCTGCTCCGCGCGTGTCAAGGGGTCGTGCCGAAGGGATTTCCGAGGGGTTTCGCCGAGTGGGAGCGCCGCTGCGCCCGGCGAGGGTCGCCGCCGCGCTGCACGGCCAGGCTCAACCGGCTGCGGGCCACGGCGAGATCGGCCGGTCGCGCGCCACGGCATGGCGAGATCAGCCGGGCGCGCGGCACGGCGCGGCGAGATCAGCTGGTCGCGCGGTACGGCGCGGGCCCGGCACGGCCGGTCGCGCGGCACGCCACGGCTCAGTCGGTCGCGCGCTCCGCCGTCAGATAGGCGATCACCATGTCGCCGAGCATGGCGCGGTAGTGCTCGCGCTGTGCGGGGTCGACCAGGTCGCGGCCGAACAGGGCGCCGAAGGTGTGCCGGTTGGCGACCCGGAAGAAGCAGAAGGAGCTGATCATCGCGTGCAGGTCGACGGCGTCGACATCCGCGGTGAACAGGCCCGACTCCTGGCCCGTCGCCAGGATCCGGCGGATCACGTCCAGCGCCGGCGAGCCCATCCGCCCCAGTTCCTCGGAGGCCGTGATGTGTTCCGCGTCGTGGATGTTCTCGATGCTGACCAGGCGGATGAAGTCCGGGTGCTGCTCATGGTGGTCGAAGGTCAGCTCGGCCAGCCGCCGGATCGCCGCGACCGGGTCCAGGTGCTCGACGTCCAGCTCCTGCTCGGCCTCGCGGATCACGCCGTACGCGCGCTCCAGAACAGCCGTGAACAGCTGCTCCTTGCCGCCGAAGTAGTAGTAGATCATCCGCTTGGTGGTGCGGGTGCGGGCGGCGATCTCGTCCACCCGGGCGCCGTCGAAGCCGGCCCGGGCGAACTCCTGGGTCGCCACGTCGAGGATCTCGGCCTTGGTGCGGGCCGCGTCGCGGATGCGCCCGCCTGATCGTGCCGGTTCGTCGACGCTGGTCATCGGGTTCCTTCGGGCGAGGGGCCAGTGCCGAGATTCTAGAAGGCGGCCGGTCGGGGCTTCCCTTGCCGGGGTGGGCTTGCTATGACTAACGTACTAGTTCGTACATTAGCTTCGTCGCCGCCGCGCCCAGGCAGCTCCCGGCAGCCGCCGCCGACGACGACCCGCACAGGAGGTCCGCGTGGCCCAGGACTCGTATCTCGTCGGACTGATCGGATCCGGCATCGGCCCCTCGCTCAGCCCGGCGCTGCACCAGCGGGAGGCCGACCGGCAGGGCCTGCGCTACCTGTACCGGCTGATCGACATCGACACCCTCGGCGCGCCGCCCGAGGCCGTCGGCGACCTGGTGCGCGCCGCCCGCGACCTCGGCTTCGACGGGCTGAACATCACCCACCCGTGCAAGCAGCTCGTCCTCGGCCACCTGGACGACCTCGCCCCGCAGGCCGAGGCGCTGGGCGCGGTCAACACCGTGGTCTTCGAGGACGGCCGCGCCGTCGGCCACAACACCGACGTCACCGGCTTCGCCGCCTCCTTCGCCCGCGGGCTGCCCGACGCGCCGCTGGAGCGGGTGGTGCAGCTGGGCGCCGGAGGCGCGGGCGCCGCCGTCGCGCACGCCACCCTCACCCTCGGCGCCGAGCGGGTGACGGTCGTCGACGCGCTGCCGGAGCGGGCCGCCGCCCTCGCGGACTCGCTCACCCGGCACTTCGGCGACGGCCGCGCCGCCGCGGCCGGCCCCGACCGGCTGGCCGCGCTGCTCGCCGACGCCGACGGCGTCGTGCACGCCACCCCCACCGGCATGGCCGCCCATCCCGGCCTGCCCTTCCCCGCCGCCCTGCTCCGCCCCGACCTGTGGGTCGCCGAGGTGGTCTACCGGCCGCTGGAGACCGAGCTGCTGCGCACCGCCCGCGCGGCCGGCTGCGCCACGCTGGACGGCGGAGGGATGGCCGTATTCCAGGCAGTGGACGCCTTCCGGCTGTTCACCGGACGCGAGCCGGACAGCGCCGCGATGCTGGCGGACATCGCCGACCTGGCCGGGGCCGTGGCCGCCCCGAACTAGGGGGCGAGACACCCCCTAGGGCCGGACAGGCCCTGGGGGCCGTCCGCGCCCCTCGCCGAACCGAGGCACCGTAGAGAAGAGGTACCGCCGTGCGCACGTCCATCGCCACCGTCTCCCTCAGCGGTCCCCTCACCGAGAAGCTGACGGCCGCCGCCCGGGCCGGCTTCGACGGTGTGGAGATCTTCGAGAACGACCTGCTGGCCAGCCCGCTCACCCCCGAGGAGATCCGCGTGCGGTGCGCGGACCTCGGTCTGAGCATCGACCTCTACCAGCCGATGCGGGACCTCGAAGCGGTCCCCGCCGACGAGTTCGCCCGCAATCTGCGCCGCGCCCGGCGCAAGTTCGAGCTGACCCGCAGGCTGGGCGCGGACACCGTGCTGGTCTGTTCCTCCGTCTCCCCGCTCGCCGCGGACGACGACGCGCTCGCCGCCGAGCAGCTGAGCCGGCTGGCCGACGCGGCCGAGGAGTGCGGGGTGCGCATCGCCTACGAGGCACTGGCCTGGGGGCGGCACGTCAACACCTACGACCACGCCTGGCGGATCGTGAAGGCGGCCGGGCACCCGGCGCTCGGCACCTGCCTGGACAGCTTCCACATCCTCTCGCGCAGCTCCGACCCCAAGGACCTGGACGGCATCGCGGACATCCCCGGCGAGAAGATCTTCTTCCTCCAGCTGGCCGACGCCCCGCTGCTCGCCATGGACGTGCTCCAGTGGAGCCGCCACTACCGGTGCTTCCCCGGGCAGGGCGGCTTCGACGTCGCCGGACTGGTACGCCGTGTCCTGCGTACGGGATATCGCGGACCGCTGTCGCTGGAGGTCTTCAACGACGTCTTCCGCCAGGCCGAGGCCGGCCCGACCGCCGTCGACGCCCGCCGCTCCCTGCTGGTCCTCCAGGAAGCCGTCGGCACGGCCGGCCTCCCCGCGCCGGTGGTCCCCACCGGCATCGCCTTCGCCGAACTGGTCACCCCCGACACCGAACCCGTCGAGTCGCTGCTCACCGCGCTCGGCTTCACCCGCACCGCCCGCCACCGCGGCAAACCCGTCGACCTGTGGCAGCAGGGCGAGGCCCGGATCCTCGTCAACACCGGGCCGGGCGCCCGCCGCGACGGCACCGGCCTCGCCGCCGTCGGCCTGGAGTCCCCGGACCCGGCCGGTGCCGCCCGCCGGGCCGAGGCACTGCTGGCCCCCGTCCTGCCCCGCCGCCGCGCCACCGGCGACGTCCCGCTGGACGCCGTCGCCGCCCCCGACGGCACCGAGCTGTTCTTCTGCGCCACGGACCGCGCCGGACACCCCGACTGGCGCGCCGACTTCGAGCCCACCGGCCAGGCCCCGGCCGCGACGGACGTCCGCCGCATCGACCACCTCGCCCTCACCCAGCCCTGGCACCAGTTCGACGAGGCGGCCCTGTTCCACCGAGGCGTCCTCGGCCTGCGCGCCCAGGAGAGCGTCGACGTCGCCGACCCGTACGGGCTGCTGCGCAGCCGGGCCCTGACCAACGACGACGGCGGCGTGCGGATCGCGCTCACCGTCGGCGCGGCCCCCACCGACGACACCGTCCGCGCCCAGCACATCGCGCTGGCCACCGACGACGTGGTCGCCGCGGTCCGCCGCTTCCGCGCGGCCGGCGGCCGTACGCTGCCCGTCCCGGCCAACTACCACGACGACCTCGCGGCCCGCTTCGACCTGCCCGACGAGGAACTGGACACCTATCGCGAGCTGGGCATCCTCTACGACCGCGACGCCCACGGCGTCTTCCGCCACTGCTACACCCACACCGTCGGCCGGGTCTTCTTCGAACTGCTCCAGCGCGACGGCGACTACCGCGGATACGGCGCCCAGAACGCCCCCGTGCGGCTGGCCGCCCAGCACACGGCACGGCACCTCACGGGCGGCTGACGGTACGGGTCACACCGGCGAGGACGGCGGTCGCCAGCACCCAGCCGGAGAGCACCAGGACGTAGGACAGCGCCTGGTACCAGCCGACCGGTGCGAACGCCGCCTCCTGGCCGAGGGAGATCACCGGCAGCAGCAGGTCGAGGGTGTAGAACACCGGGCTGAAGTCCGGTTCCTCGCCCGGCTTCAGCGGCGGTGGATGCTCCAGCGCGTAGACCACCGAGCCGGCCGCCAGCAGCGACAGCAGCCAGCCGAAGGCGCGCAGCGGCCGGAAGCCGTAGCCGACGGCGGCGTCCTGGACATGGCCCCACAGCCGGCCGTACCAGGGCAGTGTGGTGCGGTGCCGGCGCTGTTTGGCGAGCTGGACGAGCCGGGCGGCCCGGTCGTCGCCGGTGCGCTGGTAGGCGGCCGTCAGCTGCTCGTAGCCGTGCGGGTCGAAGCCGCCGTCGTCGCGCTCCAGCATCGGCAGCCGGCGCTCGGCGGGCTCGTGCGGGATGAGGAAGGTGTAGGTCAGGTCGAGCAGGCGGACCTGGTCGGGCAGCATCTCCGGCTCCAGCTGGAGCTGGTTGATCTGCGCACCCCGCAGGTTGAGCCGGCCCTCGACCGGCGGGCCCTCGCGCAGCCACAGCTCGCCGAGCACACTGCCGCCGGCGCGCAGGGCGGTGTCGCCGGGGTGGGAGAGGGTGGCCCGCAGCAGGTCGACCCGGCCGGGTATCCGGGCACCGCGCAGATCGATACGGCCCCGCGCCCGCAGCCGCCGGCCCAGCAGGTTGGCTCCCACGCCCAGGGAGTCCGCGTCCAGGACGTGCCCGCCGGGGTTGCTCAGCTCGGCGTCCTCCAGGTCGAGCGAGCCGGCGACGGTGGCGCCGTCCAGCCGGATCAGGCCGCGGGCGCGCAGCCGCCGGGCGCACAGGTCGTCGTCGATGGTGGCCCGGTGGAGCTGGAGCACCGGCTCCGCCGGGTCGGCGGTGGTGAGTTCCGCGTCCTCCAGGAACAGCGCGCCGGAGATCCGCGCGCCACCCAGGTGCACCGTCCCGCGGGAGCGGCAGCGGGTCAGCCGTACGCTGCCCTCGATCCTGGTGCGGGCCGCCGCGAGGCCGGGCAGCTCGCAGTCGCTGAGGTTCAGGTAGGCGAGCTGGGCGCCGACGAGGACGGGCGTGTGGTCGAAGCGGCAGTGGTTGACGCGGACGACGCTGTCCACGGTGGCGTGGCGCAGGTCCAGGACGCCGGTGATGCGCGCCCCGAGCAGTTTGAGGGCGGCGATCTCGCCCGGCCGGGTCGGGCCGTCGAGCAGCAGCGCCCGCAGCACGACCGCGCGCACCGGCGGCTGTTCACCGCTGTCGCGGAAGTCCACTTCCGCGCCCGTGGCGAAGGCCCGCCAGAGGCGCTGTTCGGCCGGTGTCAGATCGTCGATCTCCATCAGCCGCGACTCTGGCGGGCCCCGCCATCACTGTCAACTCGCGTCGTGCGGCCGGGCGTTCCACTCGGCGATCACCGGCCGGTCGTGCTCCGTGGACAGCCGGCTCACCGTGCCGGTCGCCAGCTGGAACAGCCGTCCCTCGGCGGGCGGCAGCCCGAGGCGACGGGCCGTCAGTACCCGCAGGAAGTGACCGTGGGCGACCAGGATCACATCGCCCTCGGCGAGCGCCGGGGCGATCCTCGCCAGCACCCGGTCGGCGCGGGCGCCGACCTCGGCCGGCGACTCGCCCCGGTGCCCCTCGGTGCCGGGCGGCACGCCGTCGGTCCACAGGTCCCAGTCCGGGCGGGTCCGGTGGATCTCGGGGGTGGTGACACCCTCGTAGCCGCCGTAGTCCCACTCGTGCAGGTCGGGGTCGGGTATCGCCCCGGTCAGGCCCGCCAGTTCGGCGGTGCGGGCCGCGCGGCCCAGCGGGCTGGTGAGCGCCAGTGCGAAGGTCCGGTCCGTCAGGAGCGGAGCCAGGGACTTGGCCTGCGCCTCACCGTGCCCGGTCAGGGGCAGATCGGTGAAGCTGGTGTGCTGTCCCGAAAGGCTCCACTCCGTCTCGCCGTGGCGGACCAGCAGAAGATCCCCCACGGCCCGCTACTGCTTCTTCGCGGACTCGACGGCGTGGCCGCCGAACTGGTTGCGCAGCGCGGCGATCATCTTCATCTGCGGCGAGTCGTCCTGACGCGAGGCGAACCGCGCGAACAGCGAGGCGGTGATCGCCGGGAGCGGCACGGCGTTGTCGATCGCCGCCTCCACCGTCCAGCGGCCCTCGCCGGAGTCCTCCGCGTAGCCGCGCAGCCCCTCCAGATGCTCGTCCTCGTCCAGGGCGCTGACCGCGAGGTCCAGCAGCCAGGAGCGGATGACGGTGCCCTCCTGCCAGGAGCGGAACACCTCGCGGACGTCGGTGACCGAGTCCACCTTCTCCAGCAGCTCCCAGCCCTCGGCGTAGGCCTGCATCATGGCGTACTCGATGCCGTTGTGGACCATCTTCGCGAAGTGGCCCGCGCCGACCTTGCCGGCGTGGACATAGCCGTACGGGCCTTCCGGCTTGAGCGCCTGGAAGATCGGCTGGAGCCGTTCGACGTGCTCCTTCTCACCGCCGACCATCAGCGCGTAGCCGTTCTCCAGGCCCCAGACGCCGCCGGAGACTCCGGCGTCGACGAAGCCGATGCCCTTGGCGCCCAGCTCGGCGGCGTGCTTCTCGTCGTCCGACCAGCGGGAGTTGCCGCCGTCGACGACCGTGTCGCCGGGGTCCAGCAGGCCGCCCAGCTCGTCGACGACGGACTGGGTGGGGGCGCCGGCCGGGACCATCACCCACACCGTGCGGGGCGCTTCGAGCTTCTCGACGAGCTCGGCGAGGTCGCTGACGTCGGAGAGCTCGGGGTTGCGGTCGTAGCCGACGACGGTGTGGCCCGCGCGGCGGATGCGCTCGCGCATGTTGCCGCCCATCTTGCCGAGACCGATCAGTCCGAGTTGCATGGGTTCAGTTCACTTCCTTGAGGTCGCGGTAGGCCGCGACGAGGGCCTTGGTGGAGGGGTCGAGGCCGGGCACGTCGGCGCCCTCGGTGAGCGCGGGCTCGACGCGCTTGGCGAGGACCTTGCCCAGTTCGACGCCCCACTGGTCGAAGGAGTCGATGTTCCAGACCGCGCCCTGCACGAACACCTTGTGCTCGTACAGCGCGATCAGCTGGCCCAGCACCGACGGGGTCAGCTCGGGCGCGAGGATCGTGGTGGTGGGGTGGTTGCCCTTGAAGGTGCGGTGCGGGACCTGCGCCTCGGCGACGCCCTCCGCGCGGACCTCGTCGGCGGTCTTGCCGAACGCGAGCGCCTGGCCCTGCGCGAACAGGTTGGCCATCAGCAGGTCGTGCTGCGCCTTGAGTTCGTCGCTCAGCTCGGCGGCCGGGCGGGCGAAGCCGATCAGGTCGGCCGGGATGAGCTTGGTGCCCTGGTGGATGAGCTGGTAGTAGGCGTGCTGTCCGTTGGTGCCGGGCGTGCCCCACACCACCGGTCCGGTCTGCCAGTCCACCTCGTGGCCGTCGCGGCCGACGTACTTGCCGTTGGACTCCATGTCCAGCTGCTGGAGGTACGCGGTGAACTTGGACAGGTAGTGGCTGTACGGCAGCACCGCGTGCGACTGGGCGTCGAAGAAGTTGCCGTACCAGATGCCCAGCAGGCCCAGCAGGAGCGGGGCGTTGGCCTCGGCGGGAGCGGTGCGGAAGTGCTCGTCGACGGTGTGGAAGCCGTCCAGCAGCTCCCGGAAGCGGTCCGGGCCGATGGCGATCATCAGAGACAGGCCGATCGCCGAGTCGAACGAGTAGCGGCCGCCGACCCAGTCCCAGAACTCGAACATGTTGTCCGGGTCGATACCGAAGCCGGTGACCTTCTCCGCGTTCGTCGACAGGGCGACGAAGTGCTTCGCGACGGCCTTCTCCTCGCCGCCCAGGCCGGCGAGCAGCCAGGAGCGGGCCGAGGTGGCGTTGGTGATGGTCTCGATGGTGGTGAAGGTCTTGGAGGCGACGATGAACAGCGTCTCGGCCGGGTCCAGGTCGCGGGTGGCCTCGTGCAGGTCGGAGCCGTCCAC
>NZ_JBEPAL010000034.1:0-96793 GCF_040298625.1 Streptomyces sp. NPDC001532
GGCCGCCCCCCGTGCCGCGCCCCGCAGCGCCGACCCACCCGTCGTCACGCCCTGCCGGCCTGCCCGACCGGTCTCCCAGGAGGTCGCATGAGCCCCGTACCGCCGGCGCGGCGCCCCCGTCTCCCGCTCTCCCTGCGTCGCCGGCCCGTGCCGTGGGAACGTCAGCGGCCGACCTGGCGCGACGCCAGGCCCGCCCTGATCTCGCAGGCGCTGAAGCGGGCCCAGGCCCGTCCGACCGGGAACTGGTACGTCGTCGGCGCGTCCCGTGCGCTGCGAGGTGACCGCCCGCTGGCGCGCACGGTGGCGGGGCAGGAGGTGGTCGTCTGGCGGGGTGCCGACGGGCGGCCGGTCGCCGGGCCGGGTGTGTGCCCGCACCTCGGGGCGCCGCTCGCGCAGAGCCCGGTCCGCTGCGGCACTCTGGTCTGCCACTGGCACGGACTCGCCCTGGACGGCGGCCCGTTCGCCGGCTGGGAGCCCCTGCCGGTCCACGACGACGGCGTCCTGGTGTGGGTGCGGCTCGACGCGGTGGGCGGGGAGGCCCCGCTCGACGCGCCCGTCGTCCCCGAACGGCCCGAGCGGGCACAGGCCCTGGAGGCCGTCTACGTGGGGACCGGTACGTGCGAGCCGGAGGACGTGGTGGCCAACCGCCTCGACCCGTGGCACGGGGCGTGGTTCCACCCGTACTCGTTCGTCGACCTCACGGTGGTCGGCGAACCGGACGGCCCGGACGGTGAGTCCGGCGACCGTCTCACCGTCGACGTCTCCTTCAGGCTGGCGGGCCGCCTGGTCGTTCCGGTCCGGGCCGTGTTCACCGCGCCCGGCCCGCGCACGGTCGTCATGCGCATCACCGAGGGCGAGGGCGTGGGCTCCGTCGTGGAGACCCACGCCACACCGCTCGGACCGGACGAGCACGGCCGGCCGCGGACCGCCGTGATCGAAGCGGTGGTCGCCGCGTCCGACCGTCCGGGCTTCGCCCTCGCCCGCAGAGCGGCCCCCGTGCTCCGCCCCCTCGTCCGCACCTCGGCGGCCCGCCTGTGGCGCGACGACCTGGCCTACGCGGAACGCCGCTGGCAGCTGCGGTCGACGGGGCGGTTTCCGGGGTGAGGAGGCCGGGGTGAGGTGTCCGGGGTGACGCTTCCGGGGTGAGGGGTGGTGCTCCGGCTCACCCCGGAGGCGTCAGGCCGTCAGGAGGCCGGGCGGTTCCACAGGTCGCACTTGTGGTCCTCGGGGAAGGTGACCGAGGCGGTGATCGCTTCCGGGGCGAGGATCTGGACCTTGGGGTGGAGGTTCCAGCGCGGCGCGTTCGCGGCGTAGGGAATGCCGGTCCTGGCGAAGTTGGTCCAGTAGCCGAGCATCCGGTCCGAGAGGGCGTTCTGTGCGGGAGTGCCGGTGACGCTGCCGAAGACGTAGCGGATCTCCGAGCCGTGCGGGGCGCCGATGGGGAAGCTGACCGGCATGTTCAGGTAGTCCATGGCGTGCCGGTCGGCGAACTCGTACTGGTAGGAGCGGGTGTGCTGGGCCATGAGGCCGGCGGTGCGGGACTGGAGGCAGGCGAACTGGGAGTCGGTGAACACCGCGCCCAGCGCCTCGGCGGGCGTGCCGTAGTCGGACAAGGGGTAGCGGGCCAGGATCTCGTCGGTGCGTGCGCCGTAGAGCGCGCGGACCGCCACCGGGTAGCCCTCGGCGGTGAGCCGGCGGCCGGCCAGGTCGTAGGTGGTCGCCACGGTCAGCCGGCCCTCGTCGGCGGTGGTGCCCTGGAGCACGGGGACACGGTGGAACCGTCCCCTCTCCAGCGCGTCCGGCACCTGGAGCGGGAGGATCGTGCCGTCGACGTTGGGGGTCCAGCGGGCGGTGGGGGCCGTCGAGGCGGTGAGCAGTTCCTCGGCGGTCTTCGTGCGCAGGCAGGCCACGTCCGCGCAGCCGAGCGAGTTCGCCCAGCTCTGGCCGCTGTTCTGCTGCGACTCCTGGGTGGGCAGCGGGAAGCCGCAGCCGGACTGGGCGATGGCCCGGTCGAACAGGCCGAGGGTGAGGGGCGAGACGAGCTGCTGGCACACGCTGCCGCCGCCCGCCGACTCACCGAAGATCGTCACGTTGTCGGGATCACCGCCGAACGCCGCGATGTTGGCCTGCACCCAGCGGAGCGCTGCCTGCTGGTCGAGGACTCCGTAGTTGCCGGACAGCCCCTGGGGCGACTCGCGGGCCAGGTCCGGGTGGGCGAAGTAACCGAACGCGCCGAGCCGGTAGTTGAAGTTGACGACGACCACATCGCCCTTGGCGGCGAGGTTGCCGCCGTCGTAGAACGTGCCCGAGCCGACGGTGAAGCCGCCGCCGTGGATCCACACCATCACCGGCCGCTTCTGGAGGGACCGTTGGGCCGGGGTGTAGACGTTCAGGTAGAGGCAGTCCTCGCTGGGTGTGCCAGGGCCCGCGAGATCGCCCCAGGGGGTGGAGCCGCCGCGCTGCACACAGGGGTTGCCCGGGGTGGTGGCGTCCCGGACGCCGGACCAGCGGGCGGGGCCGGACGGCGGTTTCCACCGCTGCGAGCCGACCGGGGGCGCGGCGTACGGGATGCCGAGGAAGGAGTGGGCGGTGTCGCCCGCCTTCCCCTGCACCTGGCCGTACCGGGTGGTGACCAGGGGGCCGTCGGCCGCCGAGGCGGGCACGAAGGCCGTCCCGACGGCCGACAGCAGGAGGGTGACCGACAGCACCACTAATTGTCGGGTCCATGACAGGCTACGGCGACTTCGCGCCGGACTTCTTCCGAGCGGACCAGGCATCAGCGCCTCCGTACGAGTGGATGGCAACGGTCCGTGAAGTCTGGCCAGCCGCCGGCCGCCTGGGACCGGGTAAATCACCAGTCCCCGCCGGGCGCCGCCTCAGGGCGCGCGCGGGCCGGCCTCGCTCAGTCCTCCTCCCGCTCCACCGGCAGCCACAGCTCGGCGTCGGCCTCGGTCCCGTCCGGCGACAGCCGGGTGCGCAGGATCTCCGGGCCGGGACGGCCGCGGTACGGGTTGGACGGGAACCACTGGGTGAACACATCCCGCCACAACGTCTGGATCGCCTCCGGCGCGGGCCCCGAGACCGTGAAGACCGCCCAGTCGCCGGGCGGGACGGGCAGGGACACCGTGCCCTCGGGCGCGGCCGCGGACGTGATCACACCGTGGTAGTAGTCGAGCTCCGTGCCTTCGGCGCGGCTCGGGTCCAGGTCGTCGCAGACCGAGACAAGGCCCTCCGGCTGCTGGTCCGCCAACTCCTCCAGACTCCGTACGGCCTCCCGGTCCAGCCCTCGGACGAAGTCGATGATCGCCTGGTTCGGTCCCGAGTGCACCAGCGGCACCCTAGCCTTGTAGCCGACGACGGTGAAGGCCGGCCGGTCCACCACGCGGTAGCGCATGCTGCTGTTCCCTTCGACAGTGAGACGGAAGGTCAGCCGTGGCTGGGAGACGAGCGCGGCGCCGGTGCGCCGGGCCTCGCCCGGGCCGACACCGTGCATGGCCCGGAACGCCCGGGCGAACGCCTCGCCCGAGCCGTACCCGTAGCGCACCGCGATCTCCAGCAGCGACTCCTCGCCGGCGAGCACCTCGGCACCCGCGACGGTGAGCCGGCGGCGCCGCACGTACTCCGACAGCGGCATCCCCGCGAGCGCGGAGAACATCCGGCGCAGGTGGTACTCCGACGTCGCCGCGATCCGGGCCAGCCCGGCCCCGTCGACCGGCTGGTCGAGATGAGCGTCGATGTGCTCCATGACCTGGTTGAGCCGCTCCAGCACGTCCGGTCCCCTTCCTCTTGACGCGCACCACGCTATGCGGCGCCCGCCCTGCCCGACCGGACATTCTGTGCCCGATGAAGTCGGGTGCGGCCGCCGCCCGCGAGGCGTGCGGGCGGCGGCCTTCTCAGTGCCCGGGACGGCAGGCCCGGGTCAGATGCCGAAGGGGGCGGCGTAGCGGATGGTTCCGCCGGGCAGCGGGTGGGCGGCGTCGAGCGCGAGGGCCATGAGCGCCTCGTCCGGGACGTCGATGGTCACGCCGATGCCGTGGGCGGAGGCCCTGCCGAAGCCGAACCTCGGGTAGTACTCCGGGTGCCCGAGCACGACGACGTACCGCTCGCCGATGGCCTCGGCCGCCTTCAGGGCGGCGCGGACGGCCGCCGATCCGGCGCCGGTGCCGTGCCGCTCGGGCCGGACGGCGACGGGGGCCAGGCACAGGGCCGGGGTGTCACCGATGTGGCAGCGGGTCAGCAGGGCGTGCCCGGCGAGCTCGCCGCGCTCGTCCTCGACGACGAGGGACAGGCCCGCGATCCAGGCGTCCGGGTCGGCGCGCAGGGCCTCGACGAGGTCGGCCTCCAGCGCGGTGGGGAACGCGGCGAGGTCGATCTCGCGGATCGCGGGGATGTCGGCGCCGGCCTCGACGCGGGTGGTCCAGTGGTTGCCCATGATGGATGTGGATCCGTTTCGCAGTTGTGTTCGTGTGGGTGTCCCGCGGGCTCACGCTCCGGCGGGGTCGGTCAGGTTGAGGTCAGGCCACGGCCCGGGACGTGAGGGAGACACGGGCGCTGTGCGCGGTGGCCTTCGGCGCGGTCATCAACCTCACCTCCCTCTCTGACACTCCTGAGCGAACACGAACGGCGGCCAGTTTACCCCGCGCGCCGCGTCGCCGCGCGGCGCGCCTGGTCAGAGGTGCGGCGCCCCGAACGGGCGCGGCCGTCACCCCGTGTCGGGCCGACACCACCGCCTGTGATCGCCTTAGGATCCGCGCGTGGCACACACTTTGGACGAGCTCGTGGAGCTCCAGCGCGCGGCCGACGCCGCGCAGGCGGAAGTGCAACGCATCCAGGACGCCTTCGGCAGGCCCACCGAAGGCAGGTGGACCGCCGAGCAGCAGGCCGCGTGGGAGACCGCCTGGCGGGCCCGCAGCGACCTCGGCCGCCAGTTGCAGCTGGCGGTGACCGAGCACGCCCAGGCCGAGGGGACACCGCGCGGCGAGGTGGAGGCGGAGGTGCAGCGCAGGGCCCGGCAGCCGGAGGCGGACGGGCAGTAGCCCGGCCCGCGCCGGGACCCGCACCCGCGTTCTACCGAGCCGTGCGTCAAGCCGTGGACGTCGGCGGCGGCAGCGGTGGGAGCGGTGGGTAGGGCGGCCTGGGTGGGACCCGTCGCCGGACCGGTGTTGCGGAGGGTGGCGGCGGGGGTTGCGTCGAGGACGGACGTGGTCGGCGGGGCCGCGGCTCGGGCGCCACGGGTGGTGGCGGCGGGGGCGGTGGCGGGGGTGATGCCGGCACCGGCAGGAGCGGTACGCCGGCGCGCAGCCGCGCGATGGACTGCTCCGCGCGGCGGCGGGCGAGCGGGTCGTCGTCGCGTGCGTAGTCGAGCCGGACACCGGCGAGGCCGAGGTTGTGGACGGCGAGCGGCCGGTAGCCGAGCGCGTCGGCGATCTCGTCGACACGGCGTCGCCGCGCGGCATCGGCGTGGCCCGGCAGCAGTTCGACGCGGCCACGGCCGTCGAACCGCGCGCGTATCTCGTCGTCCGTCACCATGCCCCGCTCTCGGAAGGGAAGTTCGGCCCCGGCCGGTGCGACGGGGCTGCCGAGGCTACCGGACAAGCCCGACACGAGCCCGACACGAGATCGGCTCGGGGAGACGCACGTCACATTCCGTCATGTCACGTCCGCCGGGCCGCCGCCGTCAAAGAGGTGCAACCACCCGACACGGCAAGGAGCTCATCATGGATGCTCGTCTGAACCTCCTCGGCAACCCGGTCGCCCAGAAGTTCCTGAAGCATTTCGTCTCGGCGGGCAAGGTCGTCACCGACTCGCCGCTTCCGGCCGCGACCCAGGAGCTGGTGAAGATCCGCGCCAGCCAGATCAACGGCTGCGGGTTCTGCACCGACATGCACACCAAGGAGGCCGCGCACGCCGGGGAGACGCAGCAGCGCCTCCACCTGGTCGCGGCCTGGCGGGAGGCCACGGTGTTCACCGACGCCGAGCGCGCCGCGCTGGAACTGACGGAGCAGGGCACCCGTATCGCCGACGCGGCCGGTGGCGTCACCGACGAGGCCTGGGCGGACGCCGCCAAGCACTACGACGAGGAGCAGCTCGCCGCCCTGGTGTCGCTCATCTGCCTCATCAACGCCTTCAACCGCGCCAATGTCATCGTCCGTCAGCCCGCCGGCGACTACCAGGTCGGGCAGTTCGCCTGACGGAACCGCCTGGACGTGCCCGCGAGGCCGCCGACATCATGAGAGCGCTCCCACGACCGCTCCCGGAAAGCGTGCCTCATGCAGAGCCTGACCAAGCGCCGTATGTCTCCCGACGAACTCGACGCGATGCTGCGCGCCGCCACCGGCGTGGGGTGCCGTGTGGAGCGGGAGTTGACCGACGGCTGGTTCAACACGGCCTACCGGGTGCGGCTCGACGACGGCCGTCCGGCCGTCGTCAAGCTCGCCCCACCCGCCGACGCCGCGGTCCTGCGGTACGAGCTGGGCATCATGGACACGGAGGCCATGGTCTACCGGCGGATCGCCGGCCTTCCCGGCGGCGGTGTGCCGGCGCCCACCCTGCTGCACGCGGGCGAGGGGTTCCTGGCCGTCTCCGTCCTCTCGGGTGTCCCGTGGGACAAGGCGGGCGACCGGCTGTCGCCCGCCACCGAGGCGGCCCTGCGGCGGGAGCTCGGTGCGATCACCGCCCGGCTGCACACCCTGACCCCCGAGGACGGCCGGTTCGGCTACCCGGCGGCGGCGTCGGGGCTGTCGGCGGCCGGCTGGCGGACGGCGTTCACCGCCATGGTGGACGCGCTGCTCGACGATGCCGAGCGGTGGCGGTCCCCGCTCGGTGTGGCCCCCGACGACATACGGACGATGGCCGCCGAGGGCGGGGACGCGCTGGACGAGGTGACCGAACCCCGGCTGGTCCACTTCGACCTGTGGCCGGGCAACATCTTCGTCGATGCCGGCACCGGCCCGGCCGACGGCGGGTCGCGGGCCCGCGTCCGCGGGCTCATCGATCACGAGCGGGCGTTCTGGGGCGACCCGGCCGCCGAACTGGTCTCGCTGGCCTTCGGCGGCGACACCGGCCCGGACAGCGACCTCGTCGCCGGGTACCTGGACGCCGGCGGCACCCTCGCCTTCACGCCCGCCTTCCGGCACCGACTCGCCCTGTATCAGCTCTACTTGGGCCTGCTGCTCGTCGTGGAGTGCGGTCCCCGCGGCTACGGCTCCGAGCATCTGGCGTCCTGCCGCCGCACGCTCGCCGAGTCGGTCGCGCGGCTGCGCGCGCTGGGGTGAGGAGGCCCGCGCCGCAGGTCAGACAAAGGTTAGGCTAACCTTCGTTGCGTGAGGTCTGCTGAAGAAGCCGCCGGCACCCCATGCCTGCGCGGCCATGAGCTGTCGGCCACGGACGTGACCGTGGCGTACGACGGCGTGGACGTCGTGCACGGCGCCGCGGTCGCCCTGCGGCCCGGTGAGGTGACCGCGCTGGTCGGTCCGAACGGCAGCGGCAAGTCGACCCTGCTGCGGACGCTCGCCCGGCTGCAACGCGCCCGCGCCGCCACGCTCAGGATCGACGCCGACACCGACGGCCTGGCCCTGACGGCCCGCGAGTTCTCGCGGTACGTGGCGCTGCTGACCCAGCAGCGGCCCACACCGAACGGACTGACCGTCCGGGACGTCGTCGAGTTCGGCCGCTACCCCTACCGCGGCCGCTTCGGCCGCCCGGACCCGGACGGCCCCGCCGCGGTGGACCGCGCGCTGGCGCTCACCGGCGTCGCCGAACTGGCCGGCCGCCCCGCCGACCGGCTGTCCGGCGGCCAGTTGCAGCGCGTCTGGCTGGCGAGCTGCCTCGCCCAGGAGACCGGCGTCCTGCTCCTCGACGAGCCGACGACCTACCTGGACCTGCGCTACCAGATCGAACTCCTCGACCTGATCCGCGACCTGGCGGACGACCACGGCATCTCCGTCGGGGTCGTCCTGCACGACCTCGACCAGGCCGCCGCCGTCGCCGACCGGATCACCCTGCTCGAAGCGGGCCGGATCGTCGCCGACGGCCGACCCGAGGACGTCCTGACACCGGATCGCCTCACCGCCGTCTACGGCATCCGGATCGACGTCGACACCGACCCCCTCACCGGCCGCCTGCGCACCCGCCCGATCGGCCGCCATCACATACGAACCGAAAGGCTCGGCACCACCTCATGAGACGCCTCCTGCTCACCACCGCCGCCGCCACCGCCGCGGCGCTCACCCTCGCCGCCTGCGGCACCACCGAGCCTGCCGCCGACAGCTCCGAGAAGCCCGCCTCCGAGGCCATCACCCTCACCGACGGCTCCGGCACCGAGGTGAAGCTGGACGGCCCCGCCACCAAGGTGGTCGCCACCGAGTGGAACGTCGTCGAGAGCCTGCTCTCCCTCGGGGTCGAGCCGGTCGGCGTCTCCGACGTCAAGGGCTACAACACCTGGGACAAGAGCGTGGCGCTGAAGAGCGACACCAAGGACATCGGCACCCGCGGCGAGCCCAGCATGGACACCATCGCCTCGCTCTCCCCCGACCTGATCGTCGCCACCACCGACCTGCCCGACTCCGCGGTCAAGCAGCTGCGCGAGGTCGCCCCCGTCCTGGAGGTGAACCCCGCCGACTCCAAGGACCAGATCGAGCGGATGCTCGGCAATGTCGACCTGATCGCGAAGGCCACCGGCACCACCGACCGCGCCGAGACGATCCGCGAGGAGTTCGAGGCGAAGGTGGCGGAGGGCAGGAAGGCCCTCGCCGACGCCGGCCTCGACGGCACGCCGATCGCCTTCGCCGACGGCTACGTCACCTCCAACCAGGTCTCCCTGCGCCCGTACACCGGCGGCTCCCTCATCGGCACGGTCAACGAGGCGATCGGCCTGAAGAACGCCTGGAAGGTCAAGGGCGACGAGAGCTACGGCCTCGGCTCCACCGATGTGGAAGGCCTCACCGGCCTCGATGACGACGTCCGGTTCGCGTACATCGGCAACGACGGCGACAAGAACAGCACGCCGTTCACCGGCGCGCTGAAGGACAACTCCGTGTGGAAGTCGCTGCCGTTCGTGAAGGCGGGCGACGTGCACCGGCTGCCCGACGGCATCTGGATGTTCGGCGGTCCCAAGTCGATGGAGGCGTACATCGACGCCGTCGTCGACGCGCTGACGAAGTAGCGGAACCATGGCCGCCACCGCGACCACTCCCGCCACCCGTCCCGCGGCGGTCCCCGGCCGGACGGGCGCGGCCGCGGTGACGGCCGCCCTCGTCCTGCTGGTCGCCGTCCTCGCCGTCGTCGACATCACCCAGGGCACAGCCGCCGTCGGCCCCGGTGAGGTGTTCAAGGCCCTGACCGGCCGGGCCGAGCCGGACGACGCGTCCGTCGTGATCGCCTCCCGGCTGCCGCGCATGGCGGCCGGGATCCTGGTCGGGGTGGCGCTCGGCGTGGCCGGCGCCGCCCTACAGGCGGTCAGCCGCAACGTCCTCGCCTCCCCCGACACCCTCGCGGTGAACGCCGGTTCCTATCTGGCGCTGGGGCTGGTCGGCGCCACCGGCGTGTCCCTGCCGCTGCTCGCCTCCTCCGGCGTCGCCTTCGTCGGCGGGCTGGGCGCGGCGGCCGTCGTGCTCGGCCTGTCCGGGCTCGGCACCGGCACCGTCCGGCTCGTCCTCGCCGGCACCGCCCTGGCCCTCGGGCTCAACTCCGCCACCGAGGGACTGCTGCTGCTGTTCCCGGAGCAGACGGAGGGGCTGTACCAGTGGAACCAGGGCAGCATCGGCCAGAACGGCTTCGACGGCGTCGTGCAGATGCTGCCGGTCGCCGTCCTCGGGCTCGTGGGGCTGCTGCTGACGGCCCGCCGGGTGGACGCGCTCGCCCTCGGCGACGACACGGCCCGCGGCATCGGCGTCCCGGTGCGCGCCACCCGCGTCACCGTGGTCGTCACCGCGGCGCTGCTGTCCGCGGCCGCGGTCACGCTCGCCGGACCCATCGGGTTCGTCGGCCTGTGCGCGCCCGCCCTGGTGCGCCCGCTCGCCCGCCGCTTCCCGGGCTTCGCCCGCGCCCGTACGGCACTGCCCGCGGCCGGTCTGACCGGCGCCGCGCTCGTCCTCGGCTCGGATGTGCTGCTGCGCGCGGTGGTCGCCGCGGACACGGCGGTCGCGGTGCCCACGGGCGTCGTGACCAGTCTGGTCGGCGCCGTGTTCCTGGTGGCGATGGCGCTGCGGGTGAAGGACACCTTCGGGGCCGACGCTCCGGAGCGGCTGCGCATCCCGAGCCGGGCGGCGTTCCTGCTCACCCTGGCCGTCCTGGTGGCCGCGCTGGTCGGCACGGCCGTCGCGGGCATCCTGCTCGGGGACAGCAAACTGCTGCTCGGTGACGTCCTCAACTGGGCGCAGGGCAGGGCCGGACGGACCGTCTCCTTCGTCCTCGACACCCGGACGCCGCGCGTCCTCGCGGCGCTGCTCGCCGGTGCGGCGCTCGCCCTGTCGGGCACGCTGGTGCAGGCCGTCACGCGCAACCCGCTGGCCGAGCCGACCACGCTCGGGGTGTCCGGCGGGGCCGCGCTCGGTGCCGTGCTGTGTGTGACGGCGGCGCCGCTCGCCGGGTCGTGGAGCGTGGCCGGGTCGGCGTTCGCCGGGGCCGCGGTCACCGGCACCGTCGTCTTCGGGCTGTCCGCGCGGGGCGGCTTCCAGCAGGGCCGGCTGGTGCTGGTCGGGGTGGGTGTCGCCGCCGCCACGACGGCGCTCATCAGCCTGCTCATCGTGCTCACCGACCCGTTCAACGCGACGAAGGCGCTGACCTGGCTGTCGGGTTCCACCTACGGGCGGACCCTGCCCGATGTGCTGCCCGTCGCGCTCGTGCTGCTGGCCGGCATCGGCCTGGCGGCGGCCCGGCGCACCGAGCTGGACCTGGTGTCGCTGGACGAGGACACGCCGCGGCTGCTCGGCCTGCCGCTCGCGGGCGCCCGCCTCGGTCTCCTCGTTACCGCCGTCCTGCTGAGCGCGACCGCCGTCGCCTCGGCCGGCACGATCGGCTTCGTCGGCCTGGTGGCGCCGCACGCCGCCCGCGCCCTGGTGGGCCGGCGGCACGCGCGGGTCGTGCCCGTCTCGGTGCTCCTCGGTGCCGTACTCGTCTGCCTGGCCGACCTGCTGGGCCGCACCGTCATCGCGCCCGCGCAGCTCGGCGCGGGTCTGATGACGGCGGTGATCGGGACGCCGTACTTCCTGTATCTCCTGGTCCACAGCAGGCGTTAGCGGCGCACGGGTGCGCGGCCGGCGCCCGGTGTCAGCGGTCGGCCGCGAGGTGCTCGGGCGACTCGACGACGACCCCGTACAGGTCGCGGACGGTGGCGAGCGCGGCCCGGTGGATCTGCGTGGCGGGCAGTTCGGTGCCGGCCGACGGCAGCGGGCGGGTCGCGCAGGCATCGGCGACGACCGTGGGGCGGTTGCCGCGCAGGAAGGCGCCCTGCGTGGTGAAGAGCACGCACATGTGCGTCATGAAGCCGACGACGATGACGTCCTTGTGGCCGGCGGCGTCGACGAGTTCGCCGAGCCCGGTGCCGACGAAGGCGTCCGGCACCCGCTTCACGACGACGGCCTCGCCGTCGGCCGGCGCCACGCTCGGGTGGATCTCGCCGATCTCGGCGCGGATGTCGTACGGGGTGCCCTCGCCGCCGTCGTTGAGGACATGGATGACCGTGGCACCCGCCTCGCGGGCCCGGGTCAGCAGCTCGGCGGCGGAGTCCAGCGCGGCCTGCCAGCCGTCGAGCTCCATCACGCCTCGGGTGTAGGTGTTCTGGTAGTCGACCAGGATCAGGGTCGCGTCGGCGAGCGACGCCGGCGTCTCGTCGAAGCCGTTGAGCGCGCGCAGCGTGGTCGTGGCCATGGAAATACCCCCAGGAATGTTCCGCCGGGTTCCGTACCCGGCTCCGTACATGCGGCCCGTCCGTGCGGTGGCGGGCCACTCCTGGAAAGCTACGGCCCCTCTCCGCGCGTCGGCAATGTCGTCTAACCTGCAGATCCGGACATCGCTGTGGCGCCGCCGCAGCCGACCAGGCGGAGACCCCTTTGAGCACCGTCGAACGACTCGTCGTCATCGTCCTCTTCGAAGGCGTCGACCTCCTCGACGTCACCGGGCCGCCGGAGGTCTTCGCGCTGACGCGGCGGGAGGTGGGAGCGCAGGCGGGCTACCGGGTCGTCCTCGCCGCGGAGACCATGGACCCCGTCACCACCTCGGCCGGGGTGCGTGTCCTGCCCGATGTCACCTTCGACGAGGTGGCCGCGAGGAGCATCGACACCCTCCTCGTGCCCGGCTCGGTCGAGGTGGACGACCGACGTCGGGTGCGCGCGCTCACCGATCCGGCGGTGGTCGGCCGGGTGAGGACGCTCGCGCGGCGCACCCGCAGGGTCACCTCCGTCTGCGTCGGGGCGCACGTCCTCGCCGCCGCCGGACTCCTCGACGGCAAGCGCGCCACCACCCACTGGTCGACCGCGCGGCAACTCGCCGCCGAGCACCCGGCGATCGAGGTGGACGCCGACCCGATCTTCGTCCGGGACGGAGACGTGTGGACCGGCGCGGGGATCAGCGCCTGCCTCGATCTCTCGCTCGCCCTGGTCGCCGACGACTTCGGCGAGGCGATCGCGTTGCGTGTCGCCCGGCAGCTGGTGATGTATCTGAAGCGGCCCGGCGGGCAGAGCCAGTTCAGCGTGCCCCTCGAACCCGTCTCCCCCACGCGGCGCATCGAGGATCTGCGGCACCACATCCTGCGCCACATCGGTGAACCGCTCTCTGTCCGGGACCTCGCCGAGTACGCCCGGCTCAGCGAACGGCAGCTCACCCGTGTCTTCAAGACCGAACTCGGCATGACCCCGAGCGCCTACGTCGAGGCCGCCCGTGTGGAACTGGCCCGCCATCAGCTCGAATCGACCGACGCGACCCTCGAACGCATCGTGACGACCTGCGGGTTCGGTACGACGGACACTCTCGTCCGCGCCTTCCGCCGCCGCCTGGACACGACCCCGACCGAGTACCGGCGCCGCTTCCGGGCCACGGCGGGCTGAGGTCGAACGCGGACGCCGACACCGCGACGGCCTCTCTCTGAGGCGGTGTCGCGGTGTCGGCGGACGGTCGGGACCGCGCGCGATCGGCGGTCGGCGGTCGCGCGGGAATCAGAAGGTCAGTTTCCAGCTGTCGATGTAGCCGGTGTCCTGGGCGGCCACGTCCTGGACGCGCAGGCGCCAGCTGCCGTTGGCCGTCTCGCTGGAGGCGTCGACCGTGTAGGTGGCGATGACGTTGTCGGCGGAGTCGGAACTGCTGGAGTTCTTCAGCCGGTAGGCCGTGCCGTCCGGGGCGAGCAGGTCCACGACGAGGTCACCGCGCCAGGTGTGCTTGATGTCGACACCGACCTGGAGGGTGGCCGGCGCGTTGCCGGTGCGGCCGGTGACGGCGACCGTCGAGGTGACCGCGGCGCCGTTGTCAGGGACGGCCACGTCGGTGGTGTTCTCGAAGGACGTGCCCGGCGGCACGGGTGTCGTGGTGCCCAGGGTCCAGACGGCGTGGGCGAGGGCGTCGCTGTTGCGGTCGAGGGCGGTGTCGTTGATGTTCGTCGTGGTGTCGCAGGAGGAGTGGTAGCAGCGGTCGAAGGCCTGGCCCGCGGTGCCGCCCCACTTGGTGGCCTGGGCCGCCGTCTTGGTGCGGCTGGCGCCGGTGAAGAGTCCGCCGACGGGTATGCCGACGTTCTTGAAGGAGGCGTGGTCGGAGCGTCCGTCGCCTTCGGTCTCGATCTCGGTGGGGACGCCGATGCCCGCGTACCAGTCCTTGAAGACCTTCTCGATCGCCGGGTCGTCGTCGTAGACGAAGTAACCGGGGTTCGGGGAGCCGACCATGTCGAGGTTGATGTAGCCCGAGATGCGCGAGCGGTCGGTGGTGGGCAGGTTGGTGACGTAGTACTTGGAGCCGACGAGCCCCAGTTCCTCCGCGCCCCACCAGGCGAACCGCAGGTGCTTCGTGGGCTGGAGCTGGGCGCGGGAGACGGCGAGCGCGGTCTCCAGTACGGCGGCGGAGCCGGAGCCGTTGTCGTTGATGCCGGCGCCGGAGGAGACGGAGTCGAGGTGCGCCCCGGCCATGAGGACCTGGTTCGGGTCGCCACCGGGCCAGTCGGCGATCAGGTTGTAGCCGGTGGCGCCGGAGGAGGTGAACTGCTGCAGGGTGGTGGTGAATCCGGCCGCGTCGAGCTTGGCCCGTACGTAGTCGATGGAGGCCTTGTAGCCGGTGCGGCCGTGGGCCCGGTTGCCGCCGTTGGCGTTGGCGATCGACTGGAACTGGGTGAGGTGGGACTTGACGTTCGCCAGCGGGATGTCGGGCGCGGCGAGCGCCTGGGCCGCGGTGGCGTCGGCGGTGACGGTGGTGCCGGCCGCGCTGCCGTGCGAGGCGGGTGAGGCGGCGAGCAGCGCGGCGACGGCGAGGGCGGCCACGGCCGCGGTGCGTCTGGGGAAGGATCTGGCGAAGGATCCGGGCAGGCTGGACTTCGGACTGGTCATGTGGGGGGTCCGCACTTTCTCGTCGAGGGGTGGGGTGCCGGACGGTGTCTGGAGCGGTCGTGCCAGAGCTGTGCGGGTGCTGTGTGTGCCCGATGTTCAGCGAGATGTCGATGTCCCGTCAAGAGCTTTGCCGGACACGGGTGTTCGCTCAGCGGACATCTCGGGGTGATTCAGGTCGGCGTGTCAGGACTCCCCCGTGGTCCTGACACGCCGACGTGCGCCCCCTGCCGGGACGGTGCCACAAGAATGCGCGAACGCCCGGGCCGCTGTCCTTGGCACACAGTCCACACTTACGACGCGTAGCGTCCACAGGCGCATGTCCGGCGCGTGTCCCGCGCCGCGGCGCCGCCGGCGGGCGCGTGTCCTACGGTTTCCGCGGGCGCCGCACGCCCTCTTCCCGACCGAGAAGGAGCATCAGCCGTGCAGGTGGAGATCCAGCCGGACGTGCACGACACCGCCGCCCGTTTAGGGGCCGACGTCCCCTACGCGTTGAAGGCCCTGGCCGGCCGGCTGGCCGACGACCCCGACATGGGACGGCCCTCAGGGCTGCCCGGCATCCTCACGGTGACGGTCGACGGCGACATGTTCGACGACTGCCCCGACCTGTCCGTCGGCTACATCCGCGAGCCGGACCGGATCGAGATCCGGTACCTGAACGCGACCCGCTCCACCGATCCCTCCACCGATCCCTCCAGCAACACCGCCGACCAGGGGCGAGAGCCGGAGCAGGGCCGCCCGGAGCCGGGGCGGCGCGCCGATCCTGCCACTGCCGCCGTCACCGTGCGGCAGGTCGCCGACGCCTGGTGCCGCATCACCGGCTGGCTCGAGGAGCATGCCCCCGACTCCTACGCCGGTCTCCGCGCCGGCGCCGGCCCCGCCGCCATAGCGGCCCTGGAAGCGGAGCTCGGCATCCGGATACCCGTCGAGCTGCACACCCTGTGGCTGCTGACCGCGGGGGACGACGGGGGCGACGGCGGGGGCTGTCTGCCGGGAAACCGGGCGCTGATGCCGCTGGACGATGTCGCCGCCGTCCACCGGATGAAGACGGACCACCAGGCGCACCATGGCATCGCCGACGCCGGCCGCGCAGAGGAGGAGCGGATCACCGTGTGGCGGCCGACCTGGATCCCGGTCGTCGCCCGCACCCCGGCCGACAGCACCTCCGGCTTGTACCTGGATGCCGCGACCGGCTACCTGGGCAACTGGTCCCGCTTCTACGAACCTCCCGGCGAGGAACTCGACACCTTGGTCACCTACCTGGAGGAGACGGCCGACATGCTCGAACACCCGGGCCTGGCCACCCGCGACGAACCCGGCCTGATCGGCGGCACCCTGGTGTGGCGCAGCAGCGTCGACCCGGCGCGGCAGGACCGCTGGAAGCCCCTGGCCGGCTGATCCGCCGCATCCCCGGTCCGGATCGGGGACGTTCACGGCGGCGAACTCAGGTCACCTTGGGAGAAGTGGGCGTCGAGCAGCGGCTCCTTCGGCAACAGGCGCGCTGCGAGCGGTCACCCGGGCCTGTCGCGCTCCCCCGCGGGCGCCGCCTGCCGTCGCAGTTCGCTCGGTGGGATCCCGTACGCCGCGCGGAAGGCGCGGGTGAATTCGGCGGGGCGCGGGTAGCCCCAGCGGGCCGCGACCGCGTGGACCGGCAGGCCGCGCAGGGCCGGGTCGAGCAGGTCGCGGTGTGCGGCGCGCAGCCGTTGGTCGCGGATGTACGACGCCACGCTCAGGCCCTCGGCCTGGAAGAGGCGGTAGAGGTAGCTGCGGGAGATGTGGTGGGCGGCGGCGATCCGGCCCGGGGTCAGCTCCGGGTCGGCCAGGTGTCTGCGGACGAAGGCCTTGACGCGCAGGACCAGTGTGCGCGCGTGGGTCTCCTCGGGCAGCCGCGGCTCGTCCTCCAGCGTGTGCGCGAGCACCGCCGTGACGAGGTCGGTGAGGACCGTTCCGAGGCGCGGGGCGTCGAGCGGGCGGTACGGGCCGGTGTCGGCGGCGAGTTGGAGGAGGAACTGTGCCAGCAGCGCGCCCATCCCCTCCCGTCCCGAGACATGGCTGCCGACCACCCGGTGCGCCGCGTGCGGGGGCAGGGCCACGCAGCTGCGCGGGATCTCGACGCCGACGAGCGTGACCGGCGCGGGCCCGGTGGCGATGTCGTACGCCTGCGAGGAGCTGTTGACGTGGATGTCGTGGACCCGGTACGCCACCCGTCGCCGGCCCCAACTGGCCTCGCCCTCCCCGTCCACGAGGAGCGAGAGGTGGTACACCTCGGGGTCGGAGAGGCGCACGAGGTCCGGGGTGCGGCGGAAGACGAGATGGTCGAAGGTCGCGGGCCACACCGTGACCTCGCCGAGCGCGATCAGCCGCTGATACCCGTGGTAGTCGGCGGTGTTGTCGCTGTCGAGCCGCATGGGCGCGTGGGTGCGGCCCAGCCGCTCCGTCCATGCCGCGAACCGCTCCCCCACCGGCAGGTCCGCGGTCCGCAAGACCGATTCGTGCAGCACGGGTCGCAGTCAACCACACCGGTCGCGCGCCGCTTCGGCCGCGCTCCCCCGGTCCGCGGGACGCCCGGCGCGCCCGCTACTCCTCCCCGACGCGTACGACGGCCAGCGTGATGTTGTCCGGGCCGCCCGCCTCGATGGCCGCCTTCCACAGCTCGTACGCCGCGCGGCTGTCGTCGTGCTCCCGCATGACCTCCTCGATCACGTCCGGCGGCAGCGGGTCGGTCACGCCGTCGGTGCAGATGAGGTAGCGGTCGCCGGGCGTCAGCGGTACGGGGGTCACATGGGCGCTGATCTCGCGGTGGACGGGGCTGCCGCCGAGGCACTGGGTGACGATGGAGGTGGTGCGCCGGCCGGGCTCCAGGGGCGGGCTGTCGTCGACGCTCAGCTGGCGCAGCCCGTCGCGGGGGGCCGCGAAGACACGGCTGTCGCCGACGTTGAACACCAGGACCGAGTCGTGCCCGAGGACGATGCCGGCGACCGTCGTCCCCATGGTGGCCAGGTCGCCGCCCGCGTCGCCGCCGGCGGCCTCGTAGACGGCCCGGTTGCCCTCGTCGAGGAGGTCGCGGACCGCGTCCTCGCTGTTCAGGCTCGGTCCCGCCGAGGCGATCCGGCGGACGGCCAGAGAGCTGGCCAGGTCGCCGCCGGGATGCCCGCCGAGGCCGTCGGCGACGGCGACGACGAGGGGCGTGCCGAGCGGGAAGACCATGGTCTGAGGGCTCTCGGTCACGGTGGCGCACAGGGTCCACGGGCCGATGACGAGGCTGTCCTCGTTCCGGGTGCGCAGCAGCCCGGGATGGCTCAGCGCACTCACAGCGACGTACGGCATGAAGCGCACCGCCTTCCGTGCCGGTTCCGTGGGTGGGACCGGCTTCGGGTTCCAGTCTAGGAAGAGTGGCGAGCGGCAGCCGCCGAACTTCCGGGATGTACGGTCGTACGCCTCGCCGCGTGACGGCGTCCAGGAGGCCCACCTGAGGAGATGCGGAAGACTGGGGGTGTGGGCCTGGCTCACCGCCCGGTCGGCACGGTGCCGGCGGGCACCGGTTCGGGAGGGATCGGCGAAATGATCATCTTTGGCACCAAGGGGTACCTGTACCAGCTCGCGATACTGACGCTGGTGTGCGGCCGCTGCGGCAATCCCGCCGCGCACACGCTCCGCAAGCGGGTCACGAAGTTCACCCTGTTCTTCGTCCCGCTGTTCCCGTTCTCCACCAAGTACGCGACGCAGTGCACCTTCTGCGGCGCGGAACAGCAGCTGGCCAAGGAGCAGGCCGAGCAACTGCTCACGCAGGACTCGGGCGGCCAGGGCGGGCAGCCGTACGGGCAGCCGCAGCAGCAGCCGTACCAGTCCTGAGCCGCTGAGCCGCTGAGCCACTGGGCCTCGGAACCGCCGAGCCGCCGAGCCGCCGGGAACAGGTGCCGGGCGCGGGCGCCGGGTGGCCGGGCGGCATGATGGCGGGTGTGACGTATCGCGCGACCACGCCGCACCCCTCCCGGATACCGGGTTACGACAGCGGCCCCCTCACCCACCGCCCCGGCCTCCTGGACGAGGGCCTGTTCTGGCTGAGCCACCTCCACACCTGTGCCGCGAACGCGGACGCCGACGAACTGCTCCTCGGCGACGACGAGTTCGCGGCGAGCGACTTCCAGCGGCAGTTGCTGGAGGGCGACGAGTGGCCCGTCCTCACGGTGCCGGTGGCCGGCGGTCACCGCTTCCACATCGTGTACCGCGCCGTCGAGGACGACCCCGGCATCGACTACCTCCTGCACCACCCGGACTGGGAGCGCGCCGAGATCCTCGCCCAGGACGACGGGCACTACACCGGCCCAGCCCTCTCCTGGCCCGAGCTGTGCGCCGTGGCGGACAGCGGTCTGCCCGGCGGCAGCACGGCCGACCCGCACGCCCGGCTGCTGCTGTTGCTGCCCGCGTTCGGCGACGAGGCGGTGCCCGACGACGCGGTCGGCCGTCTCGCCGCCGCGCTCGCCGCGCGGACGGCCGTGGCCGCTCCCGAGCCGCTGGCCGCCGCACTGCTGGAGGGTCAGGGCGCGGCCGGTCCGGTGCGGTGGTCCTCGCTCGACGGCGCCGGACGCGTCGACGACGGCGACCACTCGTTCCGCAACCCGGCCAACCACTTCGCCCTGCCGCCCGCGCGGCTGGCCCGCGTGAGCGCCGCGCTGGACCCGCGCCGGTGACGTCGTACGACCGTCTCACGCGGGCCGTGCCGCCGCCCGCGGCACCCGTGCACGCCCAGGGCGACTGGGCGGCCGTCGAGTCGGCGCTCGGCGTGCGTCTGCCGGACGACTACAGGTGGCTGGTCGGGACCTACGGCTGGGGCGAGTTCTGCGACTTCCTGAACCTGCACACACCGTTCGGCGGGCACCGGTACCACGGCGTGCGGTGGCAGGAGGGGCCTCCGCCGCGGACGGAGCGCGACCGTGCCCGCTGTCCGTACCCGCTGCGCCCGGCCGCGGGCGGTCTGCTGATCTGGGGGTCGACGATCGACGCGGACCGGCTGTGCTGGCACACCGCCGGCGCGCCCGCGGACTGGCCGGTGGTGATCTGGAGGCGGGACGGCCTGTACGAGGACATGGGCACCGGGGCGCGGGAGTTCGTCGAGGGGTGGTCCCTGGGACGGGTCGACTCCCGGCTGCTGGGTGCCATGGAGCCCGGCCTGGCGCCGTGGTTCAACGCATTCCGGCCGAGGATCAACCGGTGCCTGGAGCTGTCCGAAGGGCCTCACCCCTACACCGAGCGGCTGCGGCTCCTGCGGGAGACCCTGGCGCCCACCGCCGACCGCGGCTCCTGGGAGGCGGACGGGGGCGGGGGCGGCCAGGACCACTTCGCGACCACCGACTCGGACTGGCTGATCACCTACGACCGGGCCCGCCCGCACCAGATCCGCGTCGGGTTCCCGCCCGAGGACAAGGCGGAGGTCCACCGCCGCCTGTCCGCCGCGTTCCGGCTGATGGGCTGCGAGGTGCTGGCGATCAGGACCGCGTCGGGATCGCCCCTGCCGGACTGGGAGGCCGAGACGGAGGAGGACGCGGAGCAGGACACGGCGGAGGGCGCGGAGCAGGACACGGCGGAGGGCGCGGCGGAGAGCACGGCGGAGGACACGCGGGAATGCCGCGCGGAGTGAGGCCCCGGGACGGCTCGGGACGTCCCGGTCACCGCACCAGACACGGGCGCTTGCTGTCGAACTCCCAGTCCTTCACCAGCTGGCGCATCCCGGCGGCGTCGTCGCGGCCGGCCAGTCCCTTCTCCCGGTACAGCTCGTGCGCCGCGAGCAGCCGGTCGTGGTCGAGGCGTACGCCGAGCCCCGGGGTGTCGTCGACGGCGACCTCGCCGCCGGTGATCCGCGGGGGCGTGACGGTGAGGCGCTCCATGCCCTCCTGCCAGATCCAGTGGGTGTCCAGGGCGTTGTACTCGCCGGGCGCGGCGGCACCGCAGTGGGCCATCATCGCCAGCGAGATGTCGAAGTGGTTGTTGGAGTGGCAGCCCCAGGTGAGGCCCATGTCGTGGCACAGCTGGGCCACCCGGACCGACCCCTGCATGGTCCAGAAGTGCGGGTCGGCGAGGGGGATGTCGACCGAGCGCAGGGCGAGGGCGTGGGTGAGCTGACGCCAGTCCGTGGCGATCATGTTGGTGGCGGTGGGCAGACCGGTGGCCCGGCGGAACTCGGCGAGGATCTCACGGCCCGAGTAGCCGTCCTCGGCCCCGCAGGGGTCCTCGGCGTAGGCGAGGGTGCCGAGCAGCGGGCCGCACAGTTCGACGGCCTCCTTCAGGGACCAGGCGCCGTTGGGGTCGAGGGTGACACGGGCGTCGGGGAAGCGTCGCTTCAGCGCCTGGACCGCCTTGACCTCCTCCGCGCCCCGCAGCACGCCGCCCTTGAGCTTGAAGTCGCGGAAACCGTAGCGGGCGTAGGTCGCCTCGGCCTGGCGGACGATCGCCTCCGGCGTCAGGGCCTCCTCGCGGCGGACGCGGTACCACTCGACGTCGGCGTCGGGTTCGCGGACGTAGTCCAGGTCGGTGCGGTCGGGGTCGCCGACGTAGAAGAGGTAGCCGAGGACCCGTACGGAGTCGCGCTGCTTGCCGTCGCCGAGGAGGGCCGCGACGGGGACCTCCAGATGCTGGCCGAGCAGGTCGAGAAGGGCCGACTCGATGGCGGTGACGGCGTGCACCGTGGTCCGCAGGTCGAAGGTCTGCTCGCCGCGGCCACCCTGGTCGCGGCTGCCGAACCTATCCTGCACGGCGCGCAGGACACGGCGGTGGTCGCCGAGAGGGGCGCCGACGACGAGGGGTTCGGCCTCGCGCAGGGTGCGGGTGATCTGCTCGCCGCCGGGCACCTCGCCGAGCCCGGTGCGGCCCTCAGAGTCCTCGACGACCAGGATGTTGCGCGTGAAGTAGGGGGCGTGCGCGCCGGAGAGGTTGAGCAGCATGGAGTCACGGCCGGCCACCGGGTAGACGGTGCAGCGGGTGACGACGGGCTGGGGCATGGCAGGGGTTCCTTCGAGGGTGGGATCTGATCCGGTGTGACCGGAGGGTGTGCGGGGTTCGCGGGTGGGGGCCTGCTGGGTTGGCCGTTGCGGGTGCGCGGGGTTCACAGGTTCAGGATGTCCAGGACACGTTCCAGGACCAGGACGCCGCCCAGGCCGAGGACGGCGAGCACCGTCGTGTAGGTGGTGCGCGCCTTGATCGCGTCGAGGACCGAGAGGTTGAAGTACTCCTTGAACATCCAGAAGCCGGGGTCGTTGACGTGTGAGAAGGCGATGGAGCCGCAGGAGACGGCGAGCACCATGATCTCGGGGTGGATGCCGCTGCCCGCGACCAGCGGCAGGACGACACCGGAGGCGGTGACGACGGCGACGGTCGCGGAGCCGAGGGCGACCCGGAGGATGGCGGCGACGAGCCACGCCAGGATGATCGGGGAGACGGACCAGCCGTCGGTGACGTCCTTGATGTAGTCGGCGATGCCGCCGTCGACGAGGACCTGCTTGAAGGCGCCGCCGGCGCCGATCACCAGGAGGATCATCGCCATCGCCTGTGCCGCGCCCCGGCAGGACTCGCTGACGTCGGCGAGGCTCCGGCCGATGCGCGGTCCGAACGCCCAGACGGCGACGAGCAGCGTGAGCAGCAGGGCGACCGGGGCCGAGCCGAGGAACTCGACGACGTGCACGACCTCGTCGCGTGTGGAGGTCGCCATGTCGGTGACGGCGGCACCGGCGATCAGCACCACGGGCAGCAGGGCGACCGCCAGCGACCAGCCGATGCCCGGCATCTCGTCGTCCTCGAAGACGCGTTCGCTCACCAGGCCCTTGGGCAGCGAGGGGTTCATCGCCCGGACGAACGGCAGCCTCGGCCAGGTGAGGGCGATGAGCGCGCCGATGGGGACGGCGATGAACAGGCCGTAGAACAGGGTGAGTCCGACGGAGGCGTCGAAGGTCGCGGCGACCGCGGTCGGCCCGGGGTGCGGCGGCAGGAAGCTGTGCATGGTGGACAGGGCGATGGACATCGGCAGGCCCACCCACAGCAGGTTCGACCGGGTGACGCGGACGAGGGTGAAGGCGACAGGCACGATGATGACGAAGGCGACCTCGTAGAACATCGTGACGCCGATGAGCATCGCCGTCAGCACCATCGCGATCTGCACCCCGCGCGGCCCGCACACGTCGAGCAGCCGGGTGGCTATGCGCTGGGCGGCGCCCGAGTCCCCCATCACCCGGCCGACCATGGCACCGAGCCCAATGGTCAGCATGGTGTCCCCGATCTGCCCTCCGATGCCCTCGGACAGCACGTCCGGGATCTCCGCGACGGGTATCCCGCGCACGACGGCGACGCCGACGGCGACGAGGAGCAGGGCGGCGAAGCCGTTGAGCCGGAGCTTCGTCATGAGGAGGAGCAGGACCAGGACGCTGATCCCGACGACGACAAGTGGCATGGAGCAGTTCCCCTTTGAACTGTGCTGTCGGTCCGGTCGTCAGCGCTCGGCGCCGACCAGGTCCAGTCCCTGGTCGAGCAGCTTGCGCAGGTCGGCAAGGTCGTCGGGGCCGGGGTCGGTGAGGGGTGCGCGGACCGGGCCGACGGGCAGGCCGCGCAGCCGGGCCGCCGCCTTGACCAGCGAGACGGCGTATCCGGGCCGGCGGTCGCGGAGTTCGACGAAGGGGACGTAGAAGTCGCGCAGCAGGACGTTCATCCCGTCGGTGTCGCCGGCCTGGAAGGCGGTGAAGAAGGCGAGGGCGATCTCGGGGGCGAAGGCGTGCACGGCCGACGAGTAGGCCGGGACGCCGACGGCGGCGTAGGCGCGGGCCTGGATCTCGGCGGTGGCGGCCCCGTTGAAGAAAAGGAAGCCGTCGGGCGCGGCGAGGGTGAGGCGCTGGAGCCGGTCGAGGTCGCTGTGGCCGTCCTTGAGGCCGACGACGGTGGGGATACCGGCGATGCGGCGCAGGCCGTCGGGGGTGAAGGAGACCTGGTCGCGCTGGTAGGCGATCAGCGGGAGGCGGGTGCCGGCGGCGATCCGGCGCAGCTGCTCGACCAGGCCGTCCTCGGGGGCCTGGAGCAGGTAGTGCGGGAGGACGAGTGCGGCGTCGGCGCCCGCGTCCTCGGCGATCCTGGCGAACCGCACCGCCTGGGCCCAGCCGTAGCCGATGCCCGCGACGACCGGGACGCGGCCGGCGGCCACCTCGACGGCGGCGGTGACGACCGTGCGGTACTCGTCCTCGTCCAGGGCCGTGAACTCGCCGGTGCCACAGGCGGGGAAGACCGCGCCGGGTTCGGTGGCGATCTGGCGCTCCAGGTAGGCGCGGTAGGCGCCGGGGTCCAGGTCGCCGTTCTCCTGGAAGCTGGTCAGGGGGAAGGACAGCACGCCGCGTGCCATCCCTTCGGCCAGACGGCCTACGACCACGTCCATGTCCACGTCCATGTCCACGTGCGCGCTCGCGCTCGCGTCCTCGTTCGCGTCCACAGCCAGATCCACGTTCATGTCCACTCCTCTGTCCGTTCTCCCAGACGCTGTCTTCATATGAAGATGCTGTCTATGTATAGAGACGGAGGTTAGGTAGGTGGACGACGAAGGTCAATGGGTGTGCTCGTGGAGATCTGGCGAGCGTCAGATGCGAGCCGGGGGCGTGCGCGCGGGCGCGTGTGCGCGGGCTGCCGCGCCACCGCACCACCTCCATGGCCGTCACCCGGGCGGGTAGGCGAACGGGTACGGAGCCTCGACGCCCTCGTTGTACCCACGGGCCGCCGCCGTACGGTGGGCCCGGTACGTGGGCGCGGCACCGCCGTGCGGGCGCACGGCGAGGAGACGGAGAGACGATGAGCACGAAGGGCCCCGGGACGCGGACGGAACGCGCCCGATCGGTCGTGGTGGACGGCGCGCGGGTCGCCTGCTGGGAGTCGGGGCCGGCCGACGGAGAGCCGGTGCTGATGCTGCACGGCTATCCGGCGAACCACGCGTGCTGGCGCCACCAGGTCCCGGCGCTGGCGCGCGACCACCGGGTGATCACACCGGACCTGCTCGGCTGGGGCCGCTCCGAACGGCCGACGCACCTGCGCTACGACTACGACACCGAGGTCGCCCGGATCGGCCGGCTGCTCGACGCGCTGGACTGCCCGTCCGTCAGCCTGGTCGGGCACGACTACGGCGGCTTCCTCTCCCTCGGCTTCGCCCAGACGCAGCCCGGCCGGGTACGCCGGCTGGCCCTCCTCAACAGCCGCGCCCACGCCTCGTTCGTCCCGCGCTGGAAGGCCGCGTTCGGGCTGACGACGGCCGTCGGACGCACACCCGGCCTGCGCACGCTGGCGGAGCGGTTCCCGTTCGGCGCGCAGCACCGCCGCTCCCTCGGGCCGCTCGTCGACCGCGGCTACCTCGACGAGGAGGTGCTGGAGGACTACGTCGGCTGGATGGACACCGCGGAGGGCCGCCGCTGGCTGCTCCACTACTTCGCGGACTACCGCGTCGAGGTCCGGCCCGAACTGCGCCGCCGGCTCGGGGACATCGGCTGCCCCACGGCCGTCGTCTGGGGCCGCGACGACGCCTACCTGAGCCCGTCGATCGCCCTCGAACTCGCGCGGGACATCCCCGGCGCCGAACTGACCATGTTCGACGACGCCGGCCACTGGGTGATGGACGAGCGCCCGGCGCAGGTGAGCGCCGCGCTGCGGACCTGGCTCAGCCGCGAGGCCTGAGCGGGCCTCGGGAGCCTCCGTCCAGCCGCGCGGTCGTCGTCAGCGCCCAGCCGGGTGTCCGGCCGTGGCGAGGGCGAGGGCGAGGGCCTGGCGTACGGCGGCCGGGATGTCATGGACCGGGAACAGGGCGTGCCGGATTCGGCGGTCCGGGCCGATGACGAGGACGAGCCGTTTGACGCGCAGTTCCTGTCCGGCGCGGAAGGTCGGCAGGCGCAGGGCTGCCGTGAGACCGAGCCGGGCGTCGGACAGCAGAGGGAAGGGCAGGTCCTCGGCCCGGGCGAACGCGGCCTGCTCGCGGGGCGTCTGCGTGCTCACGCCGTGCACCGCGACGCCCGCGGAGCGGAACTCCTCATAGGCGGCGCGGAACTCGCGGTTCTCGAGGGTGCAGCCGGCGCTGCCGGGGACCGGCGGTTCCGTGGTGTCGGCGGGCGGGCCGGAGATCGTCCGAGGTTCCGTGGTATCGGCGGGCGGGCCGAGGATCGTACGAGGTTCCGTGGTATCGGCGGGCGGGCCGGAGATCGTACGAGGTTCCGTGGTGCCGGCCGGCGGGCCGGGGATCGTAGGAGGTTCCGTGGTGCCGGCCGGCGGGCCGGAGATCGTCCGAGGTTCCGTGGTGCCGGCCGGCGGGCCGGAGATCGTACGAGGTTCCGTGGTGCCGGCCGGCGGGCCGGGGATCGTAGGAGGTTCCGTGGTGCCGGCCGGCGGGCCGGGGGCCCAGGGTTCCGTGGTGTCCGCCGGCGGGCCGGGGATGCCGGTGGCCGGGTAGGCGAACAGGACGGTGGCGCGGGCGCCGGCGGCGACGGGGTCGTGGTCGCGGCCGTCGGTGCCCGGCAGCCGCAGTTCCGCCGGGACGGGCTCGCCCACCAGCGCGGCGACCCGGCGGGCCTCCGCGCCGTCGTCGGAGGCGTGGCCGGTGAGCGTGCCGTCGCCGAGCAGCCAGCGGTCGGCCCAGTCCTGGAGGGCGACCAGTACGGGCAGCAGGGCGCGGCCCCGCTCGGTCAGCACGTACTCGTGGCGCGGAGGGCGGTCCTGATAGGGACGGCGTGCCAGCACCTCGTGGTCGGTCAGGGCGCGCAGCCGCTCGGTCAGGACCTTGCGGGAGACGCCGAGTTCCTCGGCGAGCCCGTCGAAGCGGAGGTGACCGCGGGCGATCTCCCGCAGCACCAGCAGGCTCCACCAGTCGCCGACCACGGCCGCGGCCTGCGCGATGCCGCAGGCGTCGTCGGCCTCACGCCGTGGACTCATCGCCGTACTCCTGACTGGGAGAAACCCATGGCCGTGTGTCGCGCCTCCAGAGTAGGTTCCCTTTCGAAACCCAGTCAGTATCGAAAGGGAACCCACTGTGTCCCAGCAGACGTGGACCGCTGTCGACGACTACTTCAACGGCTTACTGGTCGAAGAGGACGCCGCGCTCATCTCGGCCGTGGCGGACAGCGACGCGGCGGCCCTGCCGCCCCATCAAGTGGCCCCCAACCAGGGCAAGCTGCTGCATCTGCTCGCCCGGATCCAGGGCGCCCGCACCATCCTGGAGATCGGCACGCTCGGCGGCTACAGCACCATCTGGCTGGCCCGGGCCCTGCCTCGGGGCGGGCGGCTGGTGACCCTGGAGGCCGACGAACGGTACGCGTCCGTGGCGGCGGACAACCTGGCCCGTGCCGGTCTCGGGGACCTCGTCGACCTGCGCGTCGGAAAGGCCCTGGACGTGCTGCCGCTGCTCGCCGAGGAGGAGGCCGAGCCGTTCGACCTGGTCTTCATCGACGCCGACAAGCCGTCCAACCCGGAGTACCTGGACTGGGCGCTCCGGCTCACCCGGCCGGGCAGCGTCATCGTGGGCGACAACGTGGTCCGCGAGGGCGCGGTCACCGACCCGGCGAGCGCCGACCCGCGGGTGCGTGGCGTGCGCCGTTTCATCGAACTCATCGCCGAGAATCCGCGGCTCACCGCCACGACCCTCCAGACCGTCGGCGCGAAGGGCTACGACGGCTTCACGCTCGCCCTGGTCACCGCGTAACGGGAACGGCTGAGCCGCCGGACCGCCTGACCGCCGCGCCGCCGGACCGCTGCACCACCGCGCCGCCGGACCTCCGCACCGCTGCACCGCTGCACCGCTGCACCGCCGAAGCGTCGCGCCGCCGGTGGTCGTCAGCGGCGCCGCGTGCGGGGCTCCAGGCGCCGGACGTCCTGGGCTGCCGTGTGGGCCTCCTTCTCCGCCCGGGTGACGGCGTCGGCGGCCTCATGGCGCCGCCTCTCCGCCTCGTGATGCGCCACGTCCGCGGTCTCCAGCGCCTCGCGGGCGGCGCGCAGCCGCTGCTCGGCGGCGTCGGCCTGCTCCCGGGCCTCGTCCCGGCGCTCGCGTGCCCGCTCCGTGGGCTCCGCGGCGGCGGTCAGTTCGGCGCGCCGGTCGGTGAGGCGCCGCTCGGCCGCCTCGGCGGTCTCGCGGGCCCGTGCGAGCTGTTCCTCTCGGACGCGGCGGCGTTCGGCCAGTTCATCCTTCCGCGAGGTGCCGCCGGGCGCTGACTTGGCCGGCCGCGCTCCCGCCGTGGCCGGTGTCCCTGACGGTGTTGCGGACGGCGGCGCTTTCGGTGGTGCGGACCGCGTCGGCCTCGACCGGGCGCCGACCGCCGCCGGGTCCGCCGCCTGGAAGTCCGACGGCGGTGTGAGGGTGCCGGTCAGCCGGCCGGTGGCCCACTGCTCGGCGGCGTCGGGGTCCGCGAGCACCGCGTGCAGGGTGGAGGCGACGTTCTGCCGCGCGGCGGCGGACAGGGAGTGGCCGGCCTCGGCGGCGAGCCGGGCGGCCTCACGGGACAGGGCCGCGACGACCTGCCGCCGTCGGGCCGACAGGTCCTTGAGCGACACCGGGTCCAGCGTGCGGTAGGCCTCGCGCAGGGCCTCCCCCATCTCCAGCAGCCGACTGCTCTCCTCCGGTTCGGCGCGCAGCAGCAGGTTCGCCGCCCAGGCGGCCGGCGCGGGCCGACGGGCGGCGCGGATCCGGCGGGCGTCCTCGGCGTTGCCCGCCGTCCGCGCCGCGGCGGCCAGTTCCTCGCGCCGGGCGACGAAGCCGGGCGGCGGCGTGGTGTACAGCTCGTCGAGGACCGCCTCCACGTCGAGATCCCCACCGCCCCTGGCGCCCGCGCCCTTGCGCTGCATGGCACCCAGCCTCCCCCCGGCCCCGGCCGCGCGCACGTCGGAGGCGGCCGGAGCGGGTGTTGTCGTACCCGTCTGCGAGGGTGGGCGCACGGGGTGGCACGGAGGCCGCCCAGGTCTATGTCGAGGGGGCACGAGGGGGCATGGTGACGCATCGGGACGACGGCTGGGCGGGCCTGCGCTGGGACGGCTGGCAGGACCACGGCGACATCCGGCGGCGCCTGGACGAGGGCGCCGATCCGGAGCGGTGGAACGGAGGGCGGGCCCTGCACCGGGCGGCGGCGTGGGGATCCCCCGAGGTCGTCGCGGAACTGGCCCGGCGGGTGGCGGACGTGGACGCGCTCGAACACGGGACGACCGCGCTGTGGGAGGCCGTGCTCGCCGACCGCCCGGACAACGCGCGTGCCCTGGCCGCCGCCGGGGCGGACCCCTGGCGGCCGCAGCTGGGCGGCTGGTCCCCGGGGCGGCTCGCTCTCGCCGGCCCCACGCCGGAGCTGTTCCCGCCGCCGCCGGGTGAGCGCGGGCTGACGGACGCGGAGCGGGCGGCGGCCGAGGAGGGCCGGCGGCTCGTCGCCGCGCTCGGCGACGCCTCCTACGACGGCACGGGCCTGGCGTGCGTGGCCGGGATCGACGCCCGCGAGGCGATACGCCGGCTGGAGGCGACACCGGCGGAGGGCGAGACGCTGGCCGAACTCACCGAACTGCTGGACGATCCGTACGCGTACGACCTCGACGAGACCCTGCGGTTCGTCGGAGTCACGGCCGTCCCGGGCGGCTGTGTGGTGACCCAGCCGTGGGGGTACATGCCGTCGGCGCCGGGGGTGCACACCCGGTTGTCCGTCGGGACCGTCTCCTACGGGCTGTACGTCAACCCCAAGAGCGGCAACCAGGGCAGCATCGTCCGCGACGGCGTCGTCGAGGGCTGGGACCTCCACCCGGGCGGCGCACCGGGCCCGGACGCGTCCCCCGAGGAGGTCCTGGCGTCCTACCTCTACCGCCACAACGGGGTGGCCTACTCCTGCGCCTACGCCGGACTCCGGCTGCCCGACGCCCGGGCGGTCGCGGGCCCGCCGGACGTCTGGGTGGTGCTGCCGGAACGGGACCACTGGGCGCACTGACCCGAGGTGCCGCCGACCCCGGCCGCGGGAAGCCACCGCTCCCTTCGAGGGTGCGGTGGCTTCCGCGGTCGGTGCGGTGGCTTCCGCGGTCGGTGGCCGTCAGGTGGCCTTCAGTGGGCGGTGAGCAGCGCCTCCAAAGTGTGGGCCGTGTCCGGGTGGCGGGCGAGCAGGGCCGCACCGCCCGGCGCCGTGTCCGCCGGATCCCCCGTCTCCCAGCCGCCGTCGCAGCCGAGCAGGTCCGCGACCGCGTCACAGGTCGCCGGGTGCGCGGCGAGCAGCGGCAGCCCGCGGCGCTCGGTGGTCCGGCTCCGGGACGCGCGTACGGCGGTCCGGTCGGGGTCGGCCCGCCACGGCGGTGTCCAGGCGTCCAGGGCGGGCAGCCGGCCCGGGAAGACCCGGCCGGCCTCGCGGATCAGCACGGGCGCGAGGTCCGCGCCGCCGGAACGCAAAGTGGTGATCAGGGTCGGCAGCCAGGGCAGCAGCACCGGGTCCGGCAGCCGTGCGAAGGCGTTGGACACGGCCCCCACGACGAAGTCGGCCAGGCCCGGCACCGGTTCCAGGGCGTGCAGGAAGCCGCTGAGGTAGCGCGGATAGGCGGGGACGACCAGCGGGTTGCCCAGCAGTTCGTCGCACCGGGCCCGCAACTCCGCGCGGGACAGCCGGCCGAGCTGGGTCTGCGCCGCCCACAGCAGCGCCGTCTTCGCGGGATCGTCGGGGTGCGACTGGGCGACCGCCAGTTCCAGCTGGTTGCGGTCGCAGCCGAGGGAGAGGGCCAGGCTCTCCATGCTGAACAGGAAGCCCAGCATGGCCGCGACCTGGCGGACGCTCGCGTCCTCGTCGGTGAAGGCGGTCGGCAGCAGGGTGCAGTAGTGCGCGTAGCCGGCCTTGACGAAGGACTCGATCCACGCCGGCAGGGTCGGTTCGCTGGTGCGGTAGTACGCCAGCAGTCCGCGCACCCGGCGCAGCACCTCCGGCGCGCCGTCGACGCTCCGCTCGGTCGCCAGCACCTCCAGGGCGCGCAGCCCGAGTTCGTCGGCGAGCCGCCGGCTGCGCAGGTAGAGGGTGGCGTCCTCGACGGCTTCGAGGACGGTCGCCGTGGTGGCCTGCGGGCCGTACGCCGTGCGCCGCAGGCGCTGTTCGAGGACCTGCTCGATGCTGACGCCCTCGTAGCCGAGCTCGATGAGGGCGCGCTGGTGGGTGCCGAGGGCGAGGTCCCACGACTCCTGGATGGGGCGCTCGCCGAGCCGCCGTTCGCCCATGATGGGCCGCGCGGCGCCCTGCGGCATCAGGTACCGCAGCATCCACAGCACGTCGGAGCACCGCTCCAGTTCCGGCTGGGAGGCCATGTCGAGCAGGGCCCGCTGCACGCCCCGCTGCTGGAGCCTCAGGTTCAGCGGTGCCAGCCGGTCGTGGACGTCGCGGGCGAGCGGCGGCAGGGCGTCGTAGCCGACCTGGCCGATGCGGTCGCCGCCCAGCATGATCTCCACGAGCCGGCGCACATCGCGCCGGCCCGGCACGGTGTCCTTCTCGATGCAGGTGACCGCCGCGTCCTGGAAGTCGTACGGCGTGGGTCTGGCGCGGTCGCGCATCCCGGCGAGCAGGATCGACGTCTCGAACACCGCGATGGCGTCGGCGGTGGAGGCGAGATAGCCGTTGCGGCGGGCGGCGCGCACGATCTCCACGGACCAGCCGAGCAGTTCGGCCTCGTCCAGGCGGTCCAGGACGGGGGGCCGTTGCAGGAAGCCGGTGAGCTTGTCGGACGCGGCGGGTCCGGCGGCCGGTGCGAGGGCGGCGGTGGCCGCGGTCCGCGCCGTCTTCCGCGGTGTCCTGGTGCCCGCCTGCCCGGCGAGCCGGTAGGGCTTCACGCGGGTGCGCTTGAGGTTCTTCGTCCACTGGGTCGCGGCGATGGACACCGAGCCGGCGGCGAGGCCGAACTGCGCCTCGATCGCGGCGTGGCTGGACGGGATCAGACCGTGCTGCCACTTGGTGGCGCTGGGCGGGCTGATCTCGAAGGTGTCGGTGCCGTGGACGCCGAACTCCTCGACGCGGCTGGCCGCGTGGAAGGCGCCGCACACGTAGAGGGCGTCCGCGGGGTCGGTGCCGGTCTCGGCGAGGTGCCGGCGCATCCGCGTCCACATGTACCGCTCGCGGTCCTCGTCGACGCGGACCCGGTGCGGGTCACCCGGGGCGAGACGCCGGAACAGGCTGCCGATCAGCAGCATGACCTGGCGGTAGGTGTCGTGGTCACTGTCGCCGAGCGGCAGCTCCACGTACTGGTGCCACCACTCCGACCAGTGCCGCACCCGCCCGTGCCGCAGCAGGTGCTCCTCCAGTTCGGCGAAGCGCGGGCGCAGGTCGCCGATCTCGACGCCGACCGCGTCGCCGTGCAGCGCGGCCTCCTCGTCGGCGGGCGGCGCGTCCGGGTCGGCCGGTTCACCGGCCGCGCCGTCCCGCTCCTGCCACTGGAAGACGTGGTCGGAGGAGCGGTCGACGAGGACGAGTTCGACGTCCGGGGTGTCGAGGGCGTAGGCGATCGCCTGGTACTCGGCCGACGCCTCGGTGATCGGGGCGACGACGGACAGCGGTGCCCACTCGGCGGGGAAGCCGTCGACCTCGGTGGCGAACGCCTGCACCGCGACCGGGAGCCGGCAGTTGCGCAGCTCGGTGAGGAGCGGTGCCATGTCCTCGCAGAGTTCCAGGTACACCACCTTCGGCTGCTTCTCGCGCAGCCGGCGTGCCATCGCCACCGCGGAGGCGGGCGAGTGGTGGCAGACCGGGAAGATCTCCAGCGGTTCGCGCACCGCGCGGTCGACGTCGTCGACGAGGCCGAGGAGGATGCCCTCCAGCGCGTCGGGCCCGTCGGCGAAGGTGGCGGCGGCCTCCTGGAGCTGGCCGCGCAGGGCGGTGAAGGTTCCCTCGTCCATGGCGGTCACGACAGGGTGGCGATCGCGTCGCGGCCGCCCTCCAGGAACTCCGGCCAGGAGCCGCCCTCTTCCTTGCTGCGCGGCTCGACGACACCGTGCAGGTACTTGTTGAGGATGGCCAGGTCCTCCGGTTCGCGCCGGGCGAGCGAGCCGACGAGCGAGGAGGCGAGGGTGCGGGCGGTCAGCGCCTGCTCGCCGAAGAAGTTGCTGTGCAGGATCGCGTCCTCCAGCACACCGATCTGCTCGGCGGTGGACAGCGCCGACTCCAGCTTCTCGTCGTCGCCGGCGGCCGCGGCGGAGGAGGCGCGCAGGTCGGCGAAGCTCTGCAGCAGCACGTCCAGCAGCGTGGGCGGCACGTCGAGTTCGATCTGATGGCGGCGCAGCAGTTCCTCGGTGCGGAAGCGGACGATCTCCGCCTCGCTCTTCTTGTTCGTCACCACCGGGATGCGCACGAAGTTGAAGCGGCGCTTGAGCGCGGAGGACAGATCGTTGACCCCGCGGTCCCGGCTGTTGGCGGTGGCGATGACGGAGAAGCCGGGCTTGGCGAAGACGATGTTGTCGCTGTCGAGCTCGGGGACCGAGATGTACTTCTCGGACAGGATGGAGATCAGCGCGTCCTGGACGTCGCTGGTGGAGCGGGTCAGCTCCTCGAAACGGCCGATGACGCCGCTCTCCATCGCGGTCATGATCGGCGAGGGGATCATCGACTCCCGGGACTGGCCCTTGGCGATCACCATGGACACGTTCCACGAGTACTTGATGTGGTCCTCGGTGGTGCCGGCCGTGCCCTGCACCACGAGGGTGGAGTTGCGGCAGAGCGCGGCGGCCAGCAGTTCGGCCAGCCAGCTCTTGCCGGTGCCGGGGTCACCGATCAGCAGCAGGCCGCGGTCGGAGGCGAGGGTGACGATGGCCCGCTCGACGGTGCTGCGGTCGCCGAACCACTTCTGCGGGACCTCCCGGTCGAGGCCGTCGGCGCGCTCGGAGCCCAGGATGAACAGCCGGACCATCTTCGGGGACAGCCGCCAGGAGAACGGCTTGGGGTTGTCGTCGATCGACTCCAGCCAGTCCAGCTCCTCGGCGTACTTGAGCTCGGCGGGGGCGCGCAACAGGTCGGACATGGATAAAGGCCCTTCGTGAAGAATCGGGAAGAGAGGTGGTGCGGGTGACGAGGTGCCGAGGAGTGCTCAGGCGAGGAACGTCTTGAGCTCGTGCACGAGCTTGCGGATGTGCCCGGAGAGCACGGGCGTGCCGAGGTCCTTGAAGCGCTCCCGGAACCACGGGTTGACGCTCCCCCGGCCGTAGCTGGTGACCGAACCGACGGGGATGAACTTCGCGCCGGAGCGGTGGATGGCCTGCATGCTCTCGAACAGCGGCTCGGAGCGCCATTCGTAGAAGTCGGAGATCCACACGACGACGGTGTTGCGCGGTTCGGCGATCTTCGGCTGGGCCAGCGCCATGGCGACCGTGCCGTCGGTGCCGCCGCCGAGGTTGGTGCGCAGCAGGGTCTCGAAGGGGTCGTTCACCCAGGGGGTGAGGTCGAGGGCCTGGGTGTCGTAGGCGATCAGGTGGACGTCCACCTTGGGCAGTCCGGCGAAGATCGACGCCAGGATGGTGCAGTTGACCATCGAGTCGACCATCGAGCCCGACTGGTCGACGACCACGATCAGCCGCTGCGGTGTCGTCCTGCGGACGGTGTGCCGGTAGTAGAGGCGGTCGACGTAGAGCCGCTCCTCCTCGGGGTCCCAGTTGGTGAGGTTCTTCCAGATGGTGCGGTCGAGGTCGAGGTTGCGGAACACCCGCTTGGGCGGGATCGACCGGTCCAGGGTGCCGACCGATGCCTTCTCGACCTGGGTGCGCAGCACTTCGGCGACCTCGTCGACGAAGCGGCGGATGAGCGCCTTGGCGTTGGCGAGGGCCACACCGGAGAGGTTGTTCTTGTCCCGCAGCAGCTGCTCGATGAGCGACATGCTCGGGGTGAGCTGGGCGGCGAGCTTGGGGTCGGCGAGGACTTCGCGCAGGCGCATCCGCTTGACCAGGTCGGCCTCCATCGAGCCGAGTTCGGGTCCGATCGCCGGGATGAGCGTGCTGAGGTCGGGGGTGCGGCCGCCGCCTCCGGTGCCGGTGGGGCTCACTCCGCGGCCCGCACCGCCGCCCGCCGTGCGGCCGCCGCGCAGGTCGCCGGGCTTGCAGCCGAGCGCCCGCTCCAGCCAGCCGGCGTCGGACTGCCACTGGGCGAGCTGCCCGGCGGTGACCGCGCCGGAGCCGGTGGAGAAGACGTTGAGCAGCACCTTGGAGGCCAGGGCGGCGCGCCGCACCTCGGCGGCACGGTCGCGGCCGTCCTCGTCGGGTTCGGGCACCATCAGGCCGTCGAACTCGGCGGCGAGCTCGGGGTGACGCTGTACGACGGCGTCGACGGAGGCCTGCGGGTCGAGGAGGGCGGGCGGCAGTCCGATGTCCTCGACGACGGCGAGGGAGGCGGACTCCAGTGTCGGCTGCTCCTCGTGGTCGAAGAGCCGGGCGAGGAGGCGCCAGTACAGGACCTGCCGGCGGTTCTCGTCGGGGCTCGCCGCGGCGGCCTCTTCGGTGGTGTGGTCGGTCATTTCCGCAGCAGCCTTCCGGCGCGTTCGCGCAGCACGGTCACCGCGTCGGTGGCGGCCTTCTCGGCCTTCACCCCGGCCTTGTCGGTGGTGCCGCCGGCCCAGGCGCCGGCGTGCACGGCGACCGTCTTCTTCCGCACGGTGGTCTCCACGGCGAGCGGCTGGACGGTGAACTCCCCGGCGTCCCAGCGCAGCAGCCCGATGCAGGCACCGGAGGCGGCGACGGCCTGCGGGGTGAGCGGACCCGCGGCCGGGATCCGGTCGGTGTCGACGGCCAGCAGCTGACCGGCGAAGGTGAACGTCACGGTGTCCTCGTCCTGTTCGGCGGAGTAGCCCTCCAGGAACACGGGGTGTGCGAGGCGTGCCGGGTGGCGGTCCAGGGGCGCGGTCGGCGCGCCGGCGGCGGCGGGCAGGGCGACCCGGGCGGTGGCGAAGGGGTCGGCGGGCTTGCCCGGGCGGGCGTGCTCGTCCCGCCAGAGCAGGTCGCCCTCGGCGGTGACCGGCATGTCGGTGAGCTCCATGGCGCGGCCCTCGCCGGCGGCGGTGAGCAGCGACAGGTGCGGGCGCAGCAGCTGCCAGACGCCCGCGCCGAGCACGGTGTCGGGCTTGGGCCCCGACACGCTCACCCGCACCAGCCGGGGCGTGCCGCCGTCGGCGGGTTCGAGGACGGCGTGCACCTGGGCCTGCGCGGCGGTGGCGTGTTCGTGGAGGTCGACGCCGAGGGGCAGCAGCCGACCGGTGACGGTGTCCGTGGCGGGCGCGGCGGCGGCGCCGGGCAGGGTCAGGAGCATGCCCCGGGCCCACAGGTCGGCCCAGCGGCGCAGCGGTATGCGGTCCAGGGAGGCGCCCGGGCAGGACGCGGCGAGTTCCGCGGCGAAGCCGTCGAGGAGCGTCGCCAGGCGGCGCAGCTCCGGGTCGGGGAGCATCGCGGAGACGACCTGGGCGGAGCCGGAGACCACGTCGTGGTCGATGCCCTGCCAGCCGGTGCGTGCCAGGTCGCCCAGCCAGGAGCGGGCGGCGGCGAGCAGGTTGGGGGCCTGCCCGCCGGTGGCGGGCGACGCGGGCGCCTCGTCACGGGGGCGGCCGGTCGCCTCGTCCAGCCGGGTCGTCAGCGCGTCGTGGACGGAGCCCAGCAGGGCGGTGCGGGCGGCGGCCAGCGCGATGAGGTGGTCCTCGCTCGCGGCGCCGGCCGCTGCCTTCTCGGCGGCCTCGGCGACACGGGCGGCCAGCGGGCTGCCGGCGACCGCGTCGGCCAGTTCCATCAGGCCGGCGCTCTGCTCGGGCTGGGGCCGGAGCAGGCCGGTGACCAGGGCACGGTCGAAGGCGTCGACGGCGGCGAGGGCCTCGTCGAGCCCGGTGATCTCCTCGGTGAGCAGGTCGACGCGCATCACGCCACCGCCCTCGTCGGCGGGAACCACTGCATCTCCGGCAACGGGGCCGTGGTCGCGTCGAGTTCGAGATACGCCAGGTGGCGCAGGAAGCGGCTGAAGACCGAGGCGGCGGCCTTGCTGTCCGCCGGGGAGGGGCGGGTGGTGGCCATGGCGGTGGTGACGTCCGGCGCGGTCGGCTCGCCGTCCCCGAGGTCGACGCGCAGGTAGCGGGCGACGCGAGCGGCGCCGTACTGGAGCACCGCCTCGTTGATCAGCGCCCTGATGTGGTTGCAGAAGCCGCCGCGGGCGCCGCCGCAGGGCCGGTTGTTGTTGGTGCTGCACGCGTAAGCGAACGTCGCCGCGGCCACCGACGAGACGTAGACCCGCTCGATGTCCGAGCCGCTGGAGACGACTCCTTGCAGGCGTCCGTCGGCCAGCTCGACGAACGGGACCTTGGCCAGTTTGCGCGGCCGTGCGGGCGGGATCACCCGCGCCGTGCTCGACCTCTCCCAGGCGGACAACGCACCATCTCCTTCGCAGCACGGGGGAAGCCCTCCGCCGGACCGGCGGGGACACGAGAAAACCTACCGGCCACCACTGACAACGCCCCTTCCGCGCCCGGGCGGCGGCCTCGCCGTCCGTCGACACGGCCTTGAGAACGGCCGGTTGGGACCGCCTCCGAGTGGGCGCCGGAATCGTTTGCCGGGCGAGGGCGGGACGAGGGTCGGCCCGCCGGAAGGGAGCCTTGGTGGACAAGGGCGACTGGGAGATCACGGCCGGGCTGGCCGCGTTCCTGGAGGAGGCGGCGGCGCACGTTCCCGCCCAGCAGCGGGCCGTGCTCCAGGTGTTGAAGATCGGGGAGGAGTTCGGCGAGGCGGCGCAGGCGGTGATCGGGGTCACCGGCGTCAATCCGCGCAAGGGGACCAGTCACACCTGGGAGGACGTGACGGCCGAGGTCTGCGATGTGATCGTCACCTCGATGGTGGCGCTGCACCGCCTCGGCGTCGCCGATCCCGCAGAGGTCTTCGCCGAGCATCTGCGCAGGACCGCCGTCCGCACCCTCGCCTCGAGGAAGGCCTGACATGGCGGGCGGCTGGATGCCCCGCGAGGAGTGGGTCAAGACGCAGCCCCGTGCGCTCGTGGCCTCCTGCGTCCTCCTCTACGACGGGCCGGGACGGCTGTTGGTGCTGCGCTACGGCGCCGACGAGCCGCAGGCGGGCCGCTGGTGGCTGCCGGGCGGGATGCTCGACCACGGTGAGGACCCGTGGACGGCGGCGCGGCGGGAGGCCCTGGAGGAGACGGGCGTCGACATCGGGCACGAGGCCCGGCTGGTCGGTATCGACCACCGTGTGGACGTCCTCGGCACGGGCCCGGTCCTCGACTGCTTCTTCCACGCCGGAACCCTCCCCGAGGGCACGAGCATCCGGCTGAGCCCGGAGCACGACGGTCACTGCTTCGTGGACCTGGACGATCCGTCGGACACCCGCCTCGCCGCGCACCGCCCGGTGCTCGCGGCCCTGCACGCGGCGGCGCGGTCAGGAACCGTCGTATGCCTGAGCGAGGGGCGGCCTTGGTGAGGTGGCGGACCGCTGAGGTCGCTGGAGCCTCGGTGAGGCCTCGGGACCGCTGAGGTTCCGGAGCCTCGGTGAGGAGGTCTTGGGCCCGCTGAGGTTCTGGCGCCTCTGCTCGGCCTGAGCCGGGGCGGCGCCGTCGGGAACGCACGCCGGCGCCGCCCACCGACTACCGTCCACCGCCCACCGCCCACCGCCCACCGCCCACCGCCCACCGCCCACCGCCCACCGCCTACCGCCCGGGGCCCAGCGCCCAGCGCCCAGCTCCTAAGGGCTAGGGCCCAGCCGGTCCGGGCGCGCCGACTCCCCCGCGCTTCCGACTCCGCCCGCGCCGCCAACGCCGCCCGGCTGCGCCGCCGGACGACTCCCCCGGCCCCTCGGCGACGCCCGAACGAACCGCGCACGACCGCCCCACCGCGCCCCGCCTCCACCGTAGCCATGGCACAGCACCTCACCGACCCTTGCGCCCCAACCGCCCCTTGCCTCATTGTTGACGCGCGTCGACTCGCCTACGTGCGGGGTCGACGCGCGTCACACAGCTCTTCGCTTCGGCAGTGGCTCACTCTCCCAGGCCTGGAGGTCGCATGCTCGGACGCACCGCACGATTCCTTGCCTCACTTGTCATGATCCTGTCGGGTGTGGTCGTCGGCACCGTCGCGACGGCGGGCACCGCACACGCCGACGGCTGCTACACCTGGACCCGCACCCTCTCCCAGGGCACCTCCGGCGCCGACGTCACCCAGCTCCAGATCAGGCTCGGCGGCTACGCGGCCTACGGCTCCGCCCTGGCCGTCGACGGCAGCTTCGGGCCGGCCACCGCGGCGGCCCTCAAACGCTTCCAGTCGGCGTACGGACTGGCCGCGGACGGCGTCGCCGGCACCAACACCTACAACAAGCTGTACGCCCTCCAGGACGACGACTGCACGCCGATCCACTTCTCCTACAGCGAGCTCAACGACTGCAACACCACCTGGTCCGGCGGAGCGGTCAGCGCCGCCACCGCCAAGGCGAACGCGCTGCGCACCATGTGGAAGCTGGAGGCGCTGCGGCACGCGCTGGGCGACCAGCCGATCACGGTCACCAGCGGATTCCGGTCCTACTCCTGCAACAGCGCGGTGGGCGGGGCGAGCAACAGCCGTCATCTGTACGGCGACGCCGCCGACCTGGGCGCCGGACCGCACTCCCTGTGCACCCTCGCCAAGCAGGCCCGCAACCACGGCTTCCGGGGCATCCTCGGTCCGGGCTACCCCGGCCACGACGACCACACCCACGTCGACCACCGCGACAGCCAGTACTGGTCGGCACCCACCTGCGGCATCTGAACCGGCCGCGCCCGCACACGCGAAGGCGGGCCGGGTTCCCGTCCGTCCGGGGAACCCGACCCGCCTCGCACCCGCGCGGCCTCGGCCGCTCACGCCGTCGGCGTCCGGTCGCCACCGGCCGCCGTCGGCCTCCGTCAGTCGCGGAAGACGTCCTTGCCCTTCTCCTTGGCCTGGCGGGCGTCGCCCTTCGCCTTCTCCGCGCGCCCCTCGGCCGTCATCCTCTCGTTGCCCACCGCGCGGCCGACGGTCTCCTTGGCCTTGCCCTTCGCCTGTTCCGTCTTCGCCTTGGCCTTCTGGTCGCGCGCCATGGTCCTCACTCCCACCCAGCGGTTCGCTTTCCGGTCTCGGACATCGGGTGTCCCAGCCCGCACGGGTCAAACGCCACAAGGAGCCGGGCGGCAGGAACCGGGAACCCGTACGTCAGATCTTGCGGGGCTTCAACGGCCGCACCGCCGGGCCCTCCAGGACGCTGCCGTCGGGTGCGAAGCGGGAGCCGTGGCAGGGGCACTCCCAGGCGGTCTCGGCCTGGTTGAAGGAGACCAGACAGCCGAGGTGGGTGCAGCGGGCGGCGACCGCGTGCAGCTTGCCCTCCGTGTCGCGGTGGACCGCCACGTGCCGGCCGCCGATCGCCACGACGGTGCCGTCGCCGGGCGCGAGGTCGTCGACCGGCCCGCGGACGCCCGGTGCCAGGGACGGCAGCCGGTCGCCCACGAAGTGCTTGGCCACCTTCGCCTGGTTCTTGAGGAACCGCCCGCCCTCACGCACCACGGAACCGATCCTGCGCGGGTCGTACAGCTCGCTCCAGGGGTTCTCGCGGCCGGTGATCTGGTCGCAGATCAGCCGGCCGGCCATGATCCCGCCCGACAGCCCCCAGCCGCCGAAGCCGGTGGCCACGTAGACATGGTGACTGGCCGGGTGCAGCGGGCCGACGAGCGGCACCGAGTCGGTGGAGTCGATGTCCTGGGTGGCCCACCGGTGGGTGAAACGCAGATCGCCGAAGTGGCGTACGGCCCAGCCGGTGAGGGTGGCGAATCGCTCCTCCACGTCGCGGCCGGTGCCCGGCGTGAAGTGCTCGCCGGTCACGATGAGCAGCCGCTGCCCGTCCCCGTACGGCGCCGTCCGCATCGAACGGGTGCGGTGCTCGGGCGTGATGTACATGCCGTCCGGCGCCTTCGCCGCGTCCACGGGCGCGGCGACCACCAGCTCCCGGCGCGGTGTGAGCCGGGTGAAGAGCAGGGCCCGGTCGAAGATCGGGTAGTGGGTGGCGACGACGACCTCGCGGGCGGAGATCCGCACGCCCCGGTCCGTGGTGAGCACACAGGGTTCGCCCTCGGTGAGTCCGACGACGCGGGTGCCCTCGTACAGCCTGCCGCCGGCCCGGCGGATGCCGTCGGCCAGGGCGAGCAGGTACTTGCGGGGATGGAACTGGGCCTGCTCGGCGACCCGGACGGCCCCCGCGACCGGGAACGGCAGGTCCGTCTCCGTCACGAACTCGGCGGGCAGGCCCGCCTCCCGGGCCGCCTCCGCCTCGGCCCGCAGCTCGGGGACGCGACGGCGGCCCTGCGCGTAGGTGTACGCGGCGGTGTCCTCCCACTCGCAGTCGACGCCGAGTTCCCCGGCGATCTCGGCGGCCCGGCGGATCGCCTCCGTCTGGGAGCGGGCGTACAGCCGCGCTCCCTCCGGGCCCCGGCTGCGGCGCAGCCGGTCGTAGATCAGGGTGTGCTGGGCGCTGAGCTTCGCGGTGGTGTGGCCGGTGACGCCGGCCGCGATCCGGTCCGCCTCCAGCACGGCGACCTCGCGCCCGCTCCGGACCAGTTCCCAGGCCGTACTGAGCCCGGCCATGCCCGCGCCGACGACCGCGACATCGACCGTGAAGTCGGCGTCCGGCGCGGGGTCCGGGTCGCCGGGCGGCAGCGACTGGAGCCAGTACGACGTCAAGGTGCCCACCTGTTCACTCATGCGCGACGAGTTCCCTCGGCCTCGGCGGCCACACAAGAACCACCCGGTCGGAGCAGCCTAGGAAGCGCGTCACGGGTCACGCCGCGCTCACGGACGGCCCAGGGGTGCTGTTCGGGTCGTCCCGGCGTCGCGGCCTCCGGCCGCCCGGCGGGCGCCGCATCTCACGGCCCGGCCGATCAGGACGACAGAGCCTGGGCGAGGCGGCGCAGCCGCCAGACGTTGTCGTCGCGGAAGCCCTCGACGCCGTCCGGGGAGACGGCGGTGCGGCGGACGGTCTCCGCGGTGTCCACGGTCCACTCCTGCGCGGGCAGCGCGAGGTCGGCCAGCAGGCCGTCCACGGTGGGGAAGTCGGCCTCGAAGGGCGGCTCGTGCTGCCAGGACGGCCAGCTCGCGTGCAGGGCGACCAGGAGCGTGCCGCCCGGGGCGACGGCCTCGGCGGCCCGGCCCAGGATCCGGTGGAGGTCGAGATCCACCGGCGACTGGAGGAACTGCGCGCTCACCAGGTCGAAGGAGCCCTCAGGGAAGGTGCGGCCCAACTCGTGGCGCTCCCAGACGATCCGGTCCGCGACGTCGGCGTCGGCGGCGTGCCCGGCGGCGCGCTCGAGAGCCGTGGCGGCGATGTCGACGCCGGTGACGCGCCAGCCGCGGGTCGCCAGCCACACCGCGTCGGCGCCTTCCCCGCAGCCGAGGTCCAGGGCGGTGCCGGGCGTCAGCTCGGTCACCTCCCGGACCAGCAGCGGGTTGGGACGGCCGCTCCACACGCGGTCCCTGTCGCGATAGAAGCCCTCCCAGAAGTCGGCGGGGCGGTCCGGTGCGGGGGTGTGGGTCATGGCGCGTCCTCCGGTGCTGAGTGTCGGGAAGCCAGTAGGGCGGGTGTTCCACACCGAGCCTGGATCGGTTCCGGACGTACGGCAAAGGTCTTTGCGGGTTCGGCAAAACCGGTCCGAGGTCCGGCCGTACGCTGGTGGCCGTGCGCGGAGTGGACGAGGAGCCGGGTCCGGCGGTCGCGGCGGCGCGCTGCACCGGTCGGGCGGTGACCGGGGTGCGGCCGTTGTCGGGGACGCTCGCCGAGGTCACCCTGGACGACGGCCGGGTGGTGGTCGTGAAGCGTCAGGACGCGCCGGGCGGGGTGCGGGCCGAGGAGGCGGGGCTGCGCTGGCTCGCCGCGGCCGGCGCGGTGCCGGTGCCGGCCGTGCACGGGCTCGACGGACGGTGGCTCGTCCTCGACCGGGTGCCGCAGGGCCGGCCGGACCCGCGGGCGGCCGTGCGGTTCGGCCGGGAACTGGCCGCGCTGCACGCCGCCGGCGCGCCCGCGTTCGGGGCGCCGCCGCCGGACGGCCCCGAGGACGCCGCCATCGGGCAGGCCCCGATGCGCAACGTCCCCTGCGCCGACTGGCCGCGCTGGTACGCCGAGCACCGGGTGCTGCCATATCTGCGGCGGGCCGTGGACGACGGCACGCTCGGCCCGGCCGAGGCAGAGGTGTTCGAGCGGGTCTGCGCGCGGCTCCCCGAGCTGGCCGGGCCGCAGGAGCCGCCCGCCCGGCTGCACGGCGATCTGTGGAACGGCAACGTCCTGTGGGGGAACGACGGACGCGTCCAGCTGATCGACCCGGCCGCGCACGGCGGGCATCGTGAGACCGACCTGGCCATGCTGCACCTCTTCGGCTGTCCGCACCTCGACCGGGTGCTCGACGGCTATCAGGAGGTCGCCCCGCTCGCCCCCGGCCGACGGGACCGCGTCGCCCTGCACCAGCTCTTCCCGCTGCTCGTCCATGTGGTGCTGTTCGGCCGGTCGTACGCCGACCAGGCGCTCCGGGCCGCGCGCACGGCCCTCGCCCGCTGACCTCGCCCGCTGACCTCGCCCGCTGACCTCGTGGACGCGCTCCCGGCGCTGTCGGTGCCCTCGGATACAGTGGCGCGCCTCAGGGGAGAGGAGCAAGGACGGTGCAGGTCAGGGTGGGGAAGACGGGGCGGATCGCGGCTCATGGCGCGTTGTTGGCCATGGTGTTGACGGGGTGTTCGGCGGCCTCGGAGGCGTCGGGAGGGGCGCAGGGGGACGGCAGGGCGTCGGCGAGCGCTTCGGCGGACGCCGAGGCGGCGGTGGCCGAGCGAGGTGCCGCTCTGGGCGCCGCCGGTTCCGCCTGCGAACTGCCGGTCACCTTCGACATCGCCGAGGACTGGGAGCCGGAGGCCGTCGACGCCGCCGCGGCGTTGGCCGGGAGCGGTGCCGAAAGCACGGACGGCACGGACGGCACGGACGGCACGGACGGCTCGGACGGCACGGACAGCGCGGAGGACGACCTCGCCGCCGAGATAGCCGACTCGCTGCTGCGCCAGGGCCCGGTCGTCGCCGCCTGCGAGGTGGACGCCAAGCCCGCCGGGAACATCGGCTTCCTGCGGGTGTGGACCGGCGAGCCGGGCGAGGACGACGCGCGGACCGTGCTGGAGGCCTTCGTGACCGCGGAGGCGAGCGAGAACGTCAGCCTGGACCAGCAGCGGTACCGGACCTTCACGTCCGGTGAGGTGAAGGGTGTCGAGGTGTCGTACCTGCGCACGAGCGAGCTCCTTGAGGAGACGCAGAAACAGCGCGCGCTCGCCGTGACCACGGCGGACGGGCCGGTCGTCCTGCACCTCGGCGGGCTGGACGACGAGGAGCACGAGGCGATGCTTCCGGCGTTCGAGCTCGCGAAGAGGACCCTGCGCGTCTCCTGACCGGCGCGGCCCGCTCGGTTACGGGGGTCCGCGTCGGCGGACGGCCGGCCGGTGGTGCCGGGCGTCCGTCCGGGTGCGGGTGACGGGCGTCCGGGTGCGGGTGACGGGCGTAGGGGCGCATCCTTGCTGTGTGCCTGCGCGACGGCGCGCGTGGACGGGTTGGGACCGATGGCTGGGAGCGGCGAGGACCTGAGCGGGAGGCGTGGACGGCTGACCGCGCTGCTCACCGACGCCGCGGTGGAGGCGATCGGCGTCGAGGGGGCGCGCGCCGCCGGGGTGTACGTGCGGTCCGCGACACCCGGTGTGCTGCGTCTCGCCGCGCTGGTCGGCCTGCCGGGAGCGCTGTTCCGGCCCTGGTGGCGGGTGCATGTGGATCGCCGCTTCCCGGTCGCCGACTCCTACCGGCTCGGCGTCCAGGTGCTGCTGCCGAACGCCACTGAGACGATGCGCCGCTACCCGCAGTTCGCGGCCGCCCTGCCGTTCCCCATCGGGTCGATCTGCGTGCCGGTCATGGGGGCGACGGGGACCTTCGGCGTCCTGACCGTGCTGCGGACGGCCGCGCCGGACGCGGCGGAGGTGCTGGCGGAACGGGACCGGCTGGCCGAGCTGGCCCACGAACTGGGCGGCGCGGTGCGGCGTCTGGAGGCGGACGGCCCGGCCCTCTCCTGGGACGACGAGCCGGTGTGCGCGGCGCCCCCGGCCACCGGCCCGTCCGGGGTGCGGATCGGCCGGTTCTCGTGGGATCCGGCGGCGGACGTGGTCACCGCGGACGACACCGTGCCGACGCTGCTGGGGCTGGCGCCGCACGAGCTGCCGGGCAGTGCCGGCCATTTCGTGCGGACGCTGGCCAGAGCGGACGCGCAGCGCCTGCTGGCGCTGTTGCGGGCCACCGCCGTCGGCGGCCCCCGGCCGGTGGCACCGCTGTATGTGCGGACCGCCGACGGCGCCGCGCTGCGGGTGGAGCTGTGGCGGCCCTCCCGCGTCGACGGGATCGTCCTCGACGCGGGCTCGGTGGCCGACACCGGAGCCGACCAGCTGCCGCAGGGCGTGTTCTGCCTGGACCGCATGGGGCGGATCGTCTACGCCAATCCGCGCGCCGCCGAGCTGCTGGGCGAGCCGCGGGCCCGCTTCCTCGGGCAGGCCCTGTGGGAGGGCGTGCCGTGGTTCGGCCGGCCCGCCTGCGAGGACCATCTGCGGGCGGCTCTGCTCGCGCCCGAGCCGGTGCACTTCCACGTCCGGCGTCCGCCGCGGGACATGACGGGGAGCTCCTGGCACGCGCACCGGCCGGCCGAGCCGTTCCGGCGGTGGGAGGGCGACTGGCTGGCCGTGTCCGTCCATCCAGGTCCCGATCTGCTGACCTGCGTCGCCGCTCCGTCGACGCGCGGCGCGGACCTCGCGGGGCCGGTGGCCGTGCCGGGTCCGGGGGAGGCCTCCGGCGAAGAGGGGCGCGGCGGTGCGGGGCGGGACGGCGCGGCGCACGTCGACGAGACGCGGGCCGACGTGCTGTCGGAGCAGGGCGGCGCCGGGGTGGCGGCGGTGTCCCCGGCGTACCGCCCGATCGTGCTCGCGCTGGCGCTGACCGAGGCGGTCACCGCCCGGCAGGTCTCCGCGGTGGTCATGCAGGAGCTGCTGCCGGCCTTCGGCGGCCGCCGGCTCGCCATCTACCTGCTCCAGGAGCGGCATCTCTACCTGGCCTGGGAGACCGGTTTCCCGCCGGGGTTCCTCGCGCCGTTCCAGGGTGTGAGCCTCGACGCCCGGCTGCCGGGCGTGGAGACGCTCACCACCGGCCAGCCGCTCTTCTTCGACTCCATGGACCAGCTGGCCGCCGCCTACCCCGGCATCGCGCTGGACGCCGCCGAGGGCTCCCGCGCCTTCCTGCCGCTGATCGCCTCGGGCCGCCCGGTCGGCTCCTGCATCCTGGGCTTCGACCGGGCGCGCAGTTTCGGCACCGAGGAGCGCGCCGTGCTGACCGCGCTCGCCGGGGTGATCGCGCACGCGATGGAGAAGGCCCAGCGCTACGAGACCGAGGCCGCGCTGGCCCGGGGTCTGCAGCGGGCGCTGCTGCCCCACCGGCTGTCGGTGCATCCGCGGGTGGAGACCGCGGGCCGGTATCTGCCGGGCACTCAGGGGATGGACGTCGGCGGTGACTGGTACGACGTCGTGGAGGCCGGTGACGGGGTGGCGCTGGTGATCGGCGACGTCCAGGGGCACGGGGTGCAGGCGGCGGCCACCATGGGCCAGCTGCGCAGCGCGGTGCGGGCGTTCGCGCTCGACGACCGGCCGCCGGACGAGGTGCTGAGCGGCACCAACCGGCTGCTCATCGACCTGGATCCGGGCCAGTTCGCGTCCTGCTGCTATGTCCGGCTCGACCCTTCGACGGGGCTCGCCCGGTTCGTGCGGGCGGGCCATCCGCCGCCGCTGCTGCGTCACCCGGACGGGCGCACCGAGGTGCTGGACCTGCCCGGCGGGGTGGTCCTCGGGGTGGATTCGCACGCCGACTACCCGGTGTCGGAGCTGACGATGGCACCGGGCGCGCTGCTGGCGCTGTACACGGACGGGCTGGTCGAGCGGCCCGGCGACGACATCGACGAGGGGATCACCGCACTGCGTCTGGCGCTGGCCAAGGCGGGCGCGCCGGCGTCGCGCCCGGGCGGACGGCGGCTGGCCGGGGTGGCCGACCGGCTCACCACGGCCGCCCGGCACGCCGTGGACCGGCCCGACGACATCGCACTGCTGCTCGCCTGCCGGCGCGCCGGGCCGGACGACAGCGGATGAGCCGTGGGGCGCGGGAGCCGTCGCCTCGGGTGACGCCCCTCGCCTCCTGAGACCGGGGAGTGTAGACAAGGCACATGGTCCGACATTTGGGTCGATCCCGGGCTCGGTCCACCGGAACTCCGGACACCGGGCCGGGAGCCGGGCGCGACCGGCGCGTACCGGGCCGTGCCTCGTCGGCGGGCGGGCGGCGGGCGGGGCGGGAGGGCGGGACGGGACGGCGGCGGAACGCCGGCCGGCCGGGCCCGTCCACCGGGCTGCGCTCGGTGCTGACCGGGCGCAGTGTCGCCGGGCAGGTCTTCGTGCTCCAGGTCGTCGTCGTGCTGGTGCTGGTCGCCGCCGCCGTGACGGCGCTGGTGCTCCAGGCGCGGTACGACAGCACCCAGGAGGCCCGCAACCGGTCCGTGGCCGTGGCCGAGACCTTCGCCAACGCGCCGGGCACCCGGGCGGCGCTGAGCAGCCGGGATCCCACGGCGCTGCTGCAACCGAGCGCGGAGGCGGCGCGGAAGGACACCGGCGTCGACTTCATCGTCGTCATGAACACCGACGGCATCCGCTACACCCATCCGCTGCCGGACCGGATCGGCAAGAAGTTCGTCGGGGACATCGCGCCCGCGCTGGCCGGGGAGACGACGACCGAGGAGGTCGACGGCACGATCGGCCGGCTGGTGCAGGCCGTGGTGCCCGTCCAGGAACCCGACGGGACGGTGGTCGGGCTGGTGTCGGCCGGGATCACCACCGAGCACGTGGGCGGCGCCGCCGACCGGCAGCTGCCGCTGGTGCTGATCGCGGCGGCGGCCGGACTCGCGGTCGCCACGGCGGGCACCGCGCTGGTCAGCCGGCGGCTGCTGCGGCAGACACGCGGGCTGGGTCCGCGCGAGATGACCCGGATGTACGAGCACCACGACGCGGTGCTGCACGCCGTCCGGGAGGGAGTGATCATCGTCGACGGCGGCGGCGCCCTGCTGCTCGCCAACGACGAGGCGCGCCGGCTGCTGGACCTGCCCGACGACGCCGAGGGACGGCATGTGCGCGAGCTGGGGCTGGATCCGGCCACCGCCGAACTGCTGGCCTCCGGGCGGATGGCCACGGACGAGGTGCGGCTGGTGAAGGACCGGCTGCTGGCGATCAACCAGCGGCTCACGGACGTGGTGGGCGGTCCGCCCGGCAGCGTGGCGACCCTGCGCGACTCCACCGAACTGCGGGCCCTGTCCGGCCGGGCGGAGGTGGCCCGGGAGCGCCTGGACATGCTGTACGCCGCCGGGGTGGGTATCGGCACCAGCCTGGACGTGACCCGTACGGCGGAGGAGCTGACGGAGCTGGTGGTCCCCCGGTTCGCGGACTTCGTGACCGTGGACCTGTACGACGCGGTGCTCGCCGGCGAGCAGCCGGAGGCGGGGCCCGAGCTGCGCCGTACGGCCTTCGGCGGGATCCGGCCGGACCCGCCGTTCTACCCGGTGGGCCGGCGCATCCGGTTCGTGCCGTCCTCGCCGCAGGCCCGCAGTCTGCGCACCGGGCAGGCGATCCTGGAGCCGCGGCTGCGCGAGGCGCCGGGCTGGCAGGCGCAGGATCTGGAGCGCACCGCGCAGGTGGTGGCGTTCGGCATCCACTCGCTGATCACCGCGCCGCTGCGCGCCGGGTCGCTGGTGCTCGGCGTGGCCAACTTCTGGCGCTCGGGCAAGCCCGAGCCGTTCGACGCGGAGGATCTGGAGCTGGCGGAGGAGCTGGTCGCGCGGGCCGCCGTCTCCATCGACAACGCCCGCCGCTACACCCGTGAGCACACCATGGCGGTGACGCTCCAGCGCAGTCTGCTGCCCCGCAGTCTGCCCGAGCAGAACGCCCTGGAGGTCGCCTACCGCTATCTGCCGGCGCAGGCGGGGGTCGGCGGGGACTGGTTCGACGTGCTGCCGCTGTCCGGGGCGCGGGTGGCGCTGGTCGTCGGGGACGTGGTGGGGCACGGGCTGCACGCGGCGGCCACCATGGGCCGGCTGCGGACCGCGGTGCACAACTTCTCCACGCTGGACCTGGCGCCCGACGAGCTGCTGTCGCTGCTCGACGAGATGGTCGGGCGGATCGACCAGCACGAGACGGAGGAGGGCGGCAGCGCCCCGGTCACCGGCGCGACCTGCTTGTACGCGGTCTACGATCCGGCCGCCCGCCGCTGCACGATCGCCCGGGCGGGCCATCCGCCGCCCGCGCTGGTGCGGCCGGACGGCGCCGTGGAGTTCCCGGAGGTGCCGGCCGGTCCGCCGCTGGGGCTCGGCGGGCTGCCGTTCGAGACGGCCGAGCTGGAGCTGCCCGAGGGCAGCCGGCTGGTGCTGTACACCGACGGGCTCGTGGAGGACCGCGGCCGGGACATCGACGTGGGTCTGGACCTGCTGCGCAGCGCGCTGGAGCAGGCCGGTCCGTCGCCGGAGGACACCTGCCGGGCGGTGGTCGACTCGCGGCTGCCGGCCCGGACCAGCGACGACATCGCGCTGATCGTGGCGCGGACCCGCGCGCTGGGTGCCGAACGGGTCGCCACCTGGGACGTGCCGTCCGATCCGGCGGCGGTGGCGCAGGTGCGCGCCTCGGTCACCCGGCGGCTGTCGGAGTGGGGTCTGGAGGAGCTGGTGTTCACCACGGAGCTGGTGCTCAGCGAGCTGGTCACCAACGCCATCCGGTACGGGGGCGCCCCGATCCGGGTGCGGGTGCTGCGTGACCGCAGTCTGATCTGCGAGGTCTTCGACAGCAGCAGCACCGCCCCGCATCTGCGGTACGCGGCGATGACGGACGAGGGCGGACGCGGGCTGTTCCTCGTCGCGCAGCTCGCGGAACGCTGGGGCACCCGCTATCTGCCGTCCGGCAAGGTCATCTGGGCGGAGCAGCCGCTGCCGTAGCGGTGCCGTCAGCCGGCGCAGGGCTCGACGGCGCGGTACTCCGGCGCGGTGTCCGCCGCCCGCGTCGCGTCCGCCGGCCGTACCGCTCCGGCGGTCACGAGGGCGGCGCCCGCGAGGAGGGCGACCGCCGCGCCGCCGCCGTAGCCGCCGACGCAGCTGCGCCGAGGTGACTCCCGTGCGACGCCTGCGTTCGGCGGTCGGCCGGGAGCGGCGTGCGGCGCGCACCCGGGCGGTCCGCCCGCGGATCTCCCGTCGGCGTCGTGCGCCGTCCGGCCCGCCGGCGGGCGGTTCGACGCGGGCTCCGGCCATGGTCTCGGCTCTCCCCGTGGCGACCCGGCGTTCCCTATGAGGGCACGGACGGCGGCGCTCCGGCCGGCCGTCCGCGCGAGTCGCGCGCGACGGCCCGGCCCCCTCGGCGTGTGCCGGAGGCCGGGCCGTCGCGCGGTGAGTGCCCGTCAACCGCCGTTCAAGCGCGCACGCAGCAGTTCCTTGCCCAGCTCGGCGCCCTTGCGGCTGTCCGACTGGGCCTTGCGGAACAGCTCCGCGACCTCGGTGTCCTTGGCGCGCTCCGCGTCCTGGATGTAGGTCTCCAGGCGCAGCGCGTTGTTGAGGCACGCCTCGACGTACCAGATGAGGTTGTAGTCCTTGTCCGCGGTGCCGGTCGCACCGCCGGTCTCCGTACTGCTGGACACGCGGGCCTCCTCCTTCGGTCGTGTGGGTCTTCGCTGCGCGCCGGGTACCCGTCGTTCCGGTACCCACACGATGCGGACGAGAAGAAGCGCCCCCAGGGCCGAGCGGCCGTCCGCGGAGGCGCGACCGGTCCCCCGTTCCGGTCGCGCCTGCGCGGTGTCCTGAACCTATGGGCCGGCCGCCGTGGTTGAAAACCGCGTCGATGCCAGCTCCGGCGGGCGGAGGACTCACCCGTGCACAGGTGAGTCCGGATTGTCGCGGTCTGCCGCGGGCGGGGCGGGCGCGGGCAGGGCGGGCGCGCCGAGGTCGCCGACCGCCAGATGGGCGAGGACGACCTCGTACAGGTCGCTGCCTCCGCCGAGGAGTCCGCGTTCCAGGACCGGCTCGGCGGCCCGGACGTGCTCGCGGACGGTCTGCGCGTGGACCCCGAGCCGCTGGGCCGCGCGTTCGGCGTTGCCGCCGGCCGCGATCCAGGCGCCCAGGGTGCGGCGCAGGTCGCGGCCGTCGGCGTCGAGCCGGGCCAGCAGGGCCTGCGCCCAGGTGCGCACCGCCGGTCCGGTCAGCAGGTCCTCGAGGCGCGCCCGGCCGCCCGCGCCGGCGGGGTCCTCGGCGGTGTCCCCCAGGCCGGCCTGGGTGTTGAGGGCGAGGTGGACGGCGCAGCGTACGGCCAGGTCGGAGAAGTCGGTGCGCAGCAGGCCCTCGACGCGTTCCATCCGGGCGCGCACGGTGTTGCGGCTGACGCCGAGCACCTTGGCCGTGCTGACGGCGGTGAACTCCAGGCCGAGCCGGGTGGTGGCGAGGAGTTCGGCGCGGACGTGGTGGGCGAGGCCGTCCAGGGGGCGCAGCACCGCGAGGGTCCAGGCGCGCAGCGCGTCGGGGTCCATCAGGCGTTCGGGGTGGGTGCGTTCGGCGTAGACGGCGGCGCGGTCGTGCCGGAAGTGGGCGACGGCCAGGGCGCTGACCGCCTGCCCGTAGGCGGCGGCGGTCTGGGCGAGGCTCTGGCGGACGCTGCCGCCGAGGAACGTGTCGGGGCGGGCTTCGACGAGGGACCGCAGTTCCCGCACGGCCGTCTCGCCCGGGGTGACGACGATGACGTGGCCGTCCATGGCGGGGCAGCGCACCACCAGGGCCCGCTCCCCGGTGGCGGCCAGGCAGGCGTCGGCGAGGCGGTCGCGCTCCTCGGGGCGGCACTCGGCGACGTAGACGGACGCGGTGTCGGTGTCGAGGAGGCCGGGCCAGAGGCCGGCCGCGACCCGGCGGGCTGCGACGGTGTCCTCGACCATCAGCAGTTGCAGGATCGCCAGCCGCAGGTCGGCGGCGGCGCGTTGGAACCGGTGTCCGGCGGCGGTGGTCTCGTGGGCCCGCAGCAGCAGTTCCAGTACGCCGGCGGTGTGCGTGACGATGTCGGCGGCGCGCCGGTCGAAGGGGGCGGTGCGGGCGACGGTGAGGACGGCCGCCGCGGCGGGCCGGGGCAGGTTCACCCGGACCAGCCGCAGGTGGCGTCCGCCGTCCTCCAGGGCGGCGGAGGCGATCCGGCCGGCCGCGATGTCCGCGGCGAGCGCGGGATCGGCCGGGACGGGTCGGCCGGCGAGCGGGGCGCCGGTGCCGTCCTGGAGGCAGACGTCGGCCGTGACGGCCCCGGCGAGCCAGTCGACCACGCGGCGCGGGTCGCGCCCGGGGGGTCGTAGCTGGTTCAGGAGTTCTTCCGCCCATGTCGCCGCGGCGGTGTCGTCCGCCGTGCCCGCGCCGGCCCCGTGTGCCCGGCCTGCCATGTCGGCTGCTCCTCGTGTCGCTCGTCGTGCTGTCCTGGCTCGTCCTTCGGACGGTACCGCACCGGAGCCGTACCACCGACGCGGCGGCGGCGCCCCCGATGGCTCGGGGGCGCCGCCGCCCGTTCCCGACCTGCCGTCAGCTGCGGCGCGATCAGTGCCGCTTGGGCGCTCCGCCCTCGCGCAGCCCGGCGGCGGCCACGACCGCGCCGACGAGGCAGAGCACGCCGGTGACCACCACGGCCGAGTGCACGCCGTTCATGAAGGCCGCGCCGCTGCCCTCGACGACCGCCGCCCGCAGCTGGGCCGGCATGTCGCCGGAGACCGGGGCGACACCCATCGCCACCGCGTCCTTGGCCTCCTGGAGCTTCCCGGCCAGCGCGGCCGGAACGCCGGCGCCGGTGAGTTCGCCGTTCAGGGTCGAGCCGACCCTGGAGCTGATGACCGAGACCAGCACGGAGGTGCCGAGCGCGCCGCCGATCTGGAGCGTGGTGGCCTGAAGGCCGCCCGCCACACCGCCGTCCTGCACCGGGGCGTTGCCGACGATCGCGTCGGAGGAGGCGGAGAGCACCATGCCGACGCCGAGGCCGAGCGCGATGAACGGCGGCCACATGGTGGCGTAGGAGGAGTCGGTGGACCAGGTCAGCAGGCCGAAGCAGGCGGCGGCCTGGAGGAGCATGCCGAGCGGCATGGTGACGCGGGCGCCCAGCCGCTGGGTCAGGGCGGCGCCCAGCGGGGAGGCGACCAGGGAGGCCAGGCTCAGCGGCAGGGTGCGCACACCGGCCTCGACGGGGGTGTAGCCGCGCACGTTCTGCAGGTAGAGCATGACGAAGAAGATCACGCCGAGCAGCACGAAGAAGTTCAGCGCGGTGATGACGGCACCGACCGTCAGCGCGCGGTTGCGGAACAACCGCATCGGCAGCAGCGGGTGCTCGACTCGGGTCTCGTACCAGCCGAAGACGAGCAGGATCAGCACACCGGCGAGGACGGCGCCCAGGGTGCCGGCCGAGGTCCAGCCCCAGGTCTCGCCCTTGACCACGCCGAAGACGACGGCGAGCAGGCCGAGGGCGAGCAGGATCACGCCGGGGACGTCGAACCGGTGCCGCCCGGTGGAGTTCTTGGACTGCGGCAGCACCAGGGCGCTGAAGAGCAGCGCGACGACACCGATCGGCGCGTTGATGTAGAAGACCGACTCCCAGCTGACGTGCTCCACCAGCAGGCCGCCGACGATGGGGCCGAGGGCGGTGGAGACCGCCGAGACCATGGCCCAGATGCCGACCGCCATGCCGAACCTGCGCGGCGGGAAGACCGCGCGCAGCAGCCCGAGGGTGTTGGGCATCAGCAGGCCGCCGAAGACGCCCTGGAGGGCGCGGAAGACGATGACGCCCTCGATGGAGCCGGACAGGCCGATGGCGACCGAGGCGACGGTGAAGCCGACGACGCCGACGAGGTAGTAGGTGCGGCGGCCGAAGCGGTCGCCGAGCTTGCCGCCGAGGATGAGGGTGGCGGCGAGCGCGAGCAGGTAGGCGTTGGTCACCCACTGGAGTTCGGCGCTGGAGGCGTCGAGGTCCCGGCCGATCTCGGGGTTGGCGATCGCGACGACGGACGCGTCGAGCTGGACCATGAACAGGCCGAACGCGACGGCGCACAGGGTGAGCCAGGGGTTGGACCGCAGCCGGCCCTTGGCCGGCGTCCGCGGCGCGGTGGATTCGGGTACGCCGGAGTGGTCCACGGCGGTGGAGGGCATGGAGAAGCCTTGTCTGTTCGGGGTGTGCGGAGGTCTGTACGGGAGGTCTGCGCGAGGTGTGCGGAGGTCCGTACGGGGTGTGCGGACGTCCGTACGGGGTGTGCGGAGTCTGTGTGGAGCGGAGGAGTGCCGGCGCGCGCCGGGCCGGTGAGCGGCCTGTGCGGACCGTTGTCCGCCGTACGGGCACGCCGGTGGGCCGGTACGGCGGGCGGGAACCACGAACGCGGCGAAGGGCCGTCGGCCCGGTGCGCGGTGTCGCCCTCCCGGTGGGGAGGGCGGCCGTCAGCGGGTCGCGGCGGGCGCGGTGTGGAGGTGACGGGCCAGCGACGTGAGCGCGCCCGTGGCGGAACCGAGGGCGTCCAGTTCGCCGTCGGTGAGGGAGGCCAGCGCCTCGGCGAGGTGGGAGGTCTCCAGGGCGCGGACCTCGGCCAGACGGCGTCGGGAGGTCGCGGTGAGGTGGAGGTGGGCGACGCGCTTGTCGTCGCTGTCCGGCCGGCGCTCCAGCAGGCCTCGCTCGGTCAGCTGGGAGACCAGGGCGCTGACGTTGTTCGGCTTCATCAGCAGGGCCTCGGCGGCCTCGCGGACGGTGCAGCCCTCCTGCTGCGCGACGAAGCGCAGCAGCATCAGCTGGCCCTCCGGCGGCTTCGGGTGGGGGAAGTCCCCGCCGACCCGCCGGTCCAGTGCCCGGTACAGCGCGGGCAGGCCGGCCGCGAGCTCGGAGGCCACGCGGTCGATGCGCTGGGCGGCTGCGCTGGTGTCGGGCATGACAGAAAGAATAGGTATCGCTTCATACCTAAGTCAAACCGGCGGGGACAAGGACGAGGACAGGGCAGGGCCGCGAACAGAGGAGCAGGCGCAGGCGCAGGCCGTGTCAGCCCTCCAGGACGGCGCTCTGCAACGGGATCAGCGGCGTGCCGACCATCCGCAGCTCGTCCAGCATCTTCTTCGCCGAGGCCTCGATCGTGCCGCTGCTGCGGAACGCCCCCTCCGCGTCGATGTGCCGGTCGACGAACGGGACCGACACCGCGTCGGCGACCGGCACCATCCGCAGCACCCCCACCACCTGCCGGAGCTGCTGGACCGCGCGCAGCCCCCCGGAGACACCGCCGAACGACACGAAACTCACCGCCTTGTACCACCACTCGCGGTTCAGGTGGTCGAGGGCGTTCTTCAGCGCGGCCGGGTAGCCGTCGTTGTACTCGGGCGTGACCAGCACGAACGCGTTGGCGCGCCGTACCCGGGCGCTCCACCGCCGGGTGTGCTCATGGACGTACTCACCGGCCGACGGACCGTGCGGCTCGTGGCAGAGCGGCAGATCCACCTCGGCCAGGTCGACGACCTCGACCTCGAAGCCGCCGTGCGTGCGGGCGGTTTCGGCGATCCAGGCACCCACCGAGGCACCGGCCTCGGAGGGACGCGTGCCGGCGACGATGATCTGCAGGACGGGCTTGGACACGAGAACTCCGTATCGGTCTCGGAACGGACGGTCGGTGGGGTCGTCGTCGTGGGGTCGTCGTCGTGGGGTCGTCGTCGTGGGGTCGTCGTCTCGGGGGCGTCGTCGTCGGGTCGTCGTCGTGGCGTCGTCCCGGACGACGATCGTGCGGAGCGCGCTCGGGTGACCCTCGAGCCGCGCTGGAGCGGGACCGCGTGACACTGACGATCGGGACCTCCTCGACGACGTTGACGGCGACGCTGACGGCGACAACGCCGGTGGTGGCGACGGTGCCGGTGACGGCGCGGTGCCGCGTCGTCGCCGGCCTGTCGTAGCAGAGCACCGGCGGGGTGATCTCCGGGGCGCCGTCCCACGGACCGGACTCCGTGCAGTCGGCGAGGCCGCTGGCGGAAGTCGGCCACCGCGGCGGGCCGGGCGCCCGTCGGCGTCGCGGACCGGCCTGAGCGCCCGGCCTGAGCGCCCGGCCGGACAGCACGGCATAAGCTCGGCGGATGGCGAAGTACTACGACGTGCACCCTGACAACCCCCAGCCGCGCACCATCACGCAGATCGCCGACGGCATCCGCTCGGGTGCGCTCATCGCGTACCCCACGGACTCGTGCTATGCGCTGGGCTGCCGGATCGGCAGCCGGGACGGGGTGGACCGGATCCGTTCCATCCGCCGGCTCGACGACCGGCACCACTTCACGCTGGTGTGCGAGGACTTCGCACAGCTCGGCCAGTTCGTCCGGGTGGACAAGGACGTCTTCCGTGCGATCAAGGCGTCCACGCCCGGCAGTTACACCTTCATCCTGCCCGCGACGAAGGAGGTGCCGCGCGCCCTGATGCACCCCAAGAAGAAGACCGTCGGCGTGCGCATCCCCGACCATGTCGTCACCCAGTCCCTCCTCGCCGAACTGGGCGAGCCGCTGCTGTCGAGCACCCTGCTGCTGCCCGACGAGGAGGAGCCGCTGACCCAGGGCTGGGAGATCAAGGACCGGCTCGACCACGTGGTGGACGCGGTGGTCGACTCCGGCGAGTGCGGCACCGAGCCGACGACGGTGATCGACTTCTCGGGCGGCGAGGCGGAGATCGTCCGGCGCGGAGCGGGTGACACCACCCGGTTCGAGTAGCCGCGGGGGCGGTCGCGGCGGCGCGGTCGCACCGTGCCACGATGGCCGTCACGGGGCCCGTCGGGCCGACGGGCCCTCTCCCGGCATCGCAGAGAGGCGCACGCACATCATGACCGCCGTACAGGGAACCGCCGTCGACATCCGCACCGAGGACGGCACCGCCGACGCCTATCTCGTCCACCCGCGCGACGGCGGCCCCCGTCCGGCCGTGCTGCTCTTCATGGACGCCTTCGGGCTGCGGCCGGGGCTGCGGTCGATGGCCGACCGGCTGGCCGCCGCCGGATACACGGTCCTGGTGCCCAACGCGTTCTACCGCGTCGGGCGGGCCCCGGTCGTGGAGCTGCCCGAGTTCATCGACGACGCGTCACGGCCGGAGCTGTTCCGGCACATCGGCCCGCTGATCCACCAGCTCACCCCGGAGCCGGCCATGCGGGACGCCGACGCCTGGCTGCGGTACCTCGCTGACTGCCCGGCCGCGGCGGACGGCCCGGTCGCGCTGGTCGGTTACTGCATGGGCGCCCGGCTCGCACTGTACGCGGCGGGCAGTCACCCGGAGCGGGTCGCGGCGGTCGCAGGGTTCCACGGGGCCCGGCTCGCGGACGACACGCCGGACAGCCCGCACCTGCTCGCCGACCGCATCACCGCCGAGCTGTACTTCGGGCACGCCGACGACGACCCGGCCCTGCCGCCGGAGCAGATCGAGCGGCTGGAGAAGGCGCTGACCGAGGCCGGGGTCCGGCACCGCTGCGAGGTCTACGCGGGCGCGGAGCACGGCTTCACGCAGGCGGACACGGCCGCCTACCACGCGGAGGGCGACCGGCGGCACTGGGCGGCGCTGCTCGATCTGCTCGACCGTACGTTCTGAGGTACCCGCACCTGCGTCACGCGTTCCGTCGCGTCCCATGCATTGACATGTGCGCGACGCCGCGCGAATCTGAGAGCGCTCTCAGAGCTGGTCCGGACCAACCCCCACTCCCTGCCGCAAGCGCTCCCCGCGCACCCGGTCCAGCCACTCCCCACAGCACTCCCCCACGGAGGTGACGCATGCTCGCATCCCTCAGACACCGCCGGTTGTCAGCCGCGGCCGTCGCCGCGGCCCTGCTCGGTGCCCTGCTCGGCCTCGGAGCACCGCAGACCGCCGAGGCCGCGGTACCCGCGACCATCCCCTTGAAGATCACCAACAACTCGGGCCGCGGCGACGCGATCCACCTCTACGTCCTCGGCACCTCGCTGACGACCGGTCAGCAGGGCTGGGCCGACGCCGCCGGCACCTTCCACCCGTGGCCGGCCGGCAACGTCCCGCCCGTGCCGGCCCCGGACGCCTCGATCCCCGGCCCCGCCGCCGGCCAGTCGAAGACCATCCAGATACCCAAGCTCTCCGGCCGCATCTACTTCTCCTACGGCCGCAAGCTCGACTTCCGGCTCGCCACCGGCGGCCTGGTGCAGCCGGCCGTGCAGAACCCGAGCGACCCGAACCACGACATCCTGTTCAACTGGTCCGAGTACACGCTGAACGACTCCGGGCTGTGGCTCAACAGCACCCAGGTCGACATGTTCTCGGCGCCGTACGCGGTCGGCGTGCAGCGCGCCGACGGGTCCACGGCGAGCACCGGGCGGCTCAACGCGGGCGGCTACAACGGGGTGTTCGCCGCGCTGCGGGCCCAGTCCGGCGGCTGGGGCGGGCTGATCCAGACGCGCTCCGACGGCACCGTGCTGCGGGCCCTCTCCCCGGCGCACGGCGTGGGCACCGGGAAGATCCCGGCGTCCGTGATGGACGACTACATCAACCGCGTGTGGCAGAAGTACGCGACGACACCGCTGACGGTCACACCGTTCGCGGACCGGCCGGAGATCAAGTACACGGGCCGGGTGTCGGGCGGCGTCATGAACTTCACCAACACGTCCGGGGCGGTCGTGACCAGCTTCCAGAAGCCGGACGCCGACAGCGTCTTCGGCTGCCACAAGCTCCTGGACGCGCCCAACGACCAGGTGCGCGGACCGATCTCCCGCACCCTGTGCGCGGGCTTCAACCGGTCCACGCTGCTCACCAACCCCAACCAGCCGGACACCTCGTCGGCCGCGTTCTACAAGGACGGCGTGACCAACCACTACGCGCGGGTCATCCATGAGCGGATGGCCGACGGGAAGGCGTACGCGTTCGCCTTCGACGACGTCGGTCACCACGAGTCGCTGGTCCACGACGGCAGCCCGCGGCAGGCCTATCTGACGCTCGATCCGTTCAGCTGACCGATCCGGCGCACGGCGGCGCGAGACCGGGGCCGGACCCCATCTCGCGCCGTTCCGATCATTCGACCATACGATGCATGGGTGTCTGAATCCTCACGTGAAACCGCCGCGGGAGCCGGCTGGGGCGCGACCGAACCCGGCACGTACGCGCGTCTCGTGCCGAACCGGGTCGAGAAGCTGTCGTGGCTCAGTCCGAGGACGATGTGGCCCGCCCGCAACGGGACGCTGGCGTCCTGGTTCGGCGATCCCACCGGCCGCACCCGCCGCCGCTGGGTGGCGCAGCGGACGGCGGCCGGGGCGCCCGCGGACAAGGTGATCCGGCGCGACGACCCGGACCACTTCTCGTTCCTGGTCGCCGGCGACACCGGGGAGGGCACCGAGCCGCAGTACGCGGTGGTGCCCGGCCTGCTCGAGGCGGGCCGGGACACGCGGTTCGCGATCATCGCCAGCGACGTCATCTACCCGGTCGGCAGCGCAGGCGACTACGGCGACAAGTTCTTCCGCCCCTACCAGGACTACCAGGCACCGATCTACGCCGTCCCCGGCAACCACGACTGGTACGAGGACCTGGACGGCTTCATGCGCGTCTTCTGCGACGACGCCCCGCCGCTGCCGCCCGAGCCCCGGCCGCGCCCGTTCACCCGCGCCTGGCTGCGCTCCCTGCTCTGGCACCGGCCGGAGCCGATCGACGAGGCACGCCTCGCCGAGGCCCGCGAGCTGCGCTCCGCGCCCGCTCAGCAGGCCTCCCAGCCGGGCCCCTACTGGGCGATCGACGCCGGGCCGGTGCGGATCGTCGGCATCGACACCGGACTGCTGGGCACGATCGACGCCGAGCAGGGGGCGTGGCTGCGGGAGGTCTCCCGCGACCCGCGCCCCAAGGTCCTCATCACCGGACGGCCGCTGTACGTCGACGGGCAGCACCATCCCTGCGCCATCGAGGGCGGAGGCACGGTCGACGAGATCGTCCGGGACCCCGCGCACCGCTACGTCGCGGCGATCGGCGGCGACATCCACAACTACCAGCGCTATCCCGTGCGGGTGGACGGGGAGGACGGGGACCGGACCATCCAGTACGTCGTCTCGGGCGGCGGCGGGGCGTTCACGCACGCCACCCACACCATCCCGCGGGTGGAGGTGGCGAACGTGGCCGAGGACGACTTCCGCTGCTACCCGCTGCGCGGTGACTCCCTGGCCTTCTACAGCGCCCTCTACGGCCGCCGGTTGCGCCTGCGCCGCTTCTTCCGCCTCACCGAGGACGAGGCCACGGCCGTCGTCGCCGAGCGGCTCGGCATCCGCCCGGCCCGCGCGCCCGGCGCACCGGTCCGCGTCACCCGCCGCATGCGCCTGGTCGCCACCCTGCTCGGCACCGACCGCCGCCCCGAGCGCGGGACCCGCGTACGCCTTCCGGTGCGCCGGATGTACACCGACCTCCTCTCCCCCGGCTCGGTCACCTACAGCCCGCCGTTCTTCAAGTCCTTCCTCCGTGTCGACGTCACCCCGGTCTCCCTGCGCATCCGCTGCCACGCGGCGACCGGCAACCGCGCCCAGGAGACCGAACCGCCGGTGGAGGACGAGGTGACGATCCCGCTGGTCTGAGTCCGCCGTACCGCGCCCGGCGGCCCCGGCTCGCTCACCAGCGGCCCGGCTCGCTCCCGGTGATCGCCCGGGACGGGGTGCCGTCCACGCCGACCGGGACGTCACCGGCGAGCATCACCCGGTGCATGGTGCGGGGGAAGTCGAGGTGTGCGTTGTCGCTCGGAGCGAGGTGGATGGTGGCGCGGTTGTCCCAGAAGGCGACGCTGCCGGGCTCCCAGCGGAAGCGGACGGTGTACTCGGGGCGGGTGGCCTGCTCCAGCAGCAGCTCCAGCAGGTGGGCGCTCTCCGCGCGGGAGACGTCGGCGATCTGCTCGACGTAGTAGCCGTTGACGTACAGGATCCGCTCGCCCGTCTCCGGGTGGACGCGCACCAGCGGGTGGACGGTGGCGATCTGGTGGTCCAGGAGGTGGCGGACGTAGGCGTCGTCGCCGGGGCGCGGCTGGTAGCCGACGCCCAGGCGGTGCTCGGCGCGCAGGCCGGACACGAAGTCCCGGACGGGCGCGGAGAGTCCGGCGTAGGCCGCCGCCAGGTTGGACCAGGTGGTGTCGCCGCCGTACGGCGGTACGGTCTCGGCGCGCAGGATCGTCGCGGCGGGCGGGTCGACACGGGCGCCGTGGTCGCAGTGCCAGCCGCGCAGCAGGGTGTGCCGGCGGCGGCTCAGCCACTCGTCGTGGTCCATCCCGAACCGGCCGCCGAGCTCCAGCCGGTCGGCGGTCGTCTCGATCTCGGGGACGTCCGGCGGCGACGCCGAGCCGCGCCGCCGTGGCACCACCGGTGCACCGAAGCGGCGGGCGAACGCGACATGGGCCGCGTGGTCCAGCTTCTGGTCGCGGAAGAACACCACCTTCCAGCGCAGCACCGCCGCCCGGATCGCCGCGACCTGGGTGTCGTCGAGGTCGTCTGCCAGGTCGACACCGGTGATCTCGGCGCCGATGTGCCCGGCGACCGGGTTCACCTCGACCCCCGCGGTCCGCCGGCTGGTCCTGTCCGTGGTCATACACGCTCCGTCGGTCGTCCGTATCGGTTCCGGGGGAGATCGTGTCAGCGTTCGCCGGTGGTGGCGACAGGGCCCCGGAGGCGGGGTGGTGGGTGTCGGAGGGCGCGGGCCGATGGGCCTGCGTCAGGTCAGGTGGCGGTCGAAGAACTCCATGGTGGTGTCCATGGAGTCCCGCCAGCGGAAGGAGAACGTGTGTCCCTCGCCCGGGTAGGTGTCCAGCCGGACGTCCTTGCCCGCCGCCTCGAACGCGGCGGCGGTCTGCCGCGACCACTTCGGCGGGCAGGTGTCGTCGGCTGTGCCGTGGTGGATCAGCAGCGGCTCGGTGACCCGGTCGACGTAGGTGAGGGGCGAGACCTCCCGCCAGAACTCCGGGTCGCTCTCGGGGGTGCCGTGGGCGGCCTCGATCTCGGCGACGACCGGGTCGCCGTCGGGACGCTGGAAGCGGTCGATGTTCTCCGCCGGACGGCCGCTGACCGGGGCGTACACCACCGCGGCGTCGACCAGGCCGGGCGCGACGACCAGCGTGTTGTAGACGACCCCGCCGCCCATCGACCGCCCGAGCAGGCCGATCCGCTCGCCGTCGATCTCCGGGCGGCCTGCGGAGCGCAGGGCCTTGACGGCGGCGATGACGTCCTCGGTGTAGCCGAGACGGAGGCCGACGTCGTTGCCGGGGTCGTCGTCGGAGCGGGCGTGGTTGCGGTAGTCGGTGTGCAGGACGGCGTAGCCGTTGCGGGCCAGCAGGTCCTGCTCGCGGGTGAGTCCGCGGCCGGTGGTGTAGACGGCGGGGTCGATGTAGCCGTGCGCCAGGACGAGGGCGGGGAAGGGACCGTCGCCCTCGGGGATGTTCAGCAGGCCCGAGATGGTCAGTCCGTTCGCCTCGTAGGTGATGGCGTACGAGGTGTAGGCGTCGGTGCGGGCCAGGACGGTACCGAGCCGGAGGCCAAAGCCGTGGTGCTCGCGGGCGACGAGACCGGGGATCGAGACCGGGTCGGGCGGTTGCGGGGTGGCGCTGGGCCGGGTGCCGGCGGGCGCCGCCGTCGCGGTGGGGCGGGGGGCGGCACCGTCCTCGTCCGCGCAGCCGACGGCGGCCGTCAGGAGCAGACAGACGGTGACGCAGGCCTTGGCGGGCAGCCGCATGGCATCCAGTATCGCGCCGGGCCGGGGGCCGTGCCGTGCGGAGCCGTGCTGTCCGTCTCGTGCCCCGCCGTGCCGTGCGGAGCCGTGCTGTTCCGTCTCGTGCCGTGCCGTGCGGAGCCGTGCTGTCCGTCTCGTGCCCCGCCGTGCCGTGCGGAGCCGTGCTGTTCCGTCTCGTGCCCCGCCGTGCCGTGCGGAGCCGTGCTTTCCGTCTCGTGCCCCGCCGTGCCGTGCGGAGCCGTGCTCTCCGTCTCGTGCCGTGCCGTCCGGCGAGGTCACCGGGCGGCACGGCCGGGGCGCCGCCGTCCGGGGTCAGCCCCGGTGGGCGCGGAGGGCGGCGAGGGCGCGGTCGGCGTGGGTGTTCATGCGCAGTTCGCTGTGGACGGCCTCCAGGACCGTGCGGTCCTGCCCGATGACGAACGTGACCCGCTTGGTCGGCGCCAGCGAGAAGCCGCGCTTGACCCCGAAGCGTTCACGCACGGCGCCGTCGGTGTCGGACAGCAGCGGGATGCCGAGGGTGTGCCGGCCGGCGAACTCCTGCTGGCGTTCGACGGAGTCGCCGCTGACGCCGACCGGCCGGGCGCCGACGGCGGCGAACTCGGCGGCCAGGTCACGGAAGTGGCAGGCCTCCGCGGTGCAGCCGGGGGTGAGGGCGGCGGGGTAGAAGAACAGCACCACCGGTCCTTCGGCGAGGTATCCGGTCAGACTGCGGAGGGCGCCGGTCTCGTCGGGCAGCTCGAAGTCGTCGACGCGGTCGCCGACGGCCGGGCGGCCGCTCATGAGCGTCCCTCCGCGTTCTTGGCGACGCTGCGGGCCCACAGCACGAGGGGCACCTGGAGCGGCAGTCGTCCGTAGGCGGCGGCCTTGAGGTGGGTGGGGCGGTTGCGCCAGTCGACGGCCATCTTCACGTTGGCGGGGAACACGCCGACGAAGAAGGCGGCGGTGGCCAGGGCGGCGGCCTTGCGGGTCTTCGGCAGTGCCAGTCCCGCGGCGAGCGCGAGTTCGGCGACTCCGCTGGCCTGCGTCCACGCCCTCGGCTCGCCCGGCAGGGAGCGCGGGACGATGGCGTCGAACTGGCGTGGCGCCGCGAAGTGGGCGGCGCCGGCGACGGCCAGGAGGCCGGCGAGCAGCAGGGGCGAGCGTTCGGACCGGGACACGGTTCCTCCTCGGTGGGGGCTGCCGCCGGATGCTACCGGACGGTAATGCGCGGGCCGCCGCCGCCCCGGCTCCCGGTTTCAGGCCGGGCGGTGGTGGCTGCCGGGGGTGTGGCCGAAGGAGCGCCGGAAGACCTCGATGAAGGCGCTGGCGGAGGACCAGCCGCAGCGGTGGGCGACGGTGGTGACGGGCAGGCCGTCGGCGAGCATCCGCAGCGCGTGGTAGAGCCGGGACTGGGTGCGCCACTGCGGGAAGGTCATGCCGAACTCGCTGCGGAACAGGCGGCTGAGGGTGCGTTCGCCGGTGCCGGTGGCGGCGCCGAGGGCGGCGAGGGTGCGGGGTTCGGCGGGGTCGGCGTGCGCCAGGGCGCAGACGGCGGCCAGCCGTGGGTCGGCGGGAGTGGGCAGGACGAGGGGGTGCTGCGGGGAGGCGCGCAGTTGGTCGCGCAGCACGGCGAGCAGCCGCCGGCGTTCGGGGCCGGTGTCCTCGGGGTCGCGGGTGTAGGCGCGGATGAGTTCGCGCAGCAGCGGGCCGACGGTGAGCACGGTGGGGGCGTCGAGGCCGAGCGGGTTGTCGTCGGCGGGCAGTCCGACGAGGTGCAACTCCAGGGCGCCGTGGGCGCGGTGGGCGTGGACGGTGCCGGCGGGCACCCAGATGGCGCGGGTGCCGGGTGCGAACCAGGTGCCGGCGTCGGTGGTGACGGCGAGAACGCCGGAGCCGGCGTAGACGATCTGGTGGTCGTCGTGCCGGTGCGCGTCGATGTGGTCGCCGGCGGCCAGCCGCTGGGCTCGGGTGGGCGCGGTCGGCGTATGGCGGATGTCCGGCACGATCGGGCAGTTTATCGAAAGCGCGACAGGGCCGGCGGCGGTGAGGATCGCCGGGTGACCGAACAAGAGACCGTGCGACCGGCTGGACCACCGGCTTCCTCCCGCTCCCGCCCGATCGCGCTGATGTCCCTGGGGCACGCCTGTGTGGACGTCTACCAGGGCGCCGTCGCCGCGCTGGTGCCGTACTTCGTCGCCGAGCGGGCCTACACCTATGCCGCCGCCTCGGGTGTCGTGCTGGCCGCGTCCCTGCTGTCGTCGGTGGTGCAGCCGCTGTTCGGGGCACTCACCGACCGGTGGGCGCTGCCGTGGCTGCTGCCGCTCGCGGCCCTGGCGGGCGGTGCCGGGGTGGCGCTGAGCGGCCTCGGGGACTCGTACGCGGCCACGCTGGCGGCGGTCGCGCTGTCGGGGGTGGGCGTCGCCGCCTATCACCCGGAGGCCGCCCGGCTGGCCCGGCTGGCGGCGCGGGGCAGCCATACGGCGATGGGCTGGTTCTCGCTCGGCGGCAACCTCGGTTTCGCGCTCGCTCCGCTGCTGGTCTGGGCGGTCGTCGCCACCGGCGGTCTGAGGGCCACTCCCCTGCTGGCGGCTCCGGCGCTGGCCGGGGCGGTGCTGTGCGCGGCGGCACTGCGCCCGGTGGGCGGCAGGGCGCGGGCGGAGGCCCGTGCCGGAGCGAGCGGCGGCGGCAGCCGGGACGACTGGCCGTCGTTCCTGCGGCTGTCGGGCGCGGTGGTGTGCCGCTCGGTGGTGTTCCTGGGTCTGAGCACCTTCGTCGCCCTGTACGTCCGCCAGCGCACCGACGGCGGTGAAGTCGCCGGTACGGCCGCCCTGTTGGTGCTGTACGCCGGGGGCGCGGCAGGGACGGTGGCCGGGGGCCGGCTCGCCGGGCGGTACGGGCGGCCCGCGGTGCTGCGGTGGTCGTACGCGCTGACCGTGCCCGCGGTGGCCGGGGTGATCTGGGTGCCGGGCCCGGCGGTGTACGCGTTCGTCGCGCTCGCCTCGGCCGGACTGTACGTGCCGTTCGCCCTGCACATCACGCTCGGACAGGACTACCTGCCGGGACGGATGGGCACCGCGAGCGGGGTCACGCTGGGGCTGACCATGAGCGTCGGAGGCCTCGCCACACCGGCACTGGGCGCGCTGGCCGACGCGACGTCCCTGCGACTCGCCCTGCTCCCGCTGATCGCGCTGCCCGCCCTAGGTGTCCTGCTGCTGCGCGGGCTGACCGAGCCGTGAGGCGGGCGGGGAGGCAGCGGGAGCCCGGCAGCCGGTCCCAGGACCCATGGTCCGGTCAGTCCGTCGGCCTCGGTTCCGGCTCCTCCTCGGCGGCGTGGGCCAGGAAGTCGTCGACCATGCGGTGGAACAGTGTCGCCAGTCGGCCCAGGTCCTCGGGCGACCAGTGGGCGAGGGCCAGCTGTATGCCGCGGGCGCCCGCCTGCCGGATCCGGTCGATGGCCCGCCGGCCCGCCTCGGTGAGCCGGATGCGCTGGGCGCGCCGGTCGTCGGGGTCGGGGACGCGGGTGACGTATCCGGCCTTCTCGAGCTGCTGCACGGTGCGGGTGACGTGCGAGGCCTCGACACCGAGCCGCTGGGCCAGCTCTCCGGGGCGCAGCGGCTCGGTGTCGGCGATCTGGCGCAGCAGCGCCACGGCGGCACGGTCCAGTGGGACGTCGGCGACGGCCATCAGCCGCTCGTGCTGCCGGGCGCGGGTGCCGAGGTAGGTGACGCGGCTGAACGCACGCTCGATCTCGGCGACTTCGGGGGACGCGGGGACGTCGGGGAGCGGCGGGGTGGGCATGGCCTCGATTTTACCATCTCATTGCCTGACTCAAGTAAGTGGCGCCGGGGTCACACCCGCCCCGACCGGCGCTCCCCGCGCAGCAGCCAGGCCAGATACACACCGCCCGCCACACCGGTCATGACACCGACCGGGAGCAGCGCCGAGCCGGTGACGCGCTGGGTGACCAGGTCGGCCGAGGCCACGAGCAGCGCGCCCGTCCAGGCGGCGGGCAGGACGTTGGGTCCCGGCGCGCGGCTGATCCGGCGGGCCAGCTGCGGGGCGGCCATGGCGACGAACGGGATCGGGCCGGCCGCGGCCACCGCCATCGCGGTCAGTCCGGTGCCCGCGCACAGCAGCACCAGCCGGCTGCGCTCGGGCGCCACCCCGAGCGCGGCGGCGGTGTCGTCGCCCATCTCCAGCAGCCCGAGCCGGCGGGCGTACCCGAGCACGACAGGGACCAGGGCGATCAGGCCGAGCGCGGCGATGCGTACGTCGGTCCAGTCGCGGGCGTTGAGCGAGCCGATCATCCAGCTCGCCGCCTGGGCCGCCTTGCCGATGTCGGCGCGCACGTACAGGTAGCTGGTCGCCGCGCCGAGCACGGCGGAGGCGCCGATGCCGACCAGCACCAGCCGGTAGCCCTGCACGCCCCGCTGCCACGCCAGCAGATAGACGGCGGCCGCGGTGGCGAAGCCGCCGCACACCGCGCCGAGCGCCGTCTGGGCGGCACCGGCGTCGAGCAGGATGATCGCGACCAGCGCGCCCGCGGAGGCGCCGTTGCCGAAGCCGGTGATGTCGGGGCTGCCCAGCGGATTGCGGGTGATCGACTGGAACACCGCGCCCGCCATGCCCATCGCGAAGCCGACCAGCAGCGCGACCAGGGCGCGGGGCAGCCGCAGGTCCAGCACGATGAACTCGGCGCCGGGCGGCCCGTCTCCGGTGAAGGTGGCGAGGACCTCGGCGGGCGACAGCGCGTAGCCGCCGGTGCCGAGCGTCAGCACCGTGACACAGGCGGCCAGGAGCGCGAGGGCCGCGCAGACCAGCAGGGCGCGGGGGTCGTACCGCAGCGACCAGCGGCCGGTGCGCAGCAGGCCCGGCCGGGTGACGGGGCGGTCGTCGGTGAGGGTCACAGCCGGGCCGCCTTGCGTCGCCGCACCAGGTGGATGAAGAGCAGGCCGCCGAGGAAGGCGGTGACCGTGCCGACCTCGATCTCGGAGGGCGGCACGACGATCCGGCCGATGACGTCCGAGACGAGCAGCAGCACCGGGGCGTAGAGCGCGCAGTAGGGCAGCAGCCAGCGAGGGTCGGGGCCGCAGAAGGTGCGGGCCGCGTGCGGAACCATCAGGCCGATGAAGCCGATCGGGCCGCACAGGGCGGTGGCGCCGCCGCACAGCAGCGTGACGGCGAGCAGCGACAGGGCGCGGGTGCGCCGGACGTCGGCGCCGAGGGCGCGGGCGTGGTCCTCGCCCAGGGAGAGCGCGCCGAGCGGGCGGGCCAGCGCGAACGCGAGGAGCGCGCCGCCGGCCAGCAGCGGCAGTGCGGTCCGGAGCAGGTCGATGTCGCGTCCGGCGAGGGTGCCCACCGACCAGTGGCGCATCTCGTCGAGGGTGCTCAGCCGCCACAGCTGGAGGCCGTTGACGTAGCCGAACAGGGCGGCGTTGACGGCGGTTCCGGCGAGCGCGAGGCGTACCGGGGTGGCGTGCCGGGCGCCGCCGAGGGCGTGCACGACGGCTCCGGCGACGCCCGCGCCGGCCAGCGCGAACCACAGGTAGCCGGTGAACGAGGTGATGCCGAGGACGCCGATCGCGGTGACGACGGCGGCGGCGGCACCCGCGTTGACGCCGAGCAGGCCGGGGTCGCCGAGCGGATTGCGGGTCAGGGTCTGCATGACGGCGCCGGCGAGGCCGAGGGCGGCACCCACGGCGATGCCGATGAGGGTGCGGGGCACTCTCAGCTCCCGCACGATCGCGTCGTTCTCGGTGCCGGCCGGGGAGAGCAGCGCCGACCGGATCTGGTCGAGCGGGATGTGCTGGGTGCCGACGGCCAGGGAGAGGGCGATCGCGGCGGCCAGCAGCAGCAGCCCGAGCAGCAGCCCTGCCGTCCGTACGGCGGCCCGGCCACGGGACTTCAGCGTCCCGCCGCCCTCGTCGGGTGGGGCTTCGGGGCCGGGGAGGTGACATATTCCGATCGACATGTGGTTAGCTTAGGCTACCCTTACCGAGGTTGTTGACGATCTCGTCGACAACAGCTCTGTGCCTGCCCTGTTCGCCTGCCCCCGCGCCCTGTTGACGCCGGGAGCCGGGCCCGGACGGCGGGTGGCCGGTGACGAAAGAGGAGAGATGGCAGTCCTGGAGTCCGCCCATGACGTGCGGCCGGTGCGCGTCACCGGTCCGCGGGTCGCCCGCCTCGTGGACCGTCTCGCCGTCGCCGACGACACCCGGCGCGCGGCGCTCACCGCCGAGTTCTGGGACGAGGTGGAGCGCCTGGGCACCCCGCTCGTCGAGGAGTTGGCGGACGAGCCCGGCCACCGGGCCGTCACCTTCCTGTGGCGCGGACACCGCGCCACCCGGCAGGTGCTGCTGTTCGCCAACCGGCTCGCCGACCGCGAACACCTCGCCGGTTCCCTGCTGGAGCACGTGCCCGGCACCGATGTGTGGCACCTGGGGCTGCGGCTGCGCGCCGACCACCGCGGGTCCTACCGGATGGCCGCCGACATCTCCCCCAAGGAGCCGCCCACCGACCCCCACCTGCTCCAGCGGCGGCTCAGGTCCCTGACCGCGCACGCCACCTCCGACCCGCTCAACAGCCGTACCATCCCGACCCGTTGGCAGTCCGTCGCCGGATCGGTCTTCGCCCTGCCGGACGCCCCGGCCGAGCGCTGGGCCGGGCGGCGCGGCCGGGTGCCGGCGGGCCGGGTGGAACGGCACCGGGTGCCCACCGCGGCGCTCGGCGGCGAGCGCGACACCTGGATGTACCTGCCGCCGGGCGACACCGGGGCGCCGCTGCCGGTCGTCGTGCTCTGCGACGGCGACATGTGGTTCGGGCGGCTCGGGTTCGGCGACACCCTGGACGCGCTGATCGCCGACCGGGCGCTGCCGCCGGTCGCCGTGCTCGCGCCGGACGCCGTGGACCGGCACGCCCGCTGGGCGGAACTCGGCGCCCGCGAACCGTTCCTGTCGTTCCTCGCCGACGAACTGCTCCCCTGGGCCGCGGCCCGCCGGCCACTGACCACCGACCCGGCGCGGACCGTCGTCGCGGGCCAGAGCCTGGGCGGAGTGACCGCCCTGTCCGCGGCCCTGAAGCGACCGGACCGCTTCGGGAACGTCCTCGCCCAGTCCGCCTCCCTGTGGTGGCGGCCCGGACTGCCGCCGGTGCACGGCCCCAAGCCACCGGTGTTCGGCAGGCCCTGGCTGGTCGACCGCTTCTCGGCGGCGGGGCCGCTCCCGGTCACCGTGCACCTGGACGTCGGCCTGCACGAGGGGCCCATGGTCGAGCACCACCGGGCGCTGTTCTCGGCGCTGCGCTCCACCTGCGCCCAGGCGACCTACCGCGAGTTCAACGGCGGCCACGACTACGCCTGCTGGCACGGCGCCCTCGCCGACGGCCTGGTGCGGCTGCTGGGCGCCGGCACCGCGCCGTGACGCGACGCGCCCCGGCACCGCCACCCCCGACTTCGTCCGTCCTCACCCTCTGTCCCGCAAGGAGCACGAACCCATGTCTGTACGCCTCCCCCGCCGCGCGGTCCTGTCCTCAGCCGCCGCCGTAGCCGCCGGAGCGCTGCTGCTCACCGGCTGCGGCGACGACGGCGGTGACGGCGGCAGCGGCGGCGGAGAAGCGGCGGGCACCCGTCGGATCACCGACGCCACCGGCCGCGAGGTCGAGGTGCCCAGCGACCCGCGCAAGGTCGTCGCCCTCAGCGAGCCCACGCTGGACGCGGCGCTCGCCCTCGGCGTCCAGCCGGTCGGCACGACCGCCGGCCGAGGCCAGACCGGCGTCTCCACCTACCTCGCCGGCAAGGCGTCCGAAGCGCAGGTGGTCGCCACCGTCGCCGAGGCGGACATGGAGAAGCTGGCCGCGCTCCAGCCCGACCTGATCCTGCTCGACGAGACCACCGCCGTGAAGGGCGAGGTCTCCAAGCTCCAGGCGATCGCGCCGACCGTGGTGACCGCCAAGCTCAACGAGGACTGGAAGAAGGCGTTCACCGCCACCGCGGACGCTCTGAACAAGAAGGCCGACGCCGAGCGGGTCCTCGCCGGCTTCGAGGCCGACGTCGCCGCCGCCAGGAAGAAGCTCGGTGACCAGGCCGGCGCGGTCGTCAGCGTCGTCCGCTGGCAGAACGGGGCGCCCTCCGTCGTCGGCCGGGGCAGGAACCACGTCGGCTCCACCCTCACCGCGCTCGGCCTGGACCGGCCCGAGGACCAGCGGGGCACCGGCACCGGGCACAGCGAGCCGGTGAGCCTGGAGAAGCTGTCCACCATCGACGGCGACTGGCTGTTCCTCGGCACCCTGGGCACCACCGCCGACGGCGAGAAGGCCTACGCCGAGGCGAGGAAGGTACCCAACTTCGGCAAGCTGGAGGCCGAGCGGGACGGACACGTCGTGGTGATCGAGGGCTCCGCGTGGAACAGCGCGGGCGGCCCGCTGGCCGCCGGGATCGTCCTCGCCGACGTGACCAAGGCCCTCGCCTCGTGAGCGCGGCACTGGCCGGCCGGCTCGCCCTGGTGACCGGGGCGGGCCGGGGCATCGGCGCCGCGGTGGTCACCGCCCTCGTCGAGGAGGGCGCCCGGGTGCTCGCCACCGACCTGCGCGAGGACGACCTCCAGGCGCTCGTCCGCAAGCACGGCGAACAGGCCGTCGCCACCCGCGTCCTGGACGTCACCGACGCGGCGGCCGTCGAGACGGCGGTGGCCGACGCCGAGCGCACGCTGGGTCCGCTGGACATCGCGGTGAACGTCGCCGGCGTCCTGCGCGGCGGCCATGTCGTCGACCTCACCGACGCGGACTGGGCGGCCACCTTCGCGGTCAACACCGACGGCGTCTTCCACGTCTCGCGGGCCGTCGCCCGGCGGATGACGGAACGCGGCCACGGCAGCATCGTCACCGTCGCCTCGAACGCCGCCGGCGTGCCCCGCACCGGCATGGCAGCCTACGCCGCCTCCAAAGCCGCCACCGTCATGTTCACCAAGTGCCTGGGCCTGGAGGTCGCCGCCTCCGGCGTCCGCTGCAACACGGTCTCCCCCGGCTCCACCCTCACCGAGATGCAGCGCGCGATGTGGGCCGCGTCCGGCAGCCACGACGAGACGGCCGCCGCCCGGCGGATCATCGAAGGCGACCCGGCGACCTACCGGACCGGCATCCCGCTGGGCCGCATCGCCGACCCCGCGGACGTCGCCGAGGCCGTCGTCTTCCTCGCCTCCGACCGCGCCCGCCACATCACCCTGCACGACCTGTACGTCGACGGCGGCGCCACCCTGCGCGCCTGACCCGGACCGCGCGCGGGCCCACACCCCGGCCTCCGCCCCCGCCCACCGGCCCCTCCTCGTGCCGTCCCCTGGAGACACCCATGTCCACCTCCCTGCACGAACCCCCCGCCCCCACCACCGCGCCGGGCGCCGCCACCGCCCTGCTGGAGGAGTACCGCCCCGCCACCGACCGGTTCCTCGGCACGCCCCGGCACACCCTGCTCGGGCGCGGCACCGCCGTCGCGATATCCGAGCCCGAACGGGTCCGGGACGTCCTCGGCGAGCTGCGCCGCCCCGGCACCCCCGCGCCCGTGGTGGTCGGCTCGGTGCCCTTCGCCGCCGGCGCCCCGGCCGCGCTCGCCGTGCCGGAATCGGTGCGCTGGGCCCCGCCGCTGCGCGAGGACCCGCTGATCGCGCTGCCCGTCCCGCACGACACCGGCCGGCCCGGCTGGCGGGTGCGGGAGGTGCCGACGGCCGAGCGGTACGGCGCCGCCGTCGCCGCCGCGGTGGCGCGGATGCGGGCCGGGGAGTTCGCCAAGGTCGTCCTCGCCCGCACCCTGGAGCTGACGTCCGACGAGGAGCCGGACCTGCCCGCGATGCTGCGCCGGCTGGCCCGCCGCGACCCGGACGGATACACCTTCGCGATGCCGACCGGCCCCGGCCGCACCCTGATCGGCGCCAGCCCCGAACTCCTGGTCGCCCGCCGGGGCGGCCGGCTGGTCGCCAACCCGCTCGCCGGGTCCGCCCCGCGCAGCGCCGACCTCGCCGAGGACGTACGGCGCGCCGCCGCCCTCCTGGAGTCCCCGAAGGACCTGCACGAGCACGCCGTGGTGGTGGCCGCCGTACGGGAGGCGCTGGCGCCGTACTGCGCCCGGCTCACGGTGCCGGAGCGGCCGACGCTGGTGCGCACCGCCGCCATGTGGCATCTGTCGACCACCGTCACCGGCGAGCCGGCCGACCCGGCGACGACCGCGCTGGACCTGGCGTCCGCGCTGCATCCGACGCCCGCGGTGTGCGGGACGCCGACGGAGGCGGCACGGGCCGTCATCGCCGCGTCGGAGCCCTTCGACCGCGGACCGTTCACCGGCATCGTCGGCTGGCAGGACGCCGACGGCGACGGCGAGTGGATCGTCACGATCCGCTGCGCGGAGGCCGAGGGACGGTCGCTGCGGCTGTTCGCGGGCGCCGGCGTGGTCGCGGGCTCCTCGCCCGAGGCGGAGACGGCGGAGACCGCAGCGAAGTTCCGCACGTTCCTGCACGCGGTGGGAGCCGAACTGTGAGCCTCACCCCCGGTGCCGACGCACCGACCTGGCCCGCCGAGTTCGCCGAGCGCTACCGCGCGGCCGGCTACTGGCGCGGGGAGACCTTCGGCGGTGTGCTGCGCGAGCGGGCCGCCGCCCACCCCGACCGGATCGCCCTGGTCGACCCGGCGCCCGAGCGCCGCACCTGGACGTACCGGCAACTGGACGAGCGTGCCGACCGCCTGGCCGCCGGATTCGCGGCGTACGGCATCGGACGCGGCGACCGGGTGGTCGTCCAGCTGCCGAACGTCGGCGAGTTCGTCGAGGTGGTCTTCGCGCTGTTCCGGATCGGCGCGCTGCCGGTGTTCGCGCTGCCCGCGCACCGCGAGACGGAGATCTCGCACTTCTGCTCCTTCGCCGAGGCCGTCGCCTATGTGATCCCGGACCGGCACGCCGGGTTCGACCACCGTGAGCTGGCCTCCGCGGTGCGGGCCCGCACACCCGGTCTCCGGCACGTGTTCGTGGCCGGCGACCCCGGCGAGCACACCGCGCTCGCCGAGGTGGCGCGCGAGCCGTCCGGCCCGCTGCCCGGCCCGGCCCCGCACGAGCTGGCGTTCCTCCAGCTGTCGGGCGGCACCACCGGGGTGTCCAAGCTGATCCCGCGCACCCACGACGACTACCTCTACTCGGTGCGGGGCTCCGACGAGATCTGCGGCGTGGACGCGGACACCCGCTTCCTCGTGGTGCTGCCCGCCGCGCACAACTTCCCGATGAGCTCGCCCGGCTGGCTGGGCGTGCTGTACGCGGGCGGCACGGCGGTCATGTGCCCGAAGCCGGATCCGGCGACCGCGTTCGGGCTGATCGAGCGGGAGCGGATCACCATGACCGGGCTGGTGCCGCCGCTCGCCCTGCTGTGGACGCAGGCAGCGCCCGGCAGCGACGCCGACCTCTCCACGCTGGAGCTGGTGCTGGTGGGCGGTGCCAAGTACAGCGAGGCGGCGGCGCGCAGGCTGGAGCCCGCGCTGGGCTGCCGGCTGATGCAGGTCTTCGGCATGGCCGAGGGCCTGGTCAACTACACCCGGCTGGACGACGACCCGGAGACCGTCGTCACCACGCAGGGCCGCCCCATCTCCCCGGACGACGAGATCCGCGTCGTCGACGACGCCGGACGGGACGTCCCCGACGGGCGGTTCGGGCATCTGCTGACGCGGGGCCCGTACACCATCCGCGGCTACTGGCGGGCACCCGAGCACAACCGGCGGGCCTTCACCGAGGACGGCTTCTACCGCACCGGTGACATCGTGCGCCGCACCCCGACCGGCCATCTGGTGGTGGAGGGGCGGGCCAAGGACCAGATCAACCGGGGCGGCGAGAAGATCGCGCCCGAGGAGGTCGAGAACATCATCCTCGGCCACCCGTCGGTGCACGACGTGTCCGTCGTCCCGGTGCCCGACGACTACCTGGGCGAGCGGTCGCTGGCCTACGTGATCCTGCGCGAGGGCGCCGAGCCGCTGAAGCCGGTCGCCGTCAAACGGTTCGTCCGCGACCGCGGGGTGGCCGCCTACAAGGTGCCCGACCTCGTGGAGTTCGTCGACGCCTTCCCGCAGACCGGCGTCGGCAAGGTCAGCAAGAAAGCGCTGCGGTCGACCGCCGAGCAGTCCTGAACGTTCCCGAAAGGCCCTCTTTACCATGGCACTTCCCGCCATCTCCCCCTATCCGCTCCCGGCGGCGGACGAGCTGCCCGCCAACCGGGTCGCGTGGACCGCGGACCCCGCGCGTGCCGTGCTGCTCGTCCACGACCTCCAGCGGCACTTCCTGTCCGCGTTCCCGGCCGGGCAGCAGCCGCTGACCGGACTGCTCGCCAACACCGCGCGGGTGCTGAAGGAGTGCCGCCGGCTGGGTGTGCCGGTGGTGTACTCGGCGCAGCGCGGCGGGCAGACGCCCGAGCAGCGCGGACTCCAGCTGGACTTCTGGGGCCCGGGCGTGGCCGACGACCCCGAGGCCCTGGCGGTGCCGGACGAGGTGGCCCCGGAGCCCGGCGACACCCTGCTGACCAAGTGGAAGTACAGCGCGTTCGCCCGCACCGAGCTGGAGGCGCTGCTGCGCGAGCGGGGCCGCGACCAGCTGGTGGTGGTCGGCGTGTACGCGCACATCGGGGTGCTGATGAGCGCCGTCGACGCCTGGCAGCGGGACATCCGGGCGTTCGTCGTCGCCGACGCGGTCGCCGACTTCTCCCGCGCGGAGCACGACATGGCGCTGCGCTGGGCGGCCGGCCGCTGCGCGGTCGTCACCACCGCCGACGCGCTGTTCCGGGAGGTCTGAGCGATGGCCCTCACCGTGGAGCTGATCCGCGCCGACGTCGCCGACTGTCTCGGCGAGGACCCGGCGGACATACCGGTGGACGAGAACCTGGTCGACCACGGCATGGACTCGGTCCGCATCATGGCCCTGCTGGAGCGCTGGCGCCGCGAGCACGGCATCACCGCCGACTTCGCGGACCTCGCCGAGCAGCCCGCCGTGGACGCCTGGGCGCTCCTTCTGGGGGCGGTACGGTGACCGGCACCATGACCGGGGCGGCGGCCGGCACCACCGTGCTGCCGCTGACCGCCGCCCAGTCGGGCATGTGGTTCGCGCAGGCCCTCGACCCGGGCAGCCCGGCGCAGAACACCGCCGAGTGCCTGGAGATCGACGGCCCGCTCGACGCCGTCCTGTTCGCCGAGGCGCTGCGCCGGGTGACCGCGGAGGCCGACGCGCTGCGCGTGCGCGTCGAGGACACCCCGGACGGACCGCGCCAGCGTCTGAGCGACACCATCGAACCGCCGCTGACCGTACGGGAGTGCGAGCCCGCCGAGGCGGAGGCGTGGATGCGCGCCGATCTCGCCGAACCGTGCGACCTGGCCGCCGGACCGCCGTTCCGGCATGCCCTGTTCCGCGTCGGCGAGCGGCGCTGGCTGTGGTACCAGCGCATCCACCACCTGGTGATGGACGGCTACGGCTACTCGCTGCTGGTGCGCCGCACCGCCGAGGTCTACTCGGCGCTCGCCCGCGGTGAGGAGCCCGGCCCGCGCGCCTTCGGCACCCTCGCCGACCTGGTCGCCGAGGACATCGCCTACCGCTCCTCCGAGGCGTTGGAGGCCGACCGCGCCCACTGGTCGAAGGCGTTCGCCGACCGGCCGGAGCCCTCGCGGCCGGCGGGCCGCGGCGCGCTGCCGTCCCGCACCTTCCTGCGGCGTACGGCCCATCTGGCGCCGGAGACCACCGAGCGGCTGCGGGAGCTGGCCGGCCGGCTGCGGGCCACCTGGCCGGATCTGCTGATCGCCGCGCAGGCCCTGTACACCGCGCGGGTCACCGCGCGCACCGAGGTCGTGCTGGGCCTGCCGATGATGGGCCGGATGGGCTCGGTGGCGCTGCGCGTGCCCGGCATGGTGATGAACGTGCTGCCGCTGCGGCTGACCGTCTCCCCGCAGGCGAGCTTCGCCGAGCTGGTCCGCCAGGTGGTGCTCGCGATCCGCGAGGTCCGCCGCCACCAGCGCTACCGCTACGAGGACATCCGCCGCGACCTGGGCCTGCTCGGCGAGAGCCGGGGCCTGGTGGGCCCGCTGGTGAACGTGATGCCGTTCGACTACGGCGTCGACTTCGCGGGCGCCCCGGCCCGCGCCCGGAACCTGTCCGCGGGCCCGGTCGACGACCTCACCGTCAACGTCTACGACCGCGCCGACGGCCGGGGCCTGCGCATCGACCACGACGGCAACCCCGAGCTGTACGACGAGGCCGCGCTCGCCGCGCACCAGGACCGCTTCCTGGAGCTGCTGTCCCGGCTCGCGGTGGCCGACCCGCGACTGCCGACGGCCGCGCATCCGGTCGCGACGCCGGACGAACAGGCGCTGGTGCTGGACGAGTTCAACCGCACCGACCGCGCGCTGCCGCTCACCACGCTGATCGGCCCGATCGAGTCCCGGGCCGCCCGCACCCCGGACGCCACCGCCCTCGTCCACGGCGACGTCTCGCTCACGTACGCCGAACTGAACGTCCGCGCCAACCGGCTGGCGCACCGCCTCCGGTCGCTGGGCGCCCGGCCCGGCGCGGTGGTGGCGGTGTCGGTGCCGCGCTCGGTGGAGCTGGTCGTGGCGCTGCTCGCGGTGCTGAAGGCGGGGGCAGCCTATCTGCCGCTCGACCCGGACTACCCGGCGGCGCGGCTGGCGGCGATGCTCGACGACGCCACGCCGGTGTGCGCGGTCACCGACCGGGCGGACCGGCTGCCGGCCGGCGCCGGGACGCCGCTGCTCGTCCTGGACGGGCTGGACGTGTCGGCCGAGCCGTGGGTGAACCCGCCGCGGGCCCTGACGCCTTCGCACCCCGCCTACGTCATCTACACCTCCGGCTCCACCGGTCGCCCCAAGGGCGTCGTCGTCCCGCACGGGGCGATCGACAACCGGCTGCGGTGGATGCAGGCCGAGTACCGGCTGACGGCCGACGACCGGGTGCTGCAGAAGACGCCGTCGTCGTTCGACGTGTCGGTGTGGGAGTTCTTCTGGCCGCTGCGCGAGGGCGCGACGCTGGTCGTCGCCGACCCCGGCGGGCACAAGGAACCGGCCTATCTGGCCCGGCTGATCCAGGAACAGGCCGTCACCACCTGCCACTTCGTGCCGTCGATGCTCCAGGTGTTCCTGGCCGAGCCGCGCGCCGCCGGCCGCACCGGGCTGCGCCGGGTGTTCGTCAGCGGCGAGGCGCTGCCCCGGGAGACCGCGAACGCCTTCGGGCGGACCCTGCCGGGCGTCGAGCTGCACAACCTGTACGGGCCGACCGAGGCCGCAGTCGACGTGACGTACCACGCCTGCGCCCCGCACGGCACGGGCCCGGTGCCGATCGGGCGGCCGGTGTGGAACACCCGCCTGTACGTGCTGGACGCGGCGCTCCAGCCGTGCCCGCCCGGGGTGCCGGGCGAGCTGTACCTGGCGGGTGCGCAGCTGGCCGAAGGCTATCTGCGTCGGCCGGAGCTGACCGCCTCCCGGTTCGTGGCCGACCCGTTCGGCCCGGCGGGCGGCCGGATGTACCGCACCGGTGACCTGGCGCGGTGGACGGCGGACGGCGAGGTCGAGTACCTCGGCCGCACCGACCACCAGGTGAAGCTGCGCGGACAGCGCATCGAACTCGGCGAGATCGAGGCCGCGCTGACGGCCCGGCCGGGTGTGGACGGCGCCTGCGCGCTGGTCCGCGAGGACCGGCTCGTCGGGTACGTCACCGGCGGCGCCGACCCCGTCGCCGTACGGGCCGCGCTGGCGCGGGAGCTGCCGGAGCACATGGTGCCGGCCGCGGTGGTCGCGCTGGCGGAGTTCCCGCTGAGTCCCAACGGCAAGCTGGACCGGCGGGCGCTGCCCGACCCGGCGTTCGCCGGAGCGGGCGCCCGGCGCCCGGCCACCGCCCGCGAGGAGGCGCTGACCCGGCTGTTCGCCGAGGTGCTGGAGGTCGCCGAGGCCGGTCCGGACGACGCGTTCTTCGACCTGGGCGGCACCTCGCTGCTCGCGGTACGGCTGGTGGGCCGGATCCGGGAGGAGTTCGGCGCCGAGCTGACGATCGGCTCGCTGTTCGAGGCGCCCACCCCGGCCGCGCTCGCCGCCCGGCTGGACGACGCGGGCGCGCCCGCCGGCGACGCCCTCGGTGTCGTCCTCCCGCTGCGCGCGGAGGGCGAGCGGACACCGCTGTTCGCCGTCCACCCGGCGGGCGGCATCGCCTGGTGCTACGCCGGGCTCACCGCCCGCCTCGGGCCCGGACAGCCCGTGTACGGCATCCAGGCGCGCGGCCTCGTCGGGGACGAGCCGCTGCCGCGCACGCTCCACGAGGAGGCGGTGGACTACGCCGAGCGGATCCGCGCGATCCGGCCGCACGGTCCCTACCGGCTGCTGGGCTGGTCGGTCGGCGGGGTGCTCGCGCACACCGTGGCCGTCCTCCTCCAGGAAGCCGGCGAGGAGGTCGAACTCCTCGCGCTGCTGGACGCGTTCCCGGCCGAGCAGTGGCGGGACCGGCCCGCGCCGGAGGAGGGCGACGCGCTCACGGCGGTGCTGCGGATGGCGGGCTTCGACCGCACCGGCGAACGCACCCGCGAGGACGTACTGGCCACCTTGCGCCGCGCGGGCAGCCCGCTGGCCGGGCTCTCCGACCACACCCTGTCGCGGATCGTCGACATCGTGCCGAACCACGCGCGGATGATGCGCGAGCACCGGCACCGCCGCTTCCGGGGCGATCTGCTCTTCTTCACCGCGGCCGCGCCGCGCGCCGAGGACTGGCTGACCCGCGAGGCGTGGCGGGCCCATGTGTCCGGCGCGATCGTCAACCACGATCTGGACTGCACCCATCCGCGGCTGATGCGGGACCGCCACCTCGACGACATCGCGGCGGTGCTCACCGCCCGCCTGAAGGAGCTGGACGCATGACCGCCGACGCGGGTCCCTTCGACCCGGGTGCCGACGACCGGGACACCCACCTGGTGCTGGAGAACGCCGAGGGGCGGCGGTCCCTGTGGCCGTTCTGGCGCGAGCCGCCGGCCGGCTGGACGGTCCGCTTCGGCCCGGCACCGTACGCGCGGTGCGTCGAACGGCTGGAGTCCGCGAGGCCGGAGGCGGTGCGCGGATGACCAGCCTGACGGCACCGCCGCGACTGCGGCCCCGGGTGCTGCTGCGCGGTCCGGGACTGCGGCCCCCGGACCTGGCCCAGGGCCCGCAGCTGTGGGTCGTACGCGCTCCGGAGACGGAACGGCCCGACGACGACGCGCTGCTCGACGAGAGCGAGCGGCGGCGCGCCTCGGCGCTGCGGCGGCCGCGCGAGCGGGCGCTGCACGAGGCCGCGCACCGGGGGCTGCGCCGGGTGCTGGGCGCGTACACCGGGCTGCCGCCCGCCGCCGTGCGGCTGGTCCGGGAGCCCTGTCCGGGCTGCGGCGGTCCGCACGGCCGCCCGGCGGTGGCGGGCCCCGCGGGTGCGCGGCTGCACTTCTCGCTGTCGCACGCGGAGGGCCTGGCGCTGCTGGCGCTGGCCGCCGAGCCGGTGGGCGTCGACGTGGAACGGGTGCCCCGGGCCCGGCTCGCCGAGGACGCCGCCGCCTCGCTGCACCGGTCCGAACAGGCCGAGCTGGCGCGGCTGGAGGCGGCCGCGCGGCCGGACGGGTTCGCCCGCTGCTGGACCCGCAAGGAGGCCTACCTCAAGGCCACCGGCGAAGGGCTGTCCGGTGCCGCGCTGCGGGACCACTACCTGGGCACCGGTCCGCGTCCGGCGGCGCCGCCCGGCTGGACGGTCACCGACGTCGACGTGCCGCTCGGCTGGGCCGCGGCCTGTGCCGTGCGGGTCAGCGGCCCAGCAGCTCCACCAGGCCGTCGGCCAGCTCGGTGCGCCAGCAGAGGTAGTCGTGGCCGCCGTTGAACTCCCGGTAGACGGTGTCGTGGTAGCCGGCGGCGGCGAGGGTGTCGCGCAGCCGGCGGGCCGCGGGCAGCGCCACCCACTCCTGCTCACCGAAGGACAGCCGGAACCTGACCGGCAGCCGCGGGGTGCGCGCGACGGCGTCGGTCAGCCACTCGGTGTCCGGTCCGACCGGCCACCAGAAGGAGCCGGACTGCACCAGCGCGTTGCCGAACCGGTGCGGCGCGGCGAGCGCGGTGTGGGCGGCGGTCAGGCCGCCGAGGCTCTGGCCGGCGACGACCGTGCGGGCCGGGTCGCCGGTGAGCGGCAGCAGTGCGGCCGCCCACGGCAGCAGTTCGTCCGCGAGGAAGGCCGCGTAGGCGGGCCGGCACGTCATCTCCGCCCAGCGGGTGGGTTCGTCGACGGAGTCCGGCAGCACGGCGGCGACCGGGGGGATCCGGCCGTCGGCGATCAGATTGTCGAGGAGATGGGAGAAGCCGAGGTGGGGCTGCCAGTGCTCGCCGTCCAGCAGGACGACGACCGGAAGCTTCTCGCCCGTGCGGTGCGGGGGCCGGTACAGCCAGGTCCGGCGGGTGCCGCCGAGGCGGGTGCTCGGCACCTCGTGCTCGGTGACGGTGCCGCGCGCCACCTCGGGCCGGGGCGTCCAGTCCACCGCCCGCGGAGCGGCGGGCAGTTCGGCGTACGACACCGGCTCGCCGTCCCAGCGGCGGGGCAGCGTGCGGGGGTTGTACGGGTCGGCGCCGCGGCGGGTGCGCAGCCACGGCCAGTAGCCCTCGGCACCGGGTTCCGGGCCGTCTCCTTCGTCGACGTACAGCTCGTACGTGCCGCGCCAGTCATGGCGCAGGCGCAGCGTCCAGTGCCAGACGTCGGTGCCGGGCACCCGCGTCATCAGGTTGCCCTGCGGGTCGCGCGGGTCGCCGAGCTTGTTCGGCAGCACCTGGACGGCGCGGGTCGCGGGGGTGCCGCGCCACAGGAACGTGACGGCCGCGTGGCCGGGATCGCCCTGCGGGTCGGGCCCGACGAGCGGGGTGCCGCGGTGGCGGACCTCCGCCCAGAAGTCCTCGGTGCGCTCCCCCGGCGCGGGCAGCGCGCGGGCCGGAGCGGTGAGGCGCGGCAGCGGGTGCGGCCGGGCCAGTCGGGGCGGACGGTGCGGGGCGCCCTCGGGCGGCTCGGACAGGAACATGCGGGCGGACTCCGGTTGACCAGGTTGACCAGGCAGAGCAATCGATTAGGCAAGCCTAACCTCACCCACCTTTCCCTTCGCGGGGACATCTCTCCCACCTCCCAGGAGCACATCTCATGACCTCTCACAGACCCCTGCCCAACCGCCTCCTCAGAGCGGCCGCCGGCACCACGCTGGCGCTGGGCGCGCTGGCGGTGCCGCTCGCCGCGGCGGTGGACACGGACGTCAGCAACAGCGTGGCGCTCGCGGCGGACGCGACGGCGCCCGCGGTGACGCTGGGCAGTACGTCCGTACCGGCGGGCGGCGAGGTGTCGTTCACCGCCACCGGCTTCCCGGCCGGGGCGACCCTCAGCGTGAAGTTCGACGACAAGACCCTGCTCGAGCAGTTCCCCATAGGCGCCGACGGCAGCGTGACCGCAGCGGTGACCGTGCCCGCGGACGCGACCGCCGGCGGCGGTCACTGGCTGCGCTTCCTGGCCCCGCAGACCAGTGTGCGCAGCGCCGACCTGACGGTGACGGCGCCGACACCGACGCCCACGCCCACCCCGACGCCCACACCGACCCCTACGCCTACTCCCACACCCACACCCACATTCACACCGACGTCCGCTCCGGTGGGCGATCCCGCCGTCAAGCTCACCGGCGGGTCCTCGGTCGCGGCGGGCGGCAAGGTCTCGTTCAAGCTCTCCGGGTTCGTGAAGGGCCAGGACGTCACGGTGAAGCTGGACGACGGGGAGATCCTCGCCCAGTGGCCGGACGCGGTCAGCGCCGACGGCACCTTCTCGGGCAGCGTCACCGTCCCGGCCGGCACCTCGGCGGGCGCGCACTGGCTGCGGTTCCTCGCGCCGGACCCGGCCACCAGTCTCAAGGCGGACATCAAGGTCACCTCGTCCGGATCGTCGGACGGCGGTTCGGACGGCGGTTCAGGCGGCGGCTCGGACTCCGGTTCCGGCTCGGGGTCGGGCTCGGGAGACTCCGGTTCCGGTACGGGCTCCGGCTCGGGCTCCGGCGGCACAGGCGCGGGCTCCGGCGGCAGCGACAGCGCCACCGGTACCTCCGCCACGATCACCGCCGGGTCCAGCGTCGCCGCGGGCGGCCAGGTCTCGTTCCGGGTCAGCGGATTCCCGGCCGGCCGGCAGTTGACAGTGAAGCTGGACGACGTCAAGATCATCGGGCAGTGGACGGTCGGAGCGGACGGCTCCTACGCGGGCAGCGTCACGGTCCCGGTCGGCACCACGAAGGGCGCGCACTGGCTGCGCTTCCTCGCCCCGAACCCGCCGACCAGCCTCAAGGCCGGGTTCACCGTGACCTCCGGCGCGGACGCCACGACGGCCGACGGCACCGGCACCACGGGCAGCTCCACGAGCGCCACCCCGGTGCCCGCCGCCTCGGGTGAGCCCGCCGGCGCGAGCAACGAGCGTGGCGCGAAGGCGGAGATCACCGCCAGCCAGGTGCAGCCCGGCGGCCGGCTGCACTTCACGGTGACGAAGTTCCCCGCCGAGGAGACCGTCACCATCAAGCTCGACGACGGCGCGATCCTCGGCCAGTGGGAGACGGACGAGGACGGCACGTACGAGGGTGACGTCACCGTCCCCGCGGACACCGCCGCCGGCGCGCACTGGCTGCGCTTCCTCGCCCCGAACCCGCCCACCACGCTGAAGGTCGACTTCACCGTGACGGCGGCCGGCGCGAGCGGCGGCGCGGCGGCATCCTCGACGACCGCCCCGCAGGACGCGACGACGAAGACCCTCGCCGCCGCCTCCCTGGAGGCCCCCGTCTCCTACGCGACGATCGCCTGGTCGGCCGCGGCCGCAGCGGCGGGCGGAGCGGCCGGGGCCGCGGCCACCACGCTGTTCGTGGTCCGCCGCCGCTCCTCCGGGTCCGCCACGGCCGGCTGACGCCGTCGCGGCACCCGACGTGCCCCACCGGGCACCCCCGAACCATTTCCCTCCATGAAGAGAAAACCCCGACCCAAGGGAGTCATCGCACCATGACCGCATCCACCCGTACCCGCCGTCGCACCACCGTCGCGGCCGCGACCGCCGTGGCGCTCGCCTCCTGCGGCACCGTCGCCGTGGCCGGCACCGCCTCCGCGAAGACGGACGCCACCTCGACGGTGACGACCGCGCCGCTCGTGCGCGGCCTGTACCAGTCGGCGTACTCGGAGCGCAACGACGCGCTCTGGGTCACCGTCGCCGTGGGCCGTCCGCCGGTCACCTCCAGCAGCCTGCTGAAGGTCGACCCGGACACCCTGGCGATCGAGCAGACCATCACCCCGCCCGTCACGAACGAGACCACCGGCGCCAAGGAGGCCGTCTACGGCGTCGCCGTCGACGACGAGCACAACACCGTCTGGGTGACCAACACCCGTGACAACAGCGTCGCCGTCTACAGCCAGAAGACCGGCGCGCACCTGGCGACCCTGCCGGACGTGGCGCACGCCCGGGAGATCGTCGTCGACGAGAAGCACGACACCGTGTGGGCGTCCGCGTTCGGCTCCGCGACCCTGGTCGCCTACGACTCGAAGACCTTCGAGGAGAAGCGCCGGGTCACCGTGGAGGGCTCCGGCCCGGCCGGCCTCACCGTGAACGAGCGCACCGGCACGCTGTACGCCGCCGACCTCAACGGCGACCGGCTGATCGAGGTCGGCCGCGCCTCCGACACCCCGCGGCTGATCCCGGTGGGCGACGGCCCGATCTCGGTGTCGCTGTCGAAGAACGGCAAGACCGCCTACACCGCCGAGCAGACGTCCGGCACGGTGTCGGTCGTCGACCTGAGGAAGGGAGAGGTGACGAAGACGATCGCCACCGGCGCGGGCGCCCTGTCGGTCGCGACCGACACCCGCACCGGCGACCTCGTGGTCGTCAACCGGACCGACGCGAACGCGACGGTCGTCGACCCGCGCACCGGGACCGTCGAGGAGACCGTGGCCACCGGCGTCAACCCGAACCACGTGGAGGTCGCCGACGGCGTCGCGTACGTGGTCGACAAGTCCGGCTCCGGCGCGGGCGGCGAGGACCTGCTGACCCGTATCCGCCTGGCTCACTGAGGCACCGCCGCCTGACGGGCGGGCCCGGTCTCCGCACTGGCACTGCGGAGACCGGGCGCGCCCCGAGCGGTCAGCGCCCGTGGGTCACCGGCGCCAGCCACATGCCGACGATAGCGTCGATCAGGCCGGTGGCGGCGTCGTGCCAGTCGGCGCGCGGGGTCGGACTGTGCTCGGCGAGGGCCCGCTCGCGTTCCGCGCAGATGTGCGCGATCAGCTGGCGGGCCATGGCGGCGCGCTCGGCCCCCACCTCGGCGGGCAGGTCGGGCAGACAGCGGCGCAGCCCGTCGACGACCTGCCGCAGCACCGGTGAGGACAGCGACTCCTCGACCATGATCCGGTGCAGCGCCGGGTCCGTCATGACCTGGGCGCAGAACCGCGCGTACCAGGTGGGGCTGCCGAGCCGGTCCAGGTGCTCGGTGACCGGCCGCACCAGGCAGCCCACCCAGTCGCGTACGTCGGCGGAGTCGCCGGTGTCGGCCAGCAGCCGGGTGCGGATCTCCTCCATGCGCGCGCTGTGCTTGCGGACGATGGCGCGGACCAGGTCGGCCTTGGTGCCGAAGTGGTAGCCGACGGCGGCGTTGTTGCCCTGCCCCGCGGCCTCGCTGACCTGGCGGTTGGACACCGCGTACACCCCGCGTTCGGCGAAGAGCCGTTCGGCCGCGGCCAGGATCTGTTCCCGGGTCTCGCTGACCTGCTGTGCCCGCACCGACGCCCTGCCCGCCATGATCACCACCGCACGGGACTTCGCTCGGCCCGCCGACGGCCAGTCCCTGGAGCCGTCGCGGCCGGCCGCCGGGGCGGCCGGTTCCCGGAACGGAAGCCTACGCAACGGCGCGGGCGCGGCGCCGTTCAGGGGAAACCGGCGTCCGGTGCGCGTGGCGGCGCCCGGTGGTGTCGACATCTCAAGCCGTGACCCTGCCGCTGATCGCCCCCATGCTCGCCACCCCCGGCACCCTGCCGCCCGCCGCCCAGGACGCGCGGTGGGCGTACGAGACCAAGCAGGACGGCCAGCGCGTGGTGGTGTACCTCGCCGGGGACGGCGGCGTGGTGCTGCGCGCCCGGTCCGGGGAGGAGATCACCGCCGCCTACCCGGAGCTGCTGGCCCTGGGCGGCGCCCTCGGCGCCACGCCCGCCGTGCTCGACGGCGAGGTGCTGGCGCTGGACGAACAGGGCCGTGCCGACTTCCAGTTGCTCCAGTCCCGGATGGGCCTGGCGCACGCGCCCGCGCGGGCCGCGCGCCGGGCGTCCCAGGTGCCGGCCCATCTGGTGCTGTTCGACGTGATGCACCTGGCGGGCCGCTCCCTCGTCGCGCTGCCGTACGCCGAGCGGCGGGCTCGGCTGGAGGAGCTGGGGCTCCGGGCGGAGTTCTGGTCGACGCCGGCCGCGCTCGTGGGGCACGGCGAGCGGGCGCTGCGCGCCACGCGGGAGCACGGGCTGGAGGGGCTGGTCTGCAAGCGGCTGGACTCGCGCTACGAGCCGGGGGTGCGCTCCCGTGCCTGGATCAAGATCCGCAACATGGTCGGCGAGGACGTGATCGTGGGCGGCTGGCAGCCCGGCAAGGGCCGGCTGACCGGTCTGCCGGGCGCGGTGCTGGTGGGCCAGCGCGCCGCCGGCGGGCTGCGCTACGTAGGCAGTGTCGGCACCGGCTGGAGCGAGGCCGAGCGGACCGAGCTGGCGGCGCTGCTCGCGGACCTCGCCACCGACGTCTGCCCGTTCCGTCCGAGACCGGCGGCGCCGGGCGCGCACTGGGTGCTGCCCCGGCTGGTCGGCGAGGTCCGCTACAGCACCCGCACCCGGGCGGGACTGCTGCGCCAGCCGTCGTGGCTGCGTCTGCGGCCCGACCTCGCTCCGGAGGAGTCGTCGGCGGACCTGCCGGAGCCCGGCGCCTGACGGATCTCCGGGAACCCACTGTTGAGCTGCGTTTCACCACCGGGTCATCCGTGATCCCTTGGCACGGCCGGTGTTTGCCGGGATCCTGAACTGCCTTTCCCCCCACAGCCGTTGGGCTGCGCCCGGATCCCGGAGGAGGACGCAGTGTCGTCGTCGCAGAAGTTCGTGTCGCACCGCGGGAGATGGCTCACCGGCCTGGCCGGCGCCGCCGCCCTCGTCATCGCCTTTCCCGCCACCGCCTTCGCCGCCCCGCCGCCGGCCCTGCCCGCCGCCGCGGAGGCCGCCGAGTTCACCTACCAGCCGGCGTTCGACTACGACACCGACGGCTGCTACCCGACGCCCGCGATCAGCGCCGACGGCACCGTCAACAGCGGGCTGAACCCGACCGGCGCCCTCAACGGCAGCTGCCGGGACGCGTCCGACCTGGACAACACCAACAGCTACTCGCGCTACAAGTGCAACAACGGCTGGTGCGGCTACCTGTACGGCCTGTACTTCGAGAAGGACCAGGCCCTGCCGGGCACCAGCCTCGGCGGCCACCGCCACGACTGGGAGCACGTCGTGGTGTGGGTGCAGAGCGGCCAGGTGAAGTACGTCTCGACCTCCAACCACGGTTCGTTCACCGTCACCGCGGCCTCCGGCGTCCGTTTCGAGGGCACGCACGCGAAGGTCGTCTATCACAAGGACGGCATCAGCACGCACTGCTTCCGCCTGGGCACCGCCGACGACGAGCCGCCGGAGAACCACAAGGGCACCTGGCAGTACCCGCCGCTGGTCGGCTGGAACGGCTACCCGGCGGGTGTGCGGGACAAGTTGAGCGCCTACGACTTCGGCAGCGCGAACTTCGGCCTGAAGGACGCGAACTTCGCGGGCCACCTCGCCTCGGCGAAGCCGTCCGGGATCACCTTCGACCCGTACGCCTGAGCCACCCCCTGGTCCGCGCCCGCCCGCACGGCGGATGATGTGCGGATGGATCATGATGTGAACACGCCCTCGGCGGCCGGGGCACGGCCGCCGGTGACCGGCGCCGTCGAGGCCCTGCCGCCGGTGGTCGACCCGGACGCCCTGCTCGCCCTCGCCGAGGGCCATCACGCCCGTACCGCGCGGGCGGCGGGCACCCGGACGGCCGCCGGCCATCTGGTGAAGACCTACGTCCTCCGGGCGCCGGGCCGCACGGCCGGCGAGCCGGACGTCGAGGCCGCGCTGCGGATCGCCGAGGGCCACCTGGCCCTCGGCCGGCAGCGCGGTTCCCTCGGTCTCGCGGTGCTGATCGCGCACGCGGGCGGCGACGGCGACTATGTCCTGGTGCACACCTGGATCGAGGGGCACATGGCGGACCTCGCGCTCTTCACCGGTCCGGCCGGACGTCCCGAACTGCTGCGGCCCGGACGGGCGGGGCTCGCGCCCTGCGTCTGGGAGGCGGCGCTGCTGGCGCACGAGCGGGAGGCGTTCTCCCGGCACGTCCTGGACGGCACCGGCCCGCTGAACGCCCGGATCGCCGCCTGGAGCGCGGACACCGTCGAGGGGACGGTCCGATGAGCGACGCGCCCCGGGTGCGGCCCGCCCGGCCCGCCGATCTGCCCAGGGTCGCCGAACTGGCCGCCCTGCACACCGAGTACGAGCGCGCGGCACCGCCCGCACCCGGCCTCGCAGCCCGCCTCCACACGCTGCTGTTCGACACCCCGGCGCCCCGGCTGCGCTGCTTCGTCGCCGAGACACCGGACGGTGCGGTCGTCGGCTACGCCACCTGCGCCCCCGAGCTGTCGACCTGGGACGGCCGCGAGTACCTGCACCTGGACTGCCTGTTCCTCGCCCCCGGCCACCGCGGCCTCGGACTCGGCGCGCTGCTGATGGACGCGGTGACGGCCGAGGCCCGCGCCCTCGGCCTGCCCGAGGTGCAGTGGCAGACACCCGGCTGGAACGAGGGCGCGATCCGCTTCTACGACCGCCTCGGCGCGCGGTCCGCGGAGAAGGTGCGCTTCACGCTGCCCGCCGGAAACCGACCGGCCGTCGGAAACCGACCGACCGAGGAGAACTGACCGGCCGAGGAGAACTGACCGGCCGTCGAGACCAGCCGTCGGAAGACGACCGCCGGAGGGTCTATCGTGTCCGCCATGTCCGTTCCGGAACTGATCCGTATCGTCTCCCGCGACTCGCCCATGGCCCTGGCCCAGGTGGAGCGTGTGCGCGGGGAGTTGGCCGCCCGGTATCCCGGCGTCCGCACCGAGGTCGTCCCCGTGAAGACGACGGGCGACAAATGGCTGGGAGATCTCTCCCAGGTGGAGGGCAAGGGAGCCTTCACCAAGGAGGTCGACGCCGCGCTGCTGGCCGGCGCGGCCGATCTCGCGGTGCACTGCGTGAAGGACGTGCCCGCCGACCGGCCCCTGCCGGCCGGCACGGTGTTCGCGGCCTTCCTCGAGCGCGACGACATCCGCGACGCCCTGGTGCACCCCGGCGGCCTCACACTCGACGAGCTGCCCGACGGCACCCGCGTCGGCACGTCCTCGGTCCGCAGGATCGCCCAACTGGCCGCCAGCCACCCGCATCTGGAGTGCGTGCCGTTCCGCGGCAACGCCAACCGGCGGCTGGCGAAGCTGGCGGACGGCGAGGCGGACGCCCTGCTGCTCGCGGTCTCCGGCCTGGAGCGCATCGGCCGCCAGGACGTGATCAGCGAGGTGCTGTCCCCGGAGACGATGATGCCGCCGATCGGCGCGGGCATCCTCGCCCTCCAGTGCCGCGAGGACGACACCGAGCTGATCGACGCGGTCAGCGCCCTCGGGGACCCCGCCACCCACCGGGAGGCGACCGCAGAGCGGATGTTCCTGCACGTCCTCCAGGGGCACTGCAACAGCCCGATCGCCGGTTACGCCCGTATGGACCACGGCGGTGAACTGTCCCTGCGGGCCTGTGTGTTCACCCCGGACGGCAAGACGCGCCTGAACGCCCACGAGTGGGCCGGCCGGCTGGACGCGGCCACGCTGGGCACCTCGGTGGCGGTGGCGCTGCTGCGCCAGGGCGCCCGCGAGATCATCGACGCCATCCCGCACTGACCGGTCACGCGACGGAGGCGGACGGCGTGGGCGGCGGCGGTCAGGCGGTGCCTTCCTCCGCCTGATCGCGCAGGAAGTTGCTCACCTGGTGGGCGAGGCTGTCCCGGCCCGCGGGCGGATGCGCGCAGGCCGTCCCCTCGGGCAGGCCGATGCCGCCGGACCACATCCGGCGGTCGGCCCACTCGTCGTCGACGCGCAGCTGGATCTGCACGTCCACCTGGCGCAGGGCGTCCTCGGGCCCGGCCGCGTACAGCACGGCGGTGGCCCGGCGCAGCGGATACAGGTCGTAGCCCTCGATGAACTGCGAGTTGCGCCAGTCCATGAACGCGCTCTCGCCGTCGGAGCCGATCCGCACATCGATCTGGCCGTCCTCCAGATGGACGCCGAACCGCTCGGTGCCGCGGTTCTCGATGGTGACGCGGAGGCGGAAGTACATCAGCCCGTCGGCGGCGTCGTCGCGGCCGCGCGGCGGCTCGGCCTGCTCCAGCCGGTGGACGCGCAGACGCAGACCGGCATGCTCGTCGTACTCCTGCCAGTCCCCGACCACGTTCGGCTCGTACACGCTGCACCTCTCCACCTCTACCGGCCTGCTTCCTATCCGTGGGCTGAGCGCACTGTCAAATGTGTGGAACGCGCCGTGTCGGGCGATTCCCGGGCCGGGAGCGGCGATCAAGCCGTGGGCAGGGGGAATCCGCCGCCGCCCGCGCGGCCGGGCGGACGGGAGTGCCGCACATCACGTTCCGGGGCGAGCCGGAGCACTGTTGTTCAAGCTGAAAACGCCGGAGAATCCACCGCAGACGTTTCGTCCCGTTTTGTCCGGGGAATTGCCAAGGAAGTGCTTCGGACAGGAGGCACGTCCGTGGGAGCCCCTGCGCCGGCGACCCCGGCGTCCCGCATGCCGGCGCCGAACGCTCCTCCCACGGTGTCCGTCCATCCGGCACCCGTTGAGGGAGGCACGCGCACCATGCGTACGGCCGGCAGAACGAAGCAGCACCCCCACGACGACGCCCCCGACACCACCCAGGCCTTCGAGCGGCTCCAGCGACTCCCCGAGGGCAGCCCCGAGCGCAAGGCCCTGCGCGACGATCTGGTCCGGCTCTGGCTGCCCATGGCCGAGCGCATCGCCGTCCGCTTCCGCGGGCGCGGAGAGGCTCTCGAAGACCTGTACCAGGTGGCGGCCCTCGGACTCGTGAAGGCCGTCGACCACTACGACCCGGAGCGGGGCCGCGCCTTCGAGGCATACGCCGTTCCGACGGTCACCGGCGAGATCAAGCGCCACTTCCGCGACCACATGTGGACCCTGCATGTGCCACGCCGCGTCCAGGACCTGCGCAACCGGGTGCGGCGCGCCGCGAAGGAACTGTCCCAGACGACGCCGGGCCGCGCCCCGACCGTCGCCGAGATAGCCGCGCACGCCCAGCTGAGCGAGGCCGAGGTGGCCACCGGCATGGAGGCCCTGGAGTGCTTCACCGCGCTCTCCCTCGAGGCCGAGATGCCCGGCACCGACGGGTACGCCCTCGGAGACGCGATCGGCGGGCCCGACCCGCGCTACGACGTCGTCGTGGACCGCGTCGCCGTACGCCCGCTCCTGGAGACCCTGCCGGAACGCGAACGCACCATCCTCTACCTGCGGTTCTTCTGCGGGATGACGCAGAGCACCATAGCCGAGCAGCTGGGCATCTCCCAGATGCACGTCTCCCGCCTGCTCAGCGCCTGCTTCGAGCGGCTGCGGGAGGAGCTGACGGCGGAGACGGGTTAGGTCCCGTCCGGCGGCGCGCCGGGGATCTGGGTCGGGCCGTGGCGGTCCAGAGCGTCCTCCAGCTCGGCCCGGATCTCCCCCGGCATCTCGCCGTGGCGCCCCCAGATCAGGATCAGCTCGGCGACATTGCGGAGCTTGATGTTGGTGTGCTGGGAGACCTCCTTGAGGATCATCCAGCCCTGATCCGGGGTGACCCGCCCCAGCGCCACCATCATCCCGATCGCCTGGTCCACCACGGCGTGCGAGGTGACGGCCTCCTTGAGCTGGGCCACCTCCTCCTGGAGCGCGGCGATCCGGTCCATGTCGTCGGCCGGTTCACGCGGTGTGTGTGCCACTCGTCCATCCTGCCACCGGCACTCCGTGCCGCCACCGGGAATCCGACCCGCCGACGGGGTACTCGGCAGGCGCCAGGAGGGGTTCCGGTTGGACACTGGTCTCAGACCGGTGGCCACCGGCCCGACGAACCCAGGGAACGACTGCCATGACACAGCGCCCGACACCCGCCGCCCGCCCGACGGAGGTCGTCTCCACCCATTCCGTCTTCGGTGCACCCTGCTGGGTGAGTCTGACCAGTCGGGACATGGCCGCCACGGAGGCGTTCTACACGGCCGTGCTGGGATGGCGGTGGCGGTCGGGCAAGCTCGGCGACCGGTTCCGGATCGCCCTGGCGGGCGGGGCGCCGGTCGCGGGGATCGCCGGAATGGCGGGCATGTGGCACGCGGCGGTGGCCTGGACCCCGTACTTCGCGGTGCGCAGCGCGGACGAGGCCGTCGGCCGGGTCCAGGAGCGCGGCGGCACCATCGCGGTCGGGCCGATCTCCTTCCCGCCCGGACGCGGCGCGCTGCTGGCCGACCGGGACGGGGCGACGTTCGGGATCTGGGAGGGCGAGCTGTTCAGCGACTGGGACGCCTGGCGGCGGTCGGCGCCCGCCTTCATCCGGCTCCACACCCGGGACGCCTTCGACGCCGCGATCTTCTACGGCGAGGTCCTCGACTGGGCCAGGTCCGGTCCGGGCTGCTGCGAGGTGCACTACGAGGGCGAGGAGGTCGTGCTGCGCAGCGGCGGCGACGTCGTGGCCCGGATCGAGTCCGGCGCCCTGGGCTCCGCCCCCGACCCCGCCATCCGCCCCCACTGGCAGGTGCACTTCGCCGTCTCCGACGTCACCGCCTGCGCCCGCGCCGCCGAGCTCCACGGCGGCAGCGTCCTGCGCGAGGCCCCCGACGAGGCGATCCTGCGCGATCCGGACGGCGCCCAGTTCACGGTGACGTCACGCCGGGAGCGGTAGGCGCCGCCGGCTCCCGGTACGCGCGGGAGGTACGGCGGAGCAGGAGCGGGCGGCCCTTCCCGGGCCGCCCGCTCGTCTCGTTCCGCCGCTCCGTCCCGCTACTGACCGCTCCCCCGCCCCCGCCGCGGCGGGCGGGACAGCAGGACCAGGCTTCGGCTCTCCACCGGGACCACGGTGGCGGCCTTGTGCTCGGTCTCGTCCGGGGTGTCGGGGACGGCCGTGTCGAGGACCGTCGTCCAGCGTTCGCCGTAGGAGGCGTCGGGCAGCCGGAAGTCGACGGGCTCCCAGTAGCTGTTCAGCAGCAGCAGGAAGGAGTCGTCGACGACCGGGCGGCCCTGCGGGTCGGGTTCGGCGATGGCGTCGCCGTTGAGGAAGACGCCGACGCAGTGCGCGTCGGAGCGCTGCCAGTCCTGGTCGGTCATCTCGCAGGCGTTGGGCAGCAGCCAGACCAGGTCGGGCAGCGGCTGGTCGGGGCGCACGGCGGTCTCGCCGCGGAAGAAGCGCCGGCGCCGCAGCACCGGATGCCGGGCGCGCAGGCCGATGACGTACCGGGTGAACTCCATCAGCTCGCGCTGCTCCCCGGACAGCCGCCAGTCGACCCAGGAGACCTCGTTGTCCTGGCAGTAGGCGTTGTTGTTGCCGCCCTGGGTGCGGCCGAGTTCGTCGCCGTGGCCGAGCATCGGGATGCCCTGCGACAGCATCAGCGTGGCCAGGAAGTTGCGCTGCTGGCGGGCGCGCAGCTCGCGCACCGCCGGGTCGTCGCTCTCGCCCTCGGCGCCGCAGTTCCAGGACCGGTTGGTGCTCTCGCCGTCCCGGTTGCCCTCGCCGTTGGCCTCGTTGTGCTTGTCGTTGTACGAGACGAGGTCGCGCAGGGTGAAGCCGTCGTGCGCGGTGACGAAGTTGACGCTGGCCCGCGGCCGGCGCCGGCTGTGCTGGTAGATGTCGGACGAGCCGGTCAGCCGGGAGGCGAACTCGCCGAGGGTGTGTTCCTCGCCGCGCCAGAAGTCCCGTACGGCGTCGCGGTACATGCCGTTCCACTCGGACCACAGCGGCGGGAAGTTGCCCACCTGGTAGCCGCCCTCGCCGACGTCCCACGGCTCGGCGATCAGCTTGACGCGGCTGATCACCGGGTCCTGCTGGATCAGGTCGAAGAAGGCGGACAGCCGGTCCACCTCGTGGAACTGCCGCGCCAGGGTCGCCGCGAGGTCGAAGCGGAAGCCGTCGACGTGCATCTCGGTGACCCAGTACCGCAGCGAGTCCATGATCAGCTGGAGCACGTACGGGTGCCGCATCAGCAGGCTGTTGCCGGTGCCGGTGGTGTCGTAGTAGTGCCGCCAGTCGCCGTCGACCAGGCGGTAGTACGAGGAGTTGTCGATGCCCCGGAAGGAGAGGGTGGGGCCCTTCTCGTTGCCCTCGGCGGTGTGGTTGTAGACCACGTCGAGGATGACTTCCAGGCCGGCCTCGTGCAGCGCCTTCACCATCGCCTTGAACTCGGTGACCTGCCGGCCACCGGTGCTGTCGGAGGCGTAGGCGTTGTGCGGGGCGAAGAAGCCGATGGTGTTGTAGCCCCAGTAGTTGGACAGGCCCCGGTCCTGGAGCACCCCGTCCTGCACGAACTGGTGCACGGGCATCAGTTCGACGGCGGTCACGCCGAGCGAGGTCAGATGCCCGGTGATCGCGGGGTGGGCGAGTCCGGCGTAGGTGCCGCGCAGCTCCGGCGGCACCTCGGGATGGGTGCGGCTCAGCCCGCGGACGTGGGCCTCGTAGATCACGGTGTCCGCGTACGGCCGGCGCGGCGGGCGGTCGTCGCCCCAGTCGAAGTACGGGTCGGTGACCACGCCGAGCATGGTGTGCCCGGCGCTGTCCGCCGGGTCGGGCCCGGCGGCCGAACGCTCGTACAGCGAGGGGTGGTTGTCGATCTGGCCGTCGACGGCGGTGGCGTACGGGTCGAGCAGCAGCTTCGCGGGGTTGCAGCGCTGGCCGACGGCCGGGTGCCACGGACCGTGCACCCGGTAGCCGTAGCGCTGCCCCGGCCCGATCCCGGGCAGGTAGCAGTGCCACACGAACCCGTCGACCTCGTGCACCGGCACCGTGCGGTGCCGGCCGTCGTCGTCGACGAGGACGAGTTCGACGCGTTCGGCGACCTCGCTGAAGAGCGCGAAGTTGGTGCCCTGGCCGTCGTAGGCGGCACCCAGGGGGTAGGGGTGCCCGCTCCACGCGGGCACCCCGTCGTTCCGGTGCGGTTGTTTCGTCACCGTGCGTCCTCCAGAGCGCCGTCGGCGGCGGCCACGGGCGCGGCCAGGGCGACGACCGGTACCTCGCGGGGCACCTGGAGGCCCTCGCGGAGGCTGGGCGCCGGGGCGATCGGCACCAGCGGGGCGCGCCGGCCGGCGCGGGCCCCCTGGGAGAACCAGATCACCTTGCTGCCGGTGTCGGTGGCGCAGCAGCCCCAGCCGTCGCTCATCGCTGCGATGTGCTCCAGGCAGCCGCGGAGGTCCTGGTCCGGGCGCAGGTCCCGGTCGTGGTCCCCGACGGCGGTGATCAGGTGCTGGCGGTTCCACCACATCTCGATCGACGCGTTCTTGTCCGAGGCGTGCTCGTCGATGGCCTTCAGCAGCAGCTCGGCGCCGCTGCAGACGGGCTCGACCAGCGTCTCCAGGTCCCAGTACCGGAGGTGGGCGGCCAGGATGCGGCTGACCTGTCCCACGCGTTCCGGACTGACTTCCACGTCGAGGTGGTAGTAGCAGGGCACTGCGGTCTTCATCGTCGTTGGCTCCTCACCGGCGAGGCTCTCGCTCCCTTCCTCGCCCTAGCGGGCCGAATCCCCCGACACGAAGCGTGAGCACTGATCGCTTCTGAGTAACCTCCACAGTGAGGGTGCTAGTCCATTCGTGCAACACGAGACACGACCGCGGTGATTGAAGCTCTAACAAGACGCTGGGTCGTCGTGCATGCACCATGAGTGAAGGCCTCGATCGCCGTAACGGAATTCCGTGCCCTCAGTCGTGCACGGCCACCGGCCCGATCGTCGGGAACGTGCCCATCGAGTGCCCCGGAACCGGAAGGTGAACGGCGCCATGCTGCTACCCGCCAGAGCCGAAGTCGCCCGGCAGCTGCGGCGGTACCGGGCCTGGGAACGGGTGATGCTCGCTTCCCCGGCCGACCGCGCGGTGCGGGCGACTTTCGAGGACTCGGGTTACACCTTGTGCGTGCTCATGGGGAAGCGGTGTGCGCGGGAGGCCGCCGACGCGGCCGAACGGTATCTGCGCACCACGCTGACCACCTATGTGGAGGAACAGAACGACCGGCCCCGAAAGAGTGGTGTCGCCCGGAGCGGCCCGCCGTCGGGCGCGCGTTCGAGGGTGGGGGCCTGAACCCCACCCTTTCGGCGCAGGACCCCGAGCCGGGCCACGGCGGCCCGGCTTCCGAGTACGGCGGAGGTGAGACCCATGAGTACGACGGTGGCCATCGGGCGCATCCCGGTTCGGGACGTCCGTCCGGCAGTGGAGTGCGGCAGGCGCCCGGCGAAGGCGGTCACGGGCGAGACGTTCCCGGTCACCGCCACCGTGTTCCGGGAGGGTCATGACGCGGTCGGCGCGAACGTCGTGCTGCGCGACCCCGAGGGCCGGCCGGGTCCGTGGACGCCGATGCACGAGCTCTCCCCCGGCAGCGACCGCTGGGGCGCCGAGGTCACACCGCTCGCGCCGGGCCGCTGGACGTACACCGTGGAGGCGTGGAGCGACCCGCTCGGCACCTGGCGGCACACCGCCCGGATCAAGGTCCCGGCCGGCATCGACACCGGACTGGTCCTGGACGAGGGCGCGGACCTGTACGAGCGCGCGGCGGCCGCCGTGCCCGAGGACGGCGCCCGCGCGGTCGTGCTCGCCGCCATCGGGACCCTGCGCGACGACACCCTGCCGGTCGCCACCCGGCTGGCCGCGGCGCTGACGCCCGAGGTGGAGGCGGTCCTCGCCCGGTACCCGCTGCGCGACCTGGTCACCACGACACCGCCGTACCCCCTCCTGGTCGAACGGGAGCGGGCGCTGTTCGGGTCCTGGTACGAGTTCTTCCCGCGTTCCGAGGGGACGGCGGAGCGGCCGCACGGCACGTTCCGGACGGCGGAGCGCCGGCTGCCGGCGATCGCGGAGATGGGTTTCGACGTCGTGTACCTGCCGCCGATTCACCCGATCGGCAGCACGTTCCGCAAGGGCCCGAACAACACGCTGTCGGCGGGTCCGCAGGATGTCGGGGTGCCGTGGGCGATCGGTTCGCCGGAGGGCGGGCACGACGCGGTGCATCCGGAGCTGGGGACGATCGAGGACTTCGACCGGTTCGTGGACCGGGCCCGCGAGCTGGGGCTGGAGATCGCGCTGGACTTCGCGTTGCAGTGCTC
>NZ_JBEPAL010000035.1:0-93009 GCF_040298625.1 Streptomyces sp. NPDC001532
CATCGCTCCGACCGCCGCGTCCAGCGCCTTGCCCTTGCCGAAGCGGCCCAGGGCGACATCGATGCCGGAGGGCAGGGTGACGCCGGTCCGGTCCGGCCCGGCGGGCCCGCCGAGGACCACGGCCGACGGTCCGGCGCTCTCCGTCGTACGGACGACGAGGTCGTCGTAGCCGTCGCGGTCGACGTCGGCGGACGGCCCCGTGGGGACGTTGCCGGGCACCGCGATCGGCGAACCCGCGCTCTTGGGGGCACCCTTACGGCTGAAGGGGCCCCGCAGATAGCTGACCTGCTGCTCGGAGGCGTGAACGACGAGGTCCTGTGCGCCGTCGCCGTCGAAGTCGCCGCAGACCGGCTGGTCGGGCCACTCGTTGCCGGCCCTGGCGCGGGCCGGGATGACCAGCTTCACGGCACGCCCGGTCAGTCCCTCCGGAGAGCCGAACAGCAGTTGGAGCGGCACGGGCGGCTGCCCCTGCCCGTCGTACGGCGGGTCGGTGGACACCACGAGGTCGGTGAAGCCGTCCCCGTCGAGATCGCAGCTCGCCTCGGCGTCGAAGACGGCGGGCAACTGTCCGTCCGTACGCGCGCCCCGCGCCACCGGGCTGATCAACTGCCGGGCGCCCGGCGTGAGTCCGCGCGGTCCGCCGCCGTAGACGACGCCGATGCCCGCGTCGTCGGCGTGGCTCTGCTGCTTGACCAGGTCGTTCAGGACGAGGTCCCGTCGGCCGTCCCCGTTGAAGTCGTCCGGGACCTCGCTGCCGTCACCGCGCGGCACGGGCAGCAGGGGCACGGCCTCGGCCGCCTTCCGCGTGGGCGGTGCCTGGTGCCCGGCGGGGGCGGTGGGGCCGCAGGCGGTGAGGAGCAGGACGCCGGTCACAACCATCCCGGCACCTCGCATACGCATCGCTCACCTCGTCCGCCTCGCTCACTACGACTGAGTAATGATGCACGCGTTCGAGAAGGGGGGACACCCCTGGGAGTGGAGAGGTCGCGAACCGGGTGTCCGAAGGGAGCGGGACCCCTACTCTGTCGCCGTGGACGACGACCAGCGCCTACTCGATTTGTTCCATGCCCTGGACCGCCTCCCCGGTCCCGAACACCTGCACTATCCCGACGAGTTCGACTATCACCGGGGCAAGGTGCGGGCCATCCGGCTCAGGCAGCGGCTGAACAGCGAGTTCGGAGGCACCTGCCGACTGGACGACCAGGTCCTGGACGCCTCCTACTCCTTCGCCCTGCGCTTCCCGCCGCGGATCACCGAAGCCGGCGAGTGGATCGTGGTGCGGCTCAGCAACTACGGCGACCTCGCCGTGGTGATGACCCCGCGGCCCGACAGCCACCCGAGCCTCGACGCGGCGGTCGCGGACGGCAAGTTGTCCGAAACGGACCGCCGCCGCATCGAGACCGCCCTCGCGGACATGGGCTACGAACAGGTGCCGCTGCGGCTGCTCCAGCTCCCCTACGACGGCGTGACCTGGCTGGCGAGCGGCGAACCCGGCCCTCTCGTGTCGAGCTACGGGCCCTACGAGGGCGAGCCGACGTGGTGGACGAGGTTCTTCGAATACCTGTAGGCCGCGTGCCGTCCGGCAGGATGGGGTCATGAGCGTAGTCAAGATCAACGTCCTGACGGTTCCCGCCGAGCAGCGGGAGACCCTGGAGAAGCGGTTCGCCTCCCGCGCCCACGCGGTGGAGAACTCCGACGGCTTCGAGTGGTTCGAACTCCTCCGGCCCGTCGAGGGCACCGACACCTACCTGGTGTACACGCGCTGGAGGGACGAGGAGTCCTTCCAGGCGTGGATGGAGGGCCCGATGAAGGCGGCACACCAGGGCACCTCCGGCGGCGAGCGGGGTGAGCGCGGCGAGAGCGGCGAGCGCCCGAAGCCGGCGGCCTCCGGCTCCACCCTGTGGTCCTTCGAGGTGGTGCAGCAGGCGGGGCCGAAGGGCGAGTGAGCGCAGTCCGGGGAAGGGGCTCCTTCCCCGGACGCTCGAACGCCCGGACGCCCGGTCCCTTAGGTTGAACCCATGGGCTTCCTCGACAAGTTGACCGGAACCAGGCACCCCGCCGACGGGGTCGCGCCGGGCTCGGCGGGGCAGGTGCGGGCGGCGCTGCTCGGCTGCAACCGGGCCGACGCGCCGTACGTCATCCGCAACGGCGCCGCGCCGGACTCCGCCGATCTGGTCGCGGAGTGGCGGATGACGGAGCCGGCCTGGGAGAACTTCTTCGTCCAGTCGCAGCTGACGCGGGCGGTACGGATCCGGATGCGGCTCGTCGAAGCGGACCGCGAGGTGCGTGTGGTCGAGGAGACGCGGGAGGTCACACGCGTCGGCGACCCGCCGCGGCTCAAGATCTCCGCCCAGTACTCCCGCGGCCCGGACCGCACCGTCACCCGCCACTGGACCGTCCAGCGCGGAGCCGACGGCGCGCTGGAGACGACGGAGACCTTCCGCTTCGACAGCGCCGAACTGCGCGAGCCGCTGCGGAACGCGGTGCTGGCGCTCGGCTGGACGTGGCGGGGCGTGGTGTTCGGCAGGCTGTGAGTCAGCCGAGTCTGATCTCGTAGCGCAGCCGCTGTCGCAGCGCCGGCATCACCATGCGGTCGACCTGGATCGGGCGGTCCTCGGCGGTCAGGGTGAGCCTGGTGAGCCGTAGGACCGGTTCCGCGGGTGCCGTCCGCAGGGCTTGCCGTTCCTCCGGCGTCGGCATGTCCGCGGTCACGTCCTCGCGGACGACGGCGCCGACATGGCCCAGGCTCGCCAGCAGCGTTACGGCGCCGCCCCGGATCCTGGCGGTACCGGCGAGGGCCGTACCGGTGGCGATCTCGGCGGGGTAGTAGGTGTCGGTCAGTTCGTTCGGCTCGTCGTCGAGGAGGATCAGGCGGCGGCGTACGACGACCGGCTCGCCCTCCGCGACGCGCAGCAGGCCGGCGACCTCCGCCGGGGCGGGGACTTCGCCGGCATGCAGGATGCGCTGCGTACCGCGTCGGCCCTGGGCGGCGGCCTCGGCGCTCCAGGCGTCGGCCTGCTCGTCCTTACGGGGCGTCACGTACGGCAGTGACGCGCTGACCCACCTGCTGGTGTTCATTCCTCCGGAGGGCGTTGGGCGACGAATGAGCCCAGGCCCGGCTCGGTGTAGATGAGCCCTTCCTTGCGGAGGTTCTGGAGGACCTTCTGCGCCGTCGCCGTGGCGATCCCGAACTCGGCGATGATCTGCATGACCGACGGCACCCGGGTGCGCGGTGGGTATGTCCCGTCCTCGATCCGGCCGCGGATGACTTCGGCGACCTGGCGCCAGCGTGGGATGTCCGGTGCGAACTGCATCACCACGCCACCATGCCCGACTGGGTACATCAGTGCGATCCTTAGTGAACCCTAGTACACCATAGTTGCCCCGCTACAGTGGGCGATGAAAGAACCCCCGCGACGGGTGGAGCCGTCCGGGGGCATGGCCATCAGCACTCGTGAATGAAACCTGACGACGTGACCGACCTTATCCGCCACCTCGCCGCCTGGCTGGGTCTTCTGCGCGAGGAGCGACTGGCGCCCGTGTTCCCCGCGCCTTCCGCTCCGCAGCCGGAGCCGCTGCCGCCTCTCCCTCTCCACCGCAGCCCCTACGGCCTCGACACCCCCCTCGACGGCGCCGCCACCGTCGCCGTGCGGCCGTATCTCGTGCTCCACGAGCTGCGGCAGGGGTGGGCCGAGTCCGTGAGGGAGGTGGCCTGATGGGGGCTGACGACGAAGCGGTCGGGGCGGTCCGGCGGGACATCAGGCTGCTGCCCTGGGCGAGTCCCGAAGGCAAGCCGAGCTATCTGATCAGCGATGACCGCGGGGGACCCCTGTCCCGCCTGGCCGACCTCACGGAGGACGTCCAGCTGGGCATGGGCGCCCAGATGCTCGCCCACGCGCACGGCATCCTTCCGCACACCCCCGCCGGTGAGCTGAAGTTCCTCGCCGAGCGGCTGGCCGAGGCTCTTCAGGACGCCCTGCGTATCGCCGAGAGCCGTGGGCTGCGGCTGGGCGGGCGGGAGTGAGCGGCGGGAACGCCGACGCCCCCATGTCCGCGAGGGGCATGGGGGCGTCGGTACGGCAGTGACGTGACGGTTACTTCACCGGCTCCGGCTCCGGCGCGCTCTCCGTCTCCGCGGCGTCCTCGGGGTCGGCCGGGGTCTTGACCGAGTCCAGGAGGAGCTGGGCGACGTCGACGACCTGGATCGACTCCTTCGCCTTGCCGTCGTTCTTCTTGCCGTTGACCGAGTCGGTCAGCATGACGAGGCAGAACGGGCAGGCGGTGGAGACGATGTCGGGGTTCACCGACAGGGCCTCGTCGACGCGCTCGTTGTTGATGCGCTTGCCGATGCGCTCTTCCATCCACATCCGCGCGCCACCCGCGCCGCAGCAGAAGCCCCGCTCCTTGTGGCGGTGCATCTCCTCGTTGCGCAGGCCGGGGACCTTGCCGATGATCTCGCGCGGAGGCGTGTAGATCTTGTTGTGGCGGCCCAGGTAGCACGGGTCGTGGTAGGTGATGATGCCCTCGACCGGGGTCACCGGGATCAGCTTGCCCTCGTCGACGAGGTGCTGGAGCAGCTGGGTGTGGTGGATGACCTCGTAGTCGCCGCCGAGCTGCGGGTACTCGTTGCCGAGGGTGTTGAGGCAGTGTGGGCAGGTCGCGACGATCTTCTTCGCCGACTTCGGCTTCGCGGACTCGGGGACGACCTTGCCCTCGTCGTCCAGCTCCTCGCCGAACGCCGTGTTCAGGGCCATCACGTTCTCCATGCCCAGCTCCTGGAACAACGGCTCGTTGCCCAGGCGGCGGGCGGAGTCACCCGTGCACTTCTCGTCGCCGCCCATGATCGCGAACTTGACGCCCGCGATGTGGAGGAGTTCCGCGAAGGCCTTGGTGGTCTTCTTGGCGCGGTCCTCCAGGGCGCCGGCGCAGCCGACCCAGTACAGGTACTCGACCTCGGACAGGTCCTCGATGTCCTTGCCGACGACCGGGACCTCGAAGTCGACCTCCTTGAGCCACTCCAGGCGCTGCTTCTTCGCCAGGCCCCAGGGGTTGCCCTTCTTCTCCAGGTTCTTGAGCATCGTGCCCGCCTCGGACGGGAACGCAGACTCGATCATGACCTGGTAGCGGCGCATGTCGACGATGTGGTCGATGTGCTCGATGTCCACCGGGCACTGCTCGACGCAGGCGCCGCAGGTGGTGCAGGACCACAGGACGTCCGGGTCGATGACGCCGTTCTCCTCGGCGGTGCCGATCAGCGGGCGCTCGGCCTCGGCGAGGGCGGCGGCCGGGACGTCCTTCAGCTGCTCCTCGGACGCCTTCTCCTCGCCCTCCATGGTCTTGCCGCCACCCGCGAGCAGGTACGGCGCCTTGGCGTGGGCGTGGTCGCGCAGCGACATGATCAGCAGCTTGGGGGAGAGCGGCTTGCCGGTGTTCCACGCGGGGCACTGCGACTGGCAGCGGCCGCACTCGGTGCAGGTGGAGAAGTCGAGCAGGCCCTTCCAGGAGAACTGCTCGACCTGGGAGACGCCGAAGACGTCGTCGTCGCCCGGGTCCTCGAAGTTGATCGGCTTGCCGCCCGAGGTCATGGGCTGGAGCGCGCCGAGGGCGGTCCCGCCGGTCGCCTCGCGCTTGAACCAGATGTTCGGGAACGCCAGGAAGCGGTGCCAGGCCACGCCCATGTTGGTGTTCAGCGAGACCACGATCATCCAGATGAAGGACGTCGAGATCTTGATCATCGCGAACAGGTAGACCAGGTTCTGCAGCGTCGCGACGCTCAGCCCCTCGAAGGCGAGCACCAGCGGGTACGAGGCGAAGTAGCCGGCCTCGTAGTGGTCGACGTGGTGCAGTGCGCCTTCCAGGCCGCGCAGCACGTAGATGGCGAGGCCGATGGTGAGGATGACGTACTCGACGAAGTACGCCTGGCCGGCCTTGGAGCCCGCGAAGCGGGACTTGCGGCCGGGGCGCGAGGGCAGGCTCAGCAGCCGGATGACGATGAGGACGGCGATGCCGAGGATCGTCATCACGCCGATGAACTCGATGTACAGCTCGAACGGCAGGAACTCGCCGATGACCGGCAGCACCCAGTCCGCCTGGAAGAGCTGGCCGAACGCCTGGGCCAGGGTCGGCGGCAGCGTCAGGAAGCCGACGGCCACGAACCAGTGGGCGACACCGACGATGCCCCAGCGGTTCATCCGGGTGTGCCCGAGGAACTCGCGGACCAGGGTCACGCTGCGCTGGTAGGGGTTGTCGGTCCGGGTGCCTGCCGGGACCGGCTGGCCCAGCTTGAAGTACCTGACGAACTGGCCGATCGCGCGTGCGAGCAGCGCAACGCCGACCACGGTCAGGACCAGCGACACGATGATCGCGGCGAGTTGCATGAGGGGCTCCTCGGGCCTGCCAGGGAGATTACTGAGCGGTAGCTTATGCAGTCCGTCTGAGACTACCCGTATCTTCCGCCGCACTGTAGCCGGGCGCGAGGTGATCTGAGTCGCTGAGGGTTGCCTCACCGGCGCCAGGCGGTTTGTGCTGAATGTCCGCTTGGGCTCTACCCTAGTGACGGCCTGCCCCGAACGGTGTTGCGCGTAAGGAGCGGATAAGAGTTGAGCCGCCCTGACTCAGGTCTGTTGACCCGGCGGCGAGCGTCATGCACACTTGAGCCTGTTCCACTCAAGTCAGCTGGAGGAATCAACCATGGCACGTGCGGTCGGCATCGACCTGGGCACGACTAACTCCGTCGTCAGCGTTCTGGAGGGCGGCGAGCCCACCGTCATCACCAACGCCGAGGGTGCCAGGACCACGCCGTCCGTCGTCGCCTTCGCCAAGAACGGCGAGGTGCTGGTCGGCGAGGTGGCCAAGCGCCAGGCTGTCACCAACGTCGACAGGACCATCCGGTCGGTCAAGCGCCACATGGGCACCGACTGGAAGATCGAGCTCGACGGCAAGCCCTTCAACCCGCAGCAGATCAGCGCCTTCGTGCTGCAGAAGCTGAAGCGGGACGCCGAGGCCTACCTGGGCGAGAAGGTGACCGACGCGGTCATCACCGTCCCGGCGTACTTCAACGACGCCGAGCGCCAGGCGACCAAGGAGGCCGGCGAGATCGCGGGCCTGAACGTGCTGCGCATCGTCAACGAGCCGACGGCCGCCGCCCTGGCGTACGGCCTCGACAAGGACGACCAGACGATCCTGGTCTTCGACCTCGGTGGCGGCACCTTCGACGTCTCGCTGCTGGAGATCGGCGACGGTGTCGTCGAGGTGAAGGCCACCAACGGTGACAACCACCTCGGTGGTGACGACTGGGACCAGCGCGTCGTCGACTACCTGGTCAAGCAGTTCCAGTCCGGTCACGGCGTGGACCTCTCCAAGGACAAGATGGCGCTCCAGCGCCTGCGCGAGGCCGCCGAGAAGGCGAAGATCGAGCTGTCCTCGTCCACCGAGACCTCGATCAACCTCCCCTACATCACCGCCTCCGCCGAGGGCCCCCTGCACCTCGACGAGAAGCTCACCCGCGCCCAGTTCCAGCAGCTGACCGCGGACCTGCTGGAGCGCTGCAAGACGCCGTTCCACAACGTCATCAAGGACGCCGGCATCGCCCTCGGCGAGATCGACCACGTCGTCCTCGTCGGCGGCTCCACCCGCATGCCCGCCGTCGCCGAGCTCGTCAAGGAGCTGACCGGCGGCAAGGAAGCCAACAAGGGTGTGAACCCGGACGAGGTCGTCGCCATCGGCGCCTCGCTCCAGGCCGGTGTCCTCAAGGGTGAGGTCAAGGACGTCCTGCTCCTCGACGTGACCCCGCTGTCCCTCGGCATCGAGACCAAGGGCGGCATCATGACCAAGCTCATCGAGCGGAACACGACCATCCCGACCAAGCGGTCGGAGATCTTCACGACGGCCGAGGACAACCAGCCGTCCGTGCAGATCCAGGTCTACCAGGGCGAGCGCGAGATCGCGGCCTACAACAAGAAGCTCGGCATGTTCGAGCTGACCGGTCTGCCCCCGGCGCCGCGCGGCATCCCGCAGATCGAGGTCTCCTTCGACATCGACGCCAACGGCATCATGCACGTGACCGCGAAGGACCTGGGCACGGGCAAGGAGCAGAAGATGACCGTCACCGGCGGCTCCTCGCTGCCGAAGGACGAGGTCGACCGCATGCGTGAGGAGGCCGAGCGCTACGCGGAGGAGGACCACAAGCGTCGCGAGGCCGCCGAGACCCGCAACCAGGGCGAGCAGCTCGTCTACCAGACCGAGAAGTTCCTCAAGGACAACGAGGACAAGGTCCCCGGCGAGATCAAGACCGAGGTCGAGGCCGCCGTCGCCGAGCTGAAGGAGACGCTCAAGGGCGAGGACACCGCCGAGATCCGCACCGCCACCGAGAAGGTCGCGGCCGTCTCGCAGAAGCTCGGCCAGGCGCTGTACGCCGACGCCCAGGGCGCGCAGGCCGCGGGTGCGGCCGGTGACGCCGGTGCCGGCGAGGCCAAGGCCGACGACGATGTCGTCGACGCCGAGATCGTGGACGACGAGCGCAAGGACGGTGCCGCGTGACGGAGGAGACCCCGGGCTTCGAGGAGAAGCCCGACGTCCCCTCCGGCGCCACCCCTGACGACGCCGAGCCGAAGGCCGCCGCCTCCTCCTCGGAGGAGGGGGCGGCCCCGGCCGGGGACGCGAACGAGACAGCGGGTCTGGTGGCCCAGCTGGACCAGGTGCGCACCGCACTGGGCGAGCGCACCGCCGACCTCCAGCGGCTTCAGGCCGAGTACCAGAACTACCGCCGCCGGGTCGAGCGCGACCGGATCGCGGTCAAGGAGATCGCCATCGCGAACCTCCTGACCGAGCTGCTGCCCGTGCTCGACGACATCGGTCGCGCGCGGGAGCACGGCGAGCTCGTCGGCGGCTTCAAGTCGGTGGCGGAGTCGCTGGAGACCGTCGCGGCCAAGATGGGCCTGCAGCAGTTCGGCAAGGAGGGCGAGCCCTTCGACCCGACCATCCACGAGGCCCTGATGCACTCGTACGCGCCGGACGTCACGGAGACGACCTGCGTCGCGATCCTCCAGCCGGGGTATCGCATCGGCGAGCGCACCATCCGCCCCGCGCGGGTCGCCGTCGCCGAGCCCCAGCCGGGCGCGCAGACGGTCAAGGCCGAAGGCGCCGACGAGAAGCCGGCGGGCGAGGAGAAGGACAACAGCTCTGAAGAGGGCTGACGTGTCGGATGTGAGCGGAGAGGAGGGACGTCGAGGATGAGCACCAAGGACTTCATCGAGAAGGACTACTACAAGGTCCTCGGCGTCCCCAAGGACGCCACCGAGGCCGAGATCAAGAAGGCGTACCGGAAGCTCGCCCGCGAGTTCCACCCGGACGCCAACAAGGGCAACGCCAAGGCCGAGGAACGCTTCAAGGAGATCTCCGAGGCGAACGACGTCCTCGGCGACCCCAAGAAGCGCAAGGAGTACGACGACGCCCGCGCCCTCTTCGGCAACGGCGGCTTCCGGCCCGGCCCCGGCGCCGGCGGCGGCTCGTTCAACTTCGACCTGGGTGACCTCTTCGGAGGCGCCCAGGGCGGGGCGGGCGGCGGCTTCGGCGGCGGACTCGGCGACGTCTTCGGGGGCCTGTTCAACCGGGGCGGCACCGGCACCACGCGCACCCAGCCGCGGCGCGGCCAGGACATCGAGTCCGAGGTCACCCTGAGCTTCACCGAGGCGATCGAGGGCGCCACCGTCCCGCTGCGGATGTCCTCGCAGGCGCCGTGCAAGGCCTGCTCCGGCACCGGCGACCAGAACGGCACACCGCGCGTGTGCCCGACCTGCGTCGGCACCGGCCAGGTGGCGCGCGGCTCCGGCGGTGGCTTCTCGCTCACCGACCCCTGCCCGGGCTGCAAGGGCCGCGGCCTGATCGCGGAGACCCCCTGCGAGATCTGCAAGGGCAGCGGCCGGGCGAAGTCCTCGCGGACCATGCAGGTGCGCATCCCGGCCGGGGTGAGCGACGGGCAGCGCATCCGGTTGCGTGGCAAGGGCGCGCCGGGCGAGCGCGGCGGCCCGGCGGGCGACCTGTACGTGGTGGTGCACGTCGACGCCCACCCCGTCTTCGGCCGCAAGGACGACAACCTCACCGTGACCGTCCCCGTGACGTTCACGGAGGCCGCCCTCGGCGGCGAGGTCCGCGTCCCGACCCTGGGCGGACCGGCGGTCACGCTGAAGCTGCCGCCGGGCACACCCAACGGACGCACGATGCGCGCCCGCGGCAAGGGCGCGGTCCGCAAGGACGGCACCCGCGGGGACCTGCTGGTCACCGTCGAGGTGAGTGTTCCGGCGGACTTGTCGGGGAAGGCTCGTGACGCACTTGAGGCGTATCGCGAGGCGACCGCGGGCGAGGACCCGCGGGCGGAGCTGTTCCAGGCCGCGAAGGGAGCATGAGTCAGATGGACGGCCGTCGACGCAATCCGTATGAACTGACGGAGGAGACTCCGGTCTACGTCATCTCGGTGGCGGCCCAGCTGTCCGGCCTGCACCCGCAGACGCTGCGCCAGTACGACCGCCTGGGCCTGGTGTCCCCGGACCGCACCGCCGGCCGGGGCCGCCGCTACTCGGCCCGCGACATCGAACTGCTCCGCCAGGTGCAGCAGCTGTCGCAGGACGAGGGCATCAACCTCGCGGGCATCAAGCGGATCATCGAACTGGAGAACCAGGTCGCGGCGCTCCAGTCCCGGGTGGCCGAGATGGAGGCCGCGCTCGACGGCGCGGCGGCGGCCATGCGCCAGCGCGAGGCCGCCGTGCACGCCTCGTACCGCCGCGACCTGGTGCCGTACCAGGAGGTGCAGCAGACCAGCGCGCTGGTGGTGTGGCGGCCGAAGCGGCAGCAGCAGTCGGACTGACGTACGGCCGCGAATGTTCGAGGGGCCCGGAGGACACGTTCCTCCGGGCCCCTCGCTCGTCACCCGCTGTCCGGCCGGATCACGCGACCTTGAAGGAGACGCTGGTGAACGGGCCGGTGCGGCCGTAGACGTCCACCGCGGCCACTTCGAGCGTGTACAGGCCCCGTGCCGGAGGCTTCCAGGTGATCGGCGACTGGTCGGTGCCGAACCAGCCGGAGTCGACCGGACCCACGAAGCGGTAGAGGTAGCCGGAGAGCAGCCGCTCGTGCTCCAGCGTCACCGTGAGCGTGACCCCGGTGCCGCCATGTGCCACGCAGTCGTTCGCCGTGCACTCGGTGTACGGCGCAGACAGCGTGATCGTCGGCGGCTCGGGAGCGGTCGGCGTGGCCGGGGTCTCCCGCAGCACCCGCACCACCTCCGAGGGCGCCGACTCGCGGCCCTGGGCGTCGAGGGCGACGACGTAGTAGTCGGTGATCCCGTCCGCCGCCTCGGTGTCCTCGTAGCGGTACGCGGTGGTGGGGCGGTCGCCGAGGCGGGTCCAGGCCGCGGTGTCGGTGGTGCGGCGGTAGACGCGGTAGCCGGACGGATAGCCGGCGTTCACGGGGCCCCAGGTCAGCTCCGTGCCGCCGTCACGCGGAGTGCCGGTGACACCCGTGGGCGCCGACGCGGTGCCGGGAGCCGGCCGGGTGGCGGTGACCGGGTCGGAGACGGGGCCGAGGTTGCCGAACCAGTCGACCGCCTGGACGCGGTACGTGAGCGCGGCACCGGTGTCCGCGAGCGCGTCGTGGTAGGAGAGGCCGTAGACGGTCCGCGGACCGTCCGGGTCCGAACCGCCCTCGGGCGCCGTCCACACCTCGTAGTGGTGGACGTCGGCGGACGGGGCCTGCCAGCGCACCGCGTTGCCCGCCGTGGTGCCCTCCACGGTCACGCCGGTGACCTGGGCGGGCGGGGTGGTGTCGGGTGCGCCGGTGTCACGGGTGGCCGGGGCCGACTCGTTGCCCGCCGGGTCCAGGGCGGTGACGCGGTAGTACAGCCGCTGGGTGAGGTCGGCCGAGGTGTCCCGGTACCAGGCGCTGTCGAGAGCGTCGGCGATCCGGGTGAACGGCCCATCCGGCGCGGTCGCACGGTAGACGCGGTAGGTGTGCAGGGCGTCGGCGGTGTCCCAGCCGAGACTCACCGAACCCGGGACCACCTTGGCGTAGAGCCCGGTCGGAGCGGCGGGCGCGGTGCGGTCGGGGGTGGTGACCGGCTGGTCCGCCGTCCCCGCCGACACATTGCCCGCCTTGTCGGCGGCGCGGACCTCGTAGTAGTAGGTCTCGCCGGTCGCGGGCGGGGTGTCGGTGTACGTGGTGGCGGTGGTCGTGGCCAGCGGGGCCGTGGGGTACGCCTGGCCCTTGAGCCGCCGGTAGACGCGGTAGCCCGCGAGGTCCATCTCCTTGTTCTTGGACCAGGTGAGCTTGGCCGCGCCGGTGGTGGCGTCGTAGGTGACGACCGAGCCGGTCGGGGTGAGCGGCTTGACCTTGTCGACGGTGGCCGACGTCCGCGGGGTGTAGGCGAACTTGACGTTCGCGGTGCCGGTCCAGTTGACGAAGTCGACGCGCAGGGTGTGCTTGCCGCTGGGGACGGTGACGTTGACCGTCTGCTTGGCGGTGGTGGAGACGTTCTTCCACAGGTCGATCTTGCGGACGCCGTCGAGGTGGACGCGTACGCCGTCCTGGGCGGAGGCCGAGAAGGTGAAGGGGCCGCCGGAGCCGAAGTCGCGGGTCACGGACCAGCGGACGCCGAAGTTGTTCGACGGGACACCGGCGATCGGTGCGCCGGTGCCCCAGTTCTGGTCGATCGCGCTGTCGCAGTCGGTCTTCTTCGGCGTACCGGAGAACGTCGTGTTCGCGAAGAACTCCCGCTTGAAGACGGGAGAGGTGCAGCTCACCGCCGCTGCGGCGGGTGCGGCGGTGGCGGTCAGTACTCCGCCTGCGGTGGCCAGCACCAGGGCGGTGGCGGTGGTGCGTCTGGCTGGGGTCATGAGGGCCTTCGGTCCTGTTCGGCGACGGAGTGGATCAGACGTCGCCGAACAGGACCGGAAGGAAGGGCAAATGGTTGTACGAACCTCAGCCGGCCGTCGGCTCGGCCGGCGTCAGGTCCAGCTCGGTGGCGACCACGACCGTGGCCTCGCCGGTCATCTCGAACCGGGAGTTCCAGTCGTCGTCCACGGCGTCGACGATGAAGCAGGACTCCTCGCCGTCCGGCACGGTCTCGTACCGGTACGAGGTGGTGTCGGCCGACACGTGGTAACCGGGGTAGAGCGAGCAGACCTGCTCCTCCTCGTCCCCCCACAGCTCGCCCCTGCGCACCACGTAGCGCGCCAGGTCCGGCGTCGGGTTGGGGTCCCAGCTGACGAAGAAGCCGTAGTCGGTGGGCTCGACCTTCACACCGGTGACGAGGGACGGCGGGGTGTTGTCCCCGCGCTCGCCGCTCGCGGCGACGGACCGCGTGGACTCGTTGCCGGCCGCGTCGAGAGCGGTCACCCGGTAGTGGGAGGTGGCCTCCTCGGGGGCCTTGGTGTCGAGGTACGACGGATGGTCGGTGGTGCCGACCGCGGTGTAGGTGCCGGTCTCGCTCGTCGCCCGGTACACCTTGTACGTCACCGCGCCCTCGACCGCGTCCCAGTTGAGCCGCAGCCCGTCGAAGTCGTCGGCCACGACGAGCCCCGTGGGAACGCCCGGTGCCGTCCTGTCCGCGGTGGTGACCAGCTGGTCGGCGCTGCCGCCGGACTCGTTGCCCGCCTTGTCGACGGCGCGGACCTCGTAGTAGTAGGCGGCGCCGGTCGCGGGTGGGGTGTCGGTGTAAGTCGTCGCGGTCGTGGCCGCCAGCGGAGTACTGGGGTACGCCTGGCCCTTCAGGCGGCGGTAGACGCGGTAGCCCGCGAGGTCCATCTCCTTGTTCTTGGACCAGGTGAGCTTGGCCGCGCCGGTGGTGGCGTCGTAGGTGACGACCGAGCCGGTCGGGGTGAGGGGCTTGACCTTGTCGACGGTGGCGGAGGTGCGCGGGGTGTAGGCGAACTTGACGTTCGCGGTGCCGGTCCAGTTGACGAAGTCGACGCGCAGGGTGTGCTTGCCGCTGGGGACGGTGACGTTGACCGTCTGCTTGGCGGTGGTGGAGACGTTCTTCCACAGGTCGATCTTGCGGACGCCGTCGAGGTAGACGCGTACGCCGTCCTGGGCGGAGGCCGAGAAGGTGAAGGGGCCGCCGGAGCCGAAGTCCCGGGTCACGGACCAGCGGACGCCGAAGTTGTTCGACGGGACACCGGAGACGGGCGCGCCCGTGCCCCAGTTCTGGTCGATCGCGCTGTCGCAGTCCGTCTTCTTCGGCGTACCGGAGAACGTCGTGTTCGCGAAGAACTCCCTCTTGAAGACGGGAGAGGTGCAGCTGACCGCCGCCGAAGCGGGCACGGCCGTCGCGACCGTGATCAGGCTGCCCGCGGTGGCCAGCACCAGGGCTGTCGCGGTCGTACGTATGGTGGCGTTCATGTTCAGGCTCCGCTCGGCGTGACGACGACGGGAGCGAGGCCGGAGAAGGACTCCGAGCCGTCCGCGGCGACGACCGAGATGACGTAGTAGCTGGTGGTGGCGGCCGGGGTGGCCGGGTCGGTGTAAGCGCGGGCGTCGGCGGTCAGCGGCAGATCCGTCAGCCGGACGTACTGGTCGCTCGCGCGGTCGAAGCGGTAGACGTGGAAGCCGGTGGCCTCGCAGCCGGTGCCGCAGGTCCACGACAGTGCGGCGAGGCCCGCCTGGTCGGCCTCGCCGGACAGGATCCACGCCGCGGTGTTCGGATGAGGCGTGTGGCCCGGGGTGAGGTAGAACTCGTTGACGCTCACGTTGGCGACCACATCGGCCGGGTAACCGGCCAGCGTGTACAAGGAGTTGTTCTCCTTGTCGATGGCGTCGACGAAGTAGACCCAGTTCTGGTCGTCGGGCACCTGTGCGTCGACGAACCGGGTGGTGCCGGGCGGCAGGGTGGCGATCCGCTCGTGGGTGAAGGTGTCGTTGGCGCTCGTGCCCCGGTACACCGCGTAGGAGGCCAGGCCCGGGTCGGGGCTCTCGTCCCACTCCAGGACCGTGCCGTACTCCGTGCTGGTGTGGTGCAGGCCGGTGACGGCGGCCGGGGGAGTGGTGTCGTACAGGCCACCGCTGTGCGTCTGCGACCGCACGGACTCCGTGCCGCCGTCGCCGAGGCTGGCGACCTGGTACCAGTAGTCGGTCTCCGGCGCCGCCGAGAAGTCGGTGCACGCGTAGCGCGTGTACGGGTCGTCGGCGGGGCCCACGTTCGACGGCTCGCAGTCGAACGACTCCGTCACGGGGTTCTCGGCGAAGCGCTCGGTGCGGTAGACGCGGTACCGCGTCGGCGCGTTCTTCGCCACCGTCCAGCGCAGCTCGACGCCGGTCTCGTCCTCGGTCGTGCGCACGCTGTCCAGGTACGGCACGGGCAGCGGACGGTCGAAGGCGAGGACCTGGGACTCGGCGGAGTTGCCGGCCGGGTCGGTCGCGGTGACGCGGTAGTAGGACGTCTTCCCGAACGGGGCGTCCGGGTCCGTCCATCCGCTGCCGCCTATACCGGAGCCGAGCTTGACCCACGGACCGGTGGGAGAGTCGGCGCGGTAGGTGGTGAGGCGCAGTCCGCCCTCGTCGGGACCGTCCCACTGGACGCTGACGCCGAACAGGTCGTGGTGGGTCGCTGTCAGCACCGGCGCCTTCGGCGGGGTGCGGTCGACGGTGGTGACCAGCTGGTCGGCGCTGCCGCCGGACTCGTTGCCCGCCTTGTCGACCGCGCGGACCTCGTAGTAGTACGCGGCGCCGGTCATCGGGAGGCCGGTGTCGGTGTACGTGGTGGCGGTGGTCGTGGCCAGCGGGGCGCCGGGGTAGGCCGCCCCCTTGAGCCGGCGGTAGACGCGGTAGCCCGCGAGGTCCATCTCCTTGTTCTTGGACCAGGTGAGCTTGGCCTTGCCGGTGGCCGTGTCGTACGACACCGCAGTGCCCGTCGGGGTGAGCGGCTTGACCTTGTCGACGGTGGCCGACGTCCGCGGGGTGTAGGCGAACTTGACGTTCGCGGTGCCGGTCCAGTTGACGAAGTCGACGCGCAGGGTGTGCCTGCCGGACGGGATCGTCACGTTGACCGTCTGCTTGGCGGTGGTGGAGACGTTCTTCCACAGGTCGATCTTGCGGACGCCGTCGAGGTAGACGCGTACGCCGTCCTGGGCGGAGGCGGCGAAGCTGAAGGGGCCGCCGGAGCCGAAGTCGCGGGTCACGGACCAGCGGACGCCGAAGTTGTTCGACGGGACGCCGGAGACGGGCGCGCCCGTGCCCCAGTTCTGGTCGATCGCGCTGTCGCAGTCCGTCTTCTTCGGAGTGCCCGAGAACGTCGTGTTCGCGAAGAACTGCCGCTTGAAGACGGGGGAGGTGCATGTGGTGGCCGCCGAGGCGGGGGTCGCGGCCGTGGTCAGCACTCCGCCTGCCGTGGCCAGCACCAGGGCGGTGGCGGTGGTGCGTCTGGCTGGGTTCATTCGGTCCTCTGGTCGGGATCCGCCCCCAGGAAGGGGGCCCTCCTGATCACGACTCACGTCGGCCGGGATTGGTTGTACGAGGTGAAGCGGAATGTGCTGTTGTCATCTCGTTAAGTAGTTTTGCTTGACGCTGGGGGCTGCCGCCGCGTTGGCTTTTCAGTCACATGGGTCGCAAGGCTGCGCCCACGTCCGGAAGACACCAGAAGTGAGCTCCTCCATGCGTCGTCGTATCGCCATATCCGTGGCCGCTTGCTCGTTGGCCCTGTCGCTCGCCGGTTGCGGCATGCTGAACGCGACGAGCGACGGCGGCGACGCGACCCCCACCAAGGGGAACGACCTCACGGTCGGGCTGCTGCTGCCGGAGAAGGCGAACACGCGGTACGAGAAGTTCGACTACCCCATCATCAAGGCGAAGGTGGCCGCGCTCACCGAGAACCGGGGCAAGGTCGAGTACGCCAACGCCGAGCAGAGCGCCGGCAAGCAGGCCCAGCAGCTCCAGCAGATGATCGACGACCAGGTCGACGTCATCCTGCTCGACGCGGTCGACTCGCACGCCATCGCCGGCAGTGTGACGAAGGCCAAGGACGCGGGCATTCCGGTCATCGCCTACGACCGGCTGGCCGAGGGCCCGATCGACGCGTACATCTCCTTCGACAACGAGCTGGTCGGCGAGGTGCAGGGACGTTCCCTCCTCGACGCGATGGGCCCGGAGCTCAGCAGCTCCGACAAGATCGTCATGATGAACGGGTCGCCGACCGACCCGAACGCCAAGCAGTTCAAGGCGGGCGCGCTGTCCGAGCTGACCGGCAAGGTGCAGATCGCGAAGAGCTACGACACCAAGGACTGGAAGCCGGAGAACGCCCAGTCCAACATGACCGAGGCGATCCAGAAGATCGGCGTGGGCAACATCGCCGGCGTCTACTCCGCCAACGACGGCATGGCCGCCGGTGTCATCGAGGCCCTCCGGGCCGCCGGGGTGACCAAGATGCCGCCGATCACCGGCCAGGACGCCGAGCTGGCGGCGGTGCAGCGGATCGTCGCCGGTCAGCAGTACATGAGCGTCTACAAGTCCTACCCGGCCGAGGCCGAGGCCGCCGCCGAGATGGCCGTCGCCAAGGTGCAGGGCAAGGACATCCAGTTCGACGCGCTGACCCGGGACCGGGTGGACAGCCCGACCGACAAGGGCATCCCGGCCCAGCTGGTGTCCGTGGTCGCGCTGACGCAGGACAACATCGAGCAGACCGTCGTCGCCGACGGCATCTACAAGGTGGCCGAGATCTGCACCGCCCCGTACCAGGCGGCCTGTGCGGAGCTGGGCCTCAAGTAGGACCCGGACGGCCCGTGCGGGCCGTTGTGAAGGGGAGTTCGCGCCATTGTGGCGTGAACTCCCTTTTTTCGTGTGAACGTTCCCCGTAGGCGAGAAGGAGGGAATGTGCGTGCCGGGCAATGAGCGGTCGCCTTCCGTTGTCGGACTGTGACGGAACGGCGCCGGATCAAAAACCTGCATACCGGTGGTTTCCGGCGGTCACAGTGGAGAGAGGCGTGTTGCGGAGCAGGTTCGCTCCGCGCATAGTTGCGCTGCGGAAGAGGCGGAGACCGGGGGTGGGATGGGCGATGGCCGGGCACGGGACGGACGAGCATCCACACGGTGCTGACCGACTGTGCGAGGCCGGGGATCGGGTGTATTCCCGGGCCGTACGGCGCGGCCGCGTGCCCCGCCGGGACGCCGAGGCGGTCCCCTGCCTGCTGGAACTGGCCCTGCTGCACCCCGACCCCGACGACATGGAATGGCTGGTGCCGACCTCCCCGCAGGAGGTCATGACCCGGCTGCTGCGCGGGGTGTACGACGAGATCAGCGCCAGCCAGCGGCGGATGGGTTCGGCGGTGGCCGCCTTCGAGTGGTACGCGGGCCTGGGCGGCCGTACGACCGCCTCCGCGCCCGGCGAGGGCACCGCGGCGATCCGCGTCCTCGACGGCCCGGCCCGTATCCAGGCGGCGCTGGACGAGGCGACGGCGGCCTGTACGACCGAGGTGCTGACGGTCCAGCCGGGCGGCATCCGGCGCGAGCACGAGCTGTCCGAGGGCCTGCACCGGGCGCTGGCGCTGCGCGGGCGCGGGGTGCGGATGCGGGACCTGTACAACCATGTGGCCCGGCACGGGCAGGGCCTGCTCAACTACCTGGAGCTGATGGGCGACGCGGTCGAGGCGCGCACCCTGGACGAGGTGGTCGACCGGCTGATCCTGTTCGACCGCACGGTCGCCTTCATCCCCGCCAACGCCGACCGCACCATGGCCCTGGAGCTGCGCCACCCCGGCCTGGTCGCCTACCTGGTGACCGTCTTCGACCGGCTGTGGCGGCTCGCCGTCCCGCTCACCGCCGCGCTGCCCGACACCGGCATCGAGGGCATCTCGCACCGCGAGCAGTCGATCGCCGCGCTGCTCGCCGAGGGCCACCAGGACGCGGTGATCGCCGAGCGGCTCGGCATCAGCGTGCGCACCTGCCGTGCCCATATCGCCCGGCTGTCGGAGACGCTGGGCGCGGCCAGCCGTACCCAGCTGGGGGTGCGGATCGCGCAGGTGGGGCTGGACGGGCCGCCGCGGGCCGCCGGGCTCACCGTTCCGGGCCGAGAATCCCCGAGCGTCCGATGAGGTAGCCGAGCTGCGCCCGGCTCTCGCTGCCGAGAGTGGCGGCGAGCTTGGCGATGTGCTCGCGGGCGGTGCGGATGTTCATGCCGAGGCGTTCGGCGATCACCGCGTCGGTGTGGCCCTCTATGAGAAGGCCCGCGATGGCGCGCTGGCGGGCCGTGATGCCGTCCCTGACGGGCTGTGGGGCGGCCTGCGGGTGCATGGGGGTGGCGAGCCGCCACAGGCGCTCGAAGACGGTCACCAGGTATTCCACCAGGGCCGGATTGCGGATCTCCAGGGCGAGGCCGCGGTCCTTGCTGGCGGGGACGAAGGCGACGGCGCGGTCGACGACGATCAGCCGCTCGGGAAGCTCGTCGAGGGTGCGCACCTCGGCGTCGCCGGACAGCCGCTCGTAGTAGGCGAGGACGGCCGGGTCGTGGCGGGTGGTGTGCTGGTAGAGGGTGCGCATCCGGCAGCCGCGGGCGAGCACCGCCCGGTCCCGCGGCAGGGCCACCTCCAGGGCGGAGGCGGGGCGTTTGCCGCCGGGCTGGATGGTGAGCAGTTCGCCGGCGGCCGTCGCCATGGCCTCGCCGATGGCGGTGTTGATGCGCTCCAGGCCGCTGAGCACCCGGATGCCGAAGGCGGTGGTCGCGGCACCGTCCGGGGTGTCGAGCATCAGCAGCGGCGCGAACGCCTCGGCGAGCCAGGCCTCGTGGCGTCTGCGCCGGGCGATGTCGTCCTCGACGGCGCACAGCAGGCGGGGCAGGGCGACCGAGGGCGCGGCGGGCAGCAGCCAGAGCTGGTCGTCGGCGTCCGGCTGGAGCAGACCGCCCTCGACCACACAGGGCAGCCGGTCCGCCTCCGCGGCCGGTATCCGGCCGGCCTGGAGCGCCCGGGCGTACAGGGCCAGTCCCGCCGGGCACACCTCCTCCGGCTCGTGACGGTGTGTCGCGGTCCTCACCCGGTCCCCCTTCCGGTCGCAGGTCTGGCTCAGCGGTCGCGGTCCAATATCCCGGACTGGGCGATGAGGAAGCCGAGTTGGGCCCGGCTGCCGCTGCCCAGAGCGGCGGCGAGCTTGGCGATGTGGGCCCGGCAGGTGCGGACGTTCATGCCGAGGCGGCGGGCGATGGCCTCGTCGACATGGCCCTCGATGAGCAGCTTGGCTATCGAGCGCTGGACGCCGGTGATGCCTTCCGGGGTGGACTCGTACGGTACTTCCTCCATCAGCGGCACCGCCCGCTGCCACAGCTGCTCGAAGACCCTGATGAGGTACTGCACCAGGCCGGGGTGGCGCAGTTCGAGGGCGACCTGCCGGTCGTCCTGGGCCGGGATGAAGGCGACCGTGCTGTCGCAGATGATGAGCCGTTCGATCAGCTCCTCCAGGGTGCGGATCTCGACCTTGGCGCCGGCCATGCCCTCCATGTACGCGAAGGTGCTCTGGCTGTGCCGCACGGTGTGCTGGTACAGGGTGCGCACCGAGATGCCGCGTTCGATCAGCGGCTTGCTGCGGGTGAGCGCCTGGCTGAGGATGTGCTCGGGCCTGCTGCCGCCCGGCTGTACGGTCAGCACCTCGGAGCGGGCTTCGGCTATCGCCACGTCCAGGGCGGTGTGGATCCGGTCGATGCCCTCCAGCACGGTGATGGCGTGGGTGGCGGCCGGCTGCTGGGCGCTGATGGCGAGGAAGGGCTGGAAGGTGTCCGTGAGGTCGACGGAGAGCCGTCGACGGTCCTGTATCTCGCGTTCCAGGGGCTGGAGTTGCTGGGCGAGCACGATCGACGGAGGGACGGGGCGCAGCCAGTTCGCGTCATCCGGGTCGGGGTGCAGCAGGGCGAACTCAAGCAGGCAGGGAGCGGGCTTGACCTCGTCGCGGGCGATCCGGCCGGAGCTGAGGGCGGCGGCGTAGAGCCGCGTTCCGTCGGCGCACAGCTCAGTGATGCCGTGAGGATGTGTCGGGTTTGTGCTCTTCGGTGACAAATCTCCACCCCCCAGGGTCCTGAACGTGCAGGAACATGATGCATCTCTTGTGTGGCATTGACGTGCCTGAATGAGCCATCGTCTTGTTTCGCGGGGGAGAGGAAGCCATCAAGTGAGGACGAAGCCGACCATGAATAAGAGAATGCTTCGCTCGGTGCTTGCTACTGCCGTCGTTGCTACGGCCCTGGCCTTCGGTGCGGCCGGTCCTCTCGACGTCGGCTGGCGGACCCCTGCCCAGGTGGAGAGCGCGGCGCAGGTGACCGGGGACGTCGGCTGGTCCGTCGAGGCGGCGAGCCTGGACGTCGGCTGGCGCACGGTGGCCGGCGGCGAGGACGTCGGCTGGTCGGAGCCGGTGGGCGCGGACGCATGACCACCCCACCCGACGACCGATCCTTCCGGCGTGAAATGGCTACCGCGTACCGTTCCGGCTGGCACTTCATCGACCTGGCCACCGCCATCCCCCACAACGGTGACTCGCTCATGGTGACCGTCTTCGGTGAGCCGGTCGTCGTCACCCGGGACGAGGACGACGACGTACGGGCGTACCGGTGTCTGCGCAGGCCCCGGGGTGCGCCGCAGCCCGTGCGGTGCGCCATCCGGTACGGAATGATCTTTGTGAATCTCGACCAGCGTGACCACCGGTTGGCGGAACCGGAGACCCCGGACCCCATGACCATCTCGGCCACCCCCCGCAGTGCCTGACGCGATTCCCCCGTCGTAAAAGATCGCTCAGGTACTTCCCCCCGCAGCGGCGTCACCGTGACCTGAACACGGTGACGCCGCTGCAGTTTTGCGGGGTATAAGACGGTTCCGGCCAGTTCGGCGGTTGGCTGAAAGCGCATGTGTCTCAGCCCTTGCCCAGAGCCCGGGTCAGTTCGATCTCGATGACCACCCGGTCGGGATTGGGCCGCGGTGTCCGCTGGTAGCGCTCTGCGTACCGCTCCACCGCCTCCGCCACTCGCTCCGGCTCGGCGCGCACGAACGCCCGCCCCTCCAGCGTCGCCCAGCGTCTGCCGTCCACCTGGCAGACCGCGACCCGCGCCCCCTGCGGCCCCGCCGCCAGCACATTGCGTACCTTCGTGCTGGTCCGGTTGGTGATCACGCGGGCGAGCCGCGCCTCGGGGTCGTAGGTCACCCCGACGGGCACCACGTGCGGGCTGCCGTCCGGGCGGGGGGTCGTCAGCGTGCACAGGTGCCGCTCGCGCCAGAAGCTGAGGTACGCCGGATCCGGGGCACCCGGATCCCTGAGGTGTGTGGCCATGGCTCCGAAACCTAGTGGAACCCGGCCCGTTCGTCTCCCGTTCCACACCTTGAGTGGAATAGACTCAACTTTGTGTACGTTGCTCAAGTCAGTACGGACGAGGTGCTCGTCGGTACGGACGACGGCTGACGCCAGGAGGAGAACGCGAACGTGGACGCCGAGCTGACCAACCGGAGCCGGGACGCGATCAACGCGGCCAGCAACCGGGCCGTGACCGAGGGCCACCCCGACCTGACCCCGGCCCACCTGCTCCTCGCTCTGCTCCAGGGGCAGGACAACGAGAACGTCATCGACCTGCTCGCCGCGGTCGAGGCGGACCAGGCCGCCGTCCGCGCGGGCGCTGAGAAGATCCTCGCCGGGCTGCCCAGCGTGACCGGGTCCACCGTCGCGCCGCCGCAGCCCAACCGCGACCTGCTCGCCGTCATCGCCGACGCCCAGGCCCGGGCCCGCGACCTCGGCGACGAGTACCTGTCCACCGAGCACCTGCTGCTCGGCATCGCCGCCAAGGGCGGCCAGGCCGGCGAGCTGCTGTCGCGGCAGGGGGCGAGCGCGAAGAACCTGCAGGAGGCCTTCACCAAGGCGCGCGGCGGTCGCCGGGTCACCACCGCCGACCCCGAGGGCCAGTACAAGGCGCTGGAGAAGTTCGGCACCGACTTCACCGCCGCCGCCCGCGAGGGCAAGCTCGACCCGGTCATCGGCCGCGACCAGGAGATCCGGCGGGTCGTGCAGGTGCTGTCCCGCCGCACCAAGAACAACCCGGTCCTCATCGGCGAGCCGGGCGTCGGCAAGACCGCCGTCGTCGAAGGGCTCGCCCAGCGGATCGTGAAGGGTGACGTGCCCGAGTCGCTGAAGGACAAGCGGCTGGTCGCGCTCGACCTGGGCGCGATGGTCGCCGGCGCGAAGTACCGCGGCGAGTTCGAGGAGCGGCTGAAGACCGTGCTCGCCGAGATCAAGGACTCCGACGGGCAGATCATCACCTTCATCGACGAACTGCACACCGTCGTCGGCGCGGGCGCCGGCGGCGACTCCGCCATGGACGCCGGCAACATGCTCAAGCCCATGCTGGCCCGCGGCGAGCTGCGCATGGTCGGCGCCACCACCCTCGACGAGTACCGCGAGCGCATCGAGAAGGACCCGGCGCTGGAGCGGCGCTTCCAGCAGGTGCTGGTCGCCGAGCCGACCGTCGAGGACTCCATCGCCATCCTGCGCGGGCTCAAGGGCCGCTACGAGGCCCACCACAAGGTCCAGATCGCCGACAGCGCGCTGGTCGCCGCGGCCACCCTGTCCGACCGGTACATCACCTCCCGCTTCCTGCCCGACAAGGCCATCGACCTGGTCGACGAGGCCGCCTCCCGGCTGCGCATGGAGATCGACTCCTCGCCCGTCGAGATCGACGAGCTCCAGCGCGCCGTGGACCGGCTGAAGATGGAGGAGCTGGCGATCGGCAAGGAGACCGACGCCGCCTCCCGCGAGCGCCTGGAGAAGCTGCGCCGCGACCTCGCCGACAAGGAGGAGGAGCTGCGCGGCCTGACCGCCCGCTGGGAGAAGGAGAAGCAGTCCCTCAACCGCGTCGGCGAGCTGAAGGAGAAGCTGGACGACCTGCGCGGCCAGGCCGAACGCGCCCAGCGCGACGGCGACTTCGACACCGCCTCCAAGCTGCTCTACGGCGAGATCCCGGCCCTGGAGCGCGATCTGGAGGCCGCCTCGCAGGCGGAGGAGCAGGTCGCCAAGGACACCATGGTCAAGGAGGAGGTCGGCGCCGACGACATCGCGGACGTCGTCGCCTCCTGGACCGGCATCCCGGCCGGCCGCCTGCTGGAGGGCGAGACGCAGAAGCTGCTGCGCATGGAGGACGAGCTGGGCAAGCGGCTGATCGGCCAGTCCGAGGCGGTGCGCGCGGTGTCGGACGCGGTGCGCCGCAGCCGGGCCGGCATCGCCGACCCCGACCGCCCCACCGGCTCCTTCCTCTTCCTCGGCCCCACGGGCGTGGGCAAGACGGAGCTGGCCAAGGCGCTCGCCGAGTTCCTCTTCGACGACGAGCGGGCGATGGTCCGCATCGACATGTCGGAGTACAGCGAGAAGCACAGCGTGGCCCGCCTGGTCGGCGCCCCGCCCGGCTACGTCGGCTACGAGGAGGGCGGTCAGCTGACCGAGGCGGTCCGCCGCCGCCCGTACTCCGTGGTGCTCCTCGACGAGGTGGAGAAGGCGCACCCCGAGGTCTTCGACATCCTGCTCCAGGTGCTCGACGACGGCCGGCTCACCGACGGCCAGGGCCGCACCGTCGACTTCCGCAACACCATCCTGGTGCTGACGTCCAACCTGGGCAGCCAGTTCCTGGTCGACCCGCTGACCAGTGAGACGGAGAAGAAGGAGCAGGTGCTGGAGGTGGTCCGGGCCTCCTTCAAGCCGGAGTTCCTGAACCGCCTGGACGACCTCGTGGTCTTCTCCGCGCTGGCCAAGGACGAGCTGGCCCGGATCGCCCGGCTCCAGATCGACCGGCTGGCCAAGCGGCTCGCCGAGCGGCGGCTCACCCTGGAGATCACCGACGCGGCCCTGGCCTGGCTCGCCGACGAGGGCAACGACCCGGCCTACGGCGCCCGGCCGCTGCGCCGGCTGGTGCAGACCGCGATCGGCGACCGGCTGGCCAAGGAGATCCTGTCCGGCGAGATCAAGGACGGTGACACGGTCCGCGTCGACACCTTCGGCGACGGCCTGATCGTGGGCCCGGCGGCCCCGGCCGGAGCCGACCTCGGCAAGACGCTCTGACTCGACCGGCCGGATCGTTCCGGCCGTCCCCCGACAGGCGGGGCGAGGGCTTGCCACCCCCCGCCCCGCATGGGGGAGGATGGCGGAATCCGTACGAAGGGAAATTCACGGTGAGCATCGACCCGTCCTCGATTCCGAACTTCGGGGGCCAGCCCCAGCCGCAGCCCCAAGGACCGGCGGGCCCCGTCGTCCCGAATCAGGACCTTGTGAAGCAGCTCCTGGACCAGATGGAGCTGAAGTACGTCGTCGACGAAGAGGGCGACCTCGCGGCGCCGTGGGAGCAGTTCCGTACGTACTTCATGTTCCGTGGCGAGGGCGACCAGCAGGTCTTCTCGGTGCGGACCTTCTACGACCGCCCCCACCAGATCGACGAGAAGCCCCAGCTGCTGGAGTCGATCGACGACTGGAACCGCCGCACCCTGTGGCCGAAGGTGTACACCCACACCCACGACGACGGCACCGTCCGTCTCATCGGTGAGGCCCAGATGCTGATCGGCCCCGGGGTCAACCTGGAGTTCTTCGTCTCGTCGACGGTCAGCTGGGTGCGGGCCGCCATCGAGTTCGACAAGTGGCTGATCGAGCAGCTCGGTCTGGAGCAGGAGATCGACGACGCGGAGAAGCCGGAGGACGAGGAGTAGGCCTCCGCGCCACGAGAGCCCGGCGAGGGCCGCGACCGTCACGGCCGCGCGCCCCGGCCGGGCTTCTTTCGCGTCCACGGCCTGTGGACGGTCCTCCCAGGCGCGGGAGGTGAGGGCCGGGAGCTAGCATGGCGCGCGTACGAGAGGGGATGGTGGAGATCGCCACGCAGGCCGACGCCGCCGCGCGGCCCCGCCTCCCCCTGAGCAGGGAGCGGGTTCTGGCCGCTGCCGTCGCGCTGGCAGACGAAGGCGGGGTCGACGCGCTCAGCATGCGCAAGATCGCGCACGAGCTGGGCGTCGTGCCCATGGCGCTGTACAAGCATGTGGCGAACAAGAACGAGCTGCTGGACGGCATGATCGACGTCGTCGTCGGCGAGATCGCCCCGCCGGAAGGCGATGCCGGCTGGAAGACCGCCGTCCGCCGGCGCGTGCTGTCGGCCCGCCGCATGCTGCTGCGCCACCCGTGGGCGTCCGGGGTCATCGAGTCACGGATGAAGGCGCGGGTCACTCCGACTCCCGTCGTGATGGAGTATCTGGACTCGATGATCGGCCTCTTCCGGGCCGGAGGGTTCTCGATCGATCTGGTCCACCACGCGATGCACGTGATGGGCAGTCGCCTGCTGGGCTTCTCGCAGGAGCTGTTCGAGGACGGCTCCGGCCGTGAGCCGGATCCGGATGCGCTGCCGCCCGAGGAGATGGCCGCCCGCTATCCCCACATCACCGAACTGGCCATGGCGGTCGCCCACGACAACGGGTCCGTCGTCGGCTCCGGCTGCGACGACCAGTTCGAGTTCGAGTTCGCTCTGGACCTGACGCTGGACGGCCTCGAACGGCTCCGGGACGCGACGACCTGACCCACCGGTAGGACCGGCATGGCCTGACCGGGCCGTCGCCGCCGTCCCCCCGTGACCCGCTCGTCGGTCGTGCGCACCCCCCTCGCGCGTGGCAGCCCAGAACGACCTCCTTCGCTCCTTGACCGGTGTACGGCGTACACCTACATTGCTCAGTGTAGGTGTACGCCGTACACCGGCGGTGATCCGCTGGTCGGTTGACGCCCGATCGATCACGAGGTGATGGGGGAGGCCGATGAAGGCGATCGTTCAGGGGCGGTTCGGCCCACCGGACGTCCTGCGGCTGATGGACGTCGACCGGCCCGAGGTCGGGGCCGATCAGGTGCTGGTGCGGGTGCGCGCCGCCGCGCTCAATCCCTACGACTGGCACATGCTGCGCGGCGACCCGTACGTGGCGCGGCTGACGGGAGCCATGGGACTGACCCGGCCCAAGTCCACGGTGGCCGGTATCGACGCGGCCGGACAGGTGGAGGCGGTCGGTGCCGACGTTCGCGGGCTCCGGCCCGGCGACGAGGTCCTGGGATTCTGCCCGGGCTCCTTCGCCGAGTACGCGCGGACCACCGCGGACCTGCTGGTGCGCAAGCCGGCGACCCTGACCTACGAACAGGCCGCGGCCGTGCCGATGGGGGCGGTGACCGCCCTGCGGGGCATCCGGACCGTGGGCCGGGCGCAGGCCGGGCAGCGGGTGCTGGTCAACGGGGCTGCCGGTGGTGTGGGCACGTTCGCCGTGCAGATCGCCGCGGCCCTGGGCGCGGAGGTCACCGGGGTGTGCAGCGCCCGCAACGTCGAGCTGGTGCGCTCACTGGGCGCCGCGCACGTCGTCGACTACGCCCGGGAGGACTTCGCCGACGGGGGTGTGCGCTACGACGTGATCCTGGACAACGTGGGCAACCGCCCGCTGCGCCGGCTGCGCCGGGCGCTCACGCCGACGGGGACCCTGGTGGCCAACGGCGGCGGTTCGCCCGGCCGCGTGTTCGGAGTGATCGGCGCCATGCTGCGCCTGGTCGCGGTCGACGCGTTCGTCCGGCAGCGGCTCCGCATGATCCTCCCGGCGGCCCCGGCGGGGCCGGCCCACGAAGACTTGCTCGTCGTCACCGCGCTCATCGAAGCCGGCACGCTCACTCCGGTGGTCGACCGGACCTACTCCCTGGCCGACGCGGCGGAGGGCGTGCGCCATGTCGAGCAGGGCCATGCCCGCGGCAAGGCCGTGGTCACCGTGCCATGAGCGACGGCGCCGACACCCTCGCCGAGGGCGCCGACGTCGGTCTGTACGTGCCGTACGTGCCGTACGTGCCGTGCGGCGAGGCCGGCCAGGGCGGACTCGGTGAACTCGCCCGGCCCGCTAGCTTCGGAGGGCCTTCAGCCGTTCCGCCGCCTCCTCCAGCACCCCGGTCCGCTTGCAGAAGGCGAACCGCACGAACGGCGCACCCTCCTGCCGGTGGTCGTAGAAGACCGCGTTGGGGATGGCCACCACGCCCGCCCGCTCCGGCAGCGCCCGGCAGAAGGCGAAGCCGTCGCTCTCGCCGAGGGGCCGGATGTCGGTGGTGACGAAGTAGGTGCCGGAGGTGCGGAACACTCCGAATCCCGCCTCCGCGAGCCCCGCCGAGAGCAGGTCCCGCTTGGCGCGCATGTCCGCGCGGAACTCCGCGAAGTACGACTCCGGCAGCGCCAGCGCCTCCGCCACCGCGTACTGGAACGGCCCGGACGCCACGTACGTCAGGTACTGCTTGGCCGACCGCACGGCCGTGACCAGGCCGGGCGCCGCCGTGATCCAGCCGACCTTCCAGCCGGTGAACGAGAAGCTCTTGCCGGCGCTGCCGATGGTCACCGTGCGCTCGCGCATGCCCGGGAAGCCGGCCAGCGGCAGGTGCTCGGCGTCGTCGAAGACCAGGTGCTCGTACACCTCGTCGGTCACCACCAGCAGGTTCCGCTCCACCGCCAGCTCGGCGATCGCGGTCAGCTCCACGCGGGTCAGCACGGTGCCGGTCGGGTTGTGCGGGGTGTTGATCAGCAGCAGCCGGGTGCGGTCGGTGACCGCGGCGCGCAGCTCGTCCAGGTCGAGCCGGAACGTCTCGCCGTCCGGCCGCAGCGTCACCGGCACCCGCCGCCCGCCCGCCATCGCGATGCAGGCCGCGTACGAGTCGTAGTACGGCTCCAGCGCCACCACCTCGTCGCCGGGCTCCACCAGGGCCAGCAGGGCGGCGGCGATCGCCTCCGTGGCGCCCGCCGTCACCAGCACCTCGGTGTCGGGGTCGAAGGTGAGCCCGTACCGGCGCTGCTGGTGCGCGGTGATCGCGGCGCGCAGCTCGGGGACGCCCGGGCCCGGCGGGTACTGGTTGCCGCGCCCGTCCCGCAGCGCCCGCACGGCCGCCTCCCGGATCTCCTCGGGCCCGTCGGTGTCGGGGAAGCCCTGGCCCAGATTGATCGCTCCGGTGCGCAGAGCGAGCGCGGACATCTCGGCGAAGATCGTCGTCCCGAACTCTGCGAGGCTGCGGTTGAGGAAGGGCCGCTCGGTGGAGGTCATGCCGGCCATCCTGCGCCGAAGCCCCGGCCTTCCTCAACCGGCGGCCACGGACGGGTGCCGTAGGCCGTCTGCCGCAACCGGGGCTGCCGGTGCCGGTGTCGCCCGGTCCGCCGTCACCGCGTGAATCACAATCGTGACGGTTTGTCAGGGCCGGCCGGGACGGCCGCGCACCCCCACACCCCGAGGTGACTCATGCCATTGCTCCGAACGGGACGGCGCGGGCCGAGAACCGCCCTGTCGACGGGAGTCGTCGTCCTGCTGACCGCCCTGGCCGTGTGGGCGCTGCCCGCCGCGCCCGCCGCCGCCCAGGCGCAACGCGTCGAGTCCTGGGGCCACAACGGGTACGGGCAGCTCGGCGACGGCACGACCCACGAGCGGCACACCCCGGTCACCGTGGCCGGACTGACCGCCGCCGGCGTCACGCACCTCGCCTCGGGCGGCGGACACGGCCTGGCCGCGCTGGCCAACGGCACGGTCAAGGCCTGGGGCGCCAACGACTACGGGCAGGTCGGCGACGGCACCACCTCCGACCTGTCCGACCCCGACCACCTCACCCCCGGCACGGTGCGCGACCTGAGCGGCGTGACCGCGGTCGCCGCCGGCTGCCTGCACAGCGTCGCCCTGCTCGCCAACGGCACCGTCCGGGCCTGGGGCAACAACTACTCCGGGCAGCTCGACGGCACCACCGGCGGCCTCAGCACCACCCCGGTCACCGTCGTCGACCCCGGCAACCCCGGTGCTCCCCTCCGGCGCGTGATCGCGATCGCCGCCGGCTGCGACCACACCCTCGCCCTGCTGTCCGACGGCACGGTCCGCGCCTGGGGCGACAACAGCTCGGGGCAGCTCGGCACCGGCACCATCGGCGGCTCGACCGGCACCCCCGTCGCCGTCGTCGGCCTCACCGGCGTCCGGGACATCGACGCGGGGCTCGCGCACAGCCTCGCCCTGCGCGGCACCGGAACCGTCCGCGCCTGGGGCGACAACAGCGACGGCCAGCTCGGCAACGGCAGCATCGGCGGCGAGACCGGCACCCCCGGTCTCGTCGTCGGCCTCACCGGCGTCCGGGACGTCGACGCCGGGTACTCCCACAGCCTCGCCCTGCGCACCGACGGCACCGTCCGGGCCTGGGGCGACAACAGCGACGGACAGCTCGGCAACGGCAGCGTCGGCGGCGCGAGCGGCACCCCCGCCCCCGTCGTCGGCCTCACCGGCGTCCGGCAGATCGCCGCGGGTGACCTGCACAACCTGGCCCGCCTGTCCGACGGCACGCTCCGGGCCTGGGGCCACAACAGCGACGGGCGGCTCGGCGACGGCAGCACCACCGACAGCGGCACCCCCGTCCTCGTGCGCACCGGCATCGCCGGCGTCACCCGCCTCGCCGCGGGCGGATTCAGCCTGGCGGCCTGAGCCCCGCACCACCCGCCGAACGGCCCCCGACCAGCGTGTGATCGCAGGTCAGGGGCCTTTTCGCTGGGCGGACCCTCAGAACTTGCTCAACTCTGCTTTGACCGCCGTCGGCGAAGGGCATCTCCCGGTCACGCACCACACGAGGCGCCCACGGGGGGCCGCTTCGGGGGAAGAAAGGAGGGTGACGCCATGGTCATCGGCATCATCCTGGCGGTCGTCGCGGCAGTGGTCGTGGTGGGCACGCTCGCGGCTCGGAGCGCCCGGCGCAGCCGGGTGCGGACCGGACCGGTGCGTTCGGGGGGACGCACGCGCGGCGGGGCCGGCGGCAGACGCTACGGGGACGACTCGGGCAGCGGTGACAGCAGCTGGTGGGTGATAGCGGCGTCCGCCGGGGACGCGTCGGGCGGAGGCGGTTCGTCGTCCTCCGACTCGTCCTCCTCGGACTCCTCCTCAGGCCACGGCTCGGGCCACAGCTCGGGCGGTCACTCCTGCGGGAGCAGCTCGTCGTCGTGCGGAGGCGGGTCTTCCTCCTCCTGCGGCGGCGGTGGCGGCGGATGCGGTGGAGGCAGCTGACACGGGGCAGCCGAGCTCCGACAGGGGGGGAACCGCATCAACCCGGGCGCCCGCCGGCACCACCGGCGGGCGCCCTGCCGTGTCCCCGCTCCGGCGCACGCTTGTGCCGTACAGGCGTACGCCCTGGTTGAACAGTTGACCTGGGCAGCCCTCTGAGGGATGGAAACCCTCCGAAGTTGGGTAAAAACGCTGTGGCAGCGCCACCGTTCATGATTCCCTCTACCTCACCAACGCAGCCCCTCGGACGTTCTGCGGACACCTCTCCTGACTGGGCTGACCGGGCCGATCTCCCGGCGTCGATCTTTCTTTGCGTGCTAGCGGAGCCGATCCATGCTCACGACCCTGAACACCTCCTACACCGACACGCGTGCGGCCGACCTGGCCTGGGCCCTCGGCCGTGAACCGCTGCCCGCCCTGGCCACCCTCGACCTCCGACTGGACGGTGCCGCGCTTCAGTTGCGCCTGCTCGGCGCCTCCCACCAGGTGCTCCTGGAAGAGGCGCAGGTCAACTGCTCGGAGACGGTGGCGTGCATCCCCGGCAGCAGCACCCCGCTCCCGCTCGGCGTGGCCAAGCGGATGGGCGACTGGGAGTACGAGTTCGCCGCCCGCGTCGAGGTGCTGTCGCCGGGCTCCTTCGCCGGCCGCGCCCAGGAACTGCTCGCCCTCGTCTCCGACCATCCCAACGGCCTCGTCGGGGTCTTCCCCGGCAGCCCGCACGCCTTCACCGCGCTGCTGGCCCAGCGCCACGAGGGCCAGGTCCACTGGCGGACCTGGCACGCGTACCCGCAGGACGGGCAGTTGGTGGCCACCCGGACCCGGGTCGGGATGCGCGGGCCGGTGGATCCCGACGACCCGGAGCGGGCGCACCGGCTGAGAGCGTCCGCCGTGTGAGCGGGCTTCAAACCCGATGGATGCACCCAACAGTCAGATCCACACGTGTGGGTGACAAAGTGCGCCTCAGCCGTGACGTAACGTCACAGACGTGATCGAACCGCACGCGTCGGCCCGTCCAGCCGCCCCGCCGTCCTGGCGCGGTCCCGCGCGGCTGCCCGTCCGCCCGGCGACCGGGCGGTTCCTGGTCCTCGCGGGCGTGTTCGTCTGCGCGGCCTGCGGACTGGTGTACGAACTCGAACTCGTCGCGCTGGCCGCGTACTTGACCGGCGACTCGATCACCCAGACCTCCGTGGTGCTGTCCGTGATGGTCTTCGCGATGGGCATCGGCTCCCTGGTCGCCAAGCGGCTGCGGCGGCACGCGGCCGTCGGGTTCGGCGCCATCGAGGCGACCCTCGCCCTGGTCGGCGGATGCAGCGCGATGACTCTCTACGCCGCCTTCGCCTGGACCGGCGACTGGGACGGCCTGTGGGCCAACGGACCGCGCGGGCTGCTGGTCGCCTTCTCGCTCACCATCGGACTGCTCATCGGTGCCGAGATCCCGCTGCTGATGGAGCTGATCCAGCGCATCCGCCGCCAGGACGCGGGCGGCGCGGTGGCCGACCTCTTCGCCGCCGACTACGTCGGCGCGCTGGTCGGCGGCCTCGCCTTCCCCTTTCTGCTGCTGCCCCTGATGGGCCAGCTCACCGGCGCGCTGCTCACCGGCGCGATCAACGTGGTGGCGGGCGGCGTGCTGGTGCTCGGGCTGTTCGGCCGGGACCTCACCCGCCGGGCCCGGCTGCTCCTGCTGGCTGCCAACGTCGCCGTGCTCGGGCTGCTCGCCTCCGCCGCCGCCTGCGTCGACGACTTCGAGCGGGCCGCCCGCACGGCGGTGTACGGGACGGACGTCCGGGTGGCGCTGCGCACCGACGTCCAGGAGGTCGTCCTCACCGGCGGCACCTCCGGCCGGCCCCTCGGCCTCTACCTCGACGGGCAGCTGCGGGTCAGCGCCCGCGACGAACGCCGGTACCACGAGGCGCTGGTCCACCCCGCGATGGCCGGTCCCCACGCCCGCGTCCTCGTCCTCGGCGGCGGCGACGGCCTCGCCGCGCGGGAGGCACTGCGGTTCCCCGACGTGCGGCGGGTGCGGGTGGTGGAGCTCGACGCGGGCCTGGTCCGGCTGGCCCGCACCGACCCGGCGCTGGCCGCGCTGAACGGCCACGCCTTCGACGACCCCCGGGTGCGGGTCACGGCCGCCGACGCGTTCCGCTGGCTGCGCGGGGCGCCGACGGCGGCGTACGACGTGGTGATCGCGGACCTGCCGGACCCCCGCCTCGCCCGCGGCGCCCAGCTCTACTCCCAGGAGTTCTACGGGCTGGCCCGCCGCGCCCTGGCGCCCGGCGGACGGCTGGTGGTGCACGCCGGACCGCTGACCGCCCGCCCGCGCGTCTTCTGGACGGTCGACGCCACGTTGAAGGCCGCCGGTCTGCACACCGCCCCCTACCGGGACACCGCCGACCGCGGCCTGCTCCTCGCCGCCCCCGACGGCCGCCCGCCGCTGCGGCTGGACACCTCCCGGCACGCCCCGCGCGCCCGCACCCTCACCCCCGGCCGGCTGACCGCCGCCGGCGCCGCCGCCGAGGCGGTCCGGCCGCCGGCCCCGCCCCCGTCGACCCTGATGCACCCCCGCTACGGCCGCTGACCCGCGGCGGCCCGCCCCGCCTCCCCCAGGAGCGGGACGGGCCGCCGGTCACCCCCGTCAGGTGTGGTCCGACGCTCAGACCGCGTTCAGCGTGGTGTAGGAAGCGACCTTCCAGCCCCGGGAGTTGTTCACCTTCAGCAGGTACTTGCCGCCGCTGCGCTTGAAGGTCACGACGTGCTTCTCGCCGATGTAGCCGACGGTGCCGTCGCCGTTGTCGAGCAGGAAGTGCTCCCCGGCGAAGCCCAGGGTCTTCTTCCCGGCCTTGCCGTCGACGGTCAGGCCCGTCCCGAAGTCCCGGTTGTCGACCACTCCGACATCGACGGCAAGTACGGCCCCAACACCACCTACGCGGTGAAGCAGCTCCAGAAGCTGTTAACGGCGTGCCGTTCTGCTCGCCCCGGCGGCGACCGCCGCGGCCACGGCGACGGTGACGACCTTGGCGCGCAGTGCGGCACGCGGTGACCTGTGCAGAGACATGAGTGTGTTCCTTCCGGCCGAGCCGGGGTTCCCCCGTTCGGTCCCCCGTCCTGCCACCAGAACGTACGGTCGCGGCCCCGCCGCCCGAATCCCGCACCGGGTGGAATCCGCCGCCAACCCGCGCGGTACCCGCGCGGTTCCTGCAACTTCCGCGGTACGGCGAAAGAGTGACGCCCCCGCCCCGGCACCGGCGCTACGCTGCGGCGATGCGGATCCGCCCCCTCGTGTCCGACGGCCTGATCGCCCTGGCGCTCGCCACCGTGGCCGTCCTGCTCGGCACCGAGGCGAAGACCCAGGGCTGGCCGCCCCTCGACCCGCCCGGCTGGCTGCTCGTCGCCCTGGTCAACCTGCCGCTCGCGCTGCGCACCCGGGCCCCGGTCGCCGTCTGCCTCGCCGCGCACACCTGCTGGGCGGTCTATGTCGCCGCCGGCTACTGGCCGGTCGTGAACTCCTTCGGCCCCATGCTCGCCGTCTACACGGTCGCCGCGCTGCGCCCCGCCCGCACCGCCGCCCCGTGCGCCGCGCTGCTGGCCGGGGTGTGGATCTACGCCGGGATCGTCAGCGACAGCGACGCGATGGCGTCCGTCGCCGCCCAGGCCCTCGGCTTCCCGGCGGTGCTGTGGCGGTTCGGGCACGACGCCCGCCGGACCACCGAGCTGTCCCGGCAACTCCGCGCCGAACAGGCGGAACGGGCCCGGCGCGAGGTCGCCGAGGAACGGGTGCGCATCGCCCGCGAACTGCACGACGTGGTCGCCCACCACATGGCCGTCATCAACGTCCAGGCCGGACTCGCCCGGTTCGTCTTCGACTCCGACGCCGCCACCGCCCGCGAGGCCCTGGGCACCATCACCGGCACCAGCGGCGAGGCCCTGGCCGAACTGCGGCGGATGCTCGGCCTGCTGCGCGCCGACGGCACCCCGACCGCCGAGGGCGCCCCCGCGCCGGGCCTCGACCAGCTGGCGGAGATGGTGGCGCGGGTCCGCGCGGGCGGCGTCCCGGTGTCCCTGGAGGTCACCGGCACCCCGCGCCCGCTGGCACCCGGCGTTCAGCTGTGCGTGTTCCGGGTCGTCCAGGAGGCGCTGACCAACGTCCTCAAACACGCCCCGGGCGCCACCGCCGCCGTACGACTCGCCTACCGCACCGGCGAGATCGAGGCGTCCGTGGTCGACGACGGACCGGCCCCGGCCGGCGCCCCGGCCCGCGGCACCGGCCGGGGCACGGACGGCCGGGGCCTGCGGCTGCCCGGCCGGGGGACGGATCCGGCCAGTTTCCGGGAGCAGGGCGGCCACGGCTTGATCGGTATGCGGGAGCGCGCGAAGCTCTACGGCGGGACGATCGTCGTCGGCCCGCGCCACGAGGGTGGTTTCGGCGTGCACCTGACCCTGCCGACGTCGGTGCAGACCGCACGCCGGGGGGACATCGCAGCTGAATGATCAGAGTGCTCGTCGTCGACGACCAGTTTCTCGTCCGCAGCGGACTGGTCGCGCTGCTGCGCGCCGCGCCCGGCATGGAGGTCGTCGGTGAGGCGGCCGACGGCACCGAGGCCGTCGCCATGGCCGCCAAGACCCGCCCCGACGTGATCCTGATGGACATCCGGATGCCCGGCACCACCGGGATCGAGGCGACCGAACGGATCCTTGCCGAGGCCCCCGACCTGGCGCCGCGCGTCCTGGTGCTGACCACCTTCGACCTCGACGAGTACGTGTACGGGGCGCTGCGGGTCGGTGCCTCCGGCTTCCTGCTCAAGGACGCCGGACCCGAGCGGCTGCTGGCCGCGGTCACCGCCGTGCACGGCGGCGACGCCCTCTTCGCGCCCGCCGTCACCAGGCGGCTGGTCGAGGCCTACACCAGCCGCGAGGCCGGGCGGCCCGGTCAGCCGTCCGGCGGGCCGCCGCCGGGTCTTCAGGCGCTGACCGGGCGCGAGGTCGAGGTGCTGACGCTGGTCGCCCGCGGGCTGACCAACGCCGAGGCCGCCGACCGCCTGTTCATCAGCGAGGCCACCGTCAAGACCCACCTCAACCGCACGATGGCCAAGCTCGGGCTCGCCAGCCGCGCCCAGGCGGTGGTGCTGGCCTACGAGACGGGACTGGTGACGCCGGGCGCGTCGGCCGGGTGACGGGCGGCTGTCGCACGGGGTGTGTTCCGGCCGTCACTGGGTAGGCTGCGACGACATGGAGCACGAGGTGTTCGTACCGGTACCGGCCGACCGGCTGAAGGTGGTGCTCGCCGAGCCCGCGCGGGTCGCCCGGGCGGTTCCCGGCCTCCAGCAGGAGGCCGGCGCCGAGCCCGTCGCGGGGCGGCTCAGACTGCGGGTGGCCGGCACCACCATCACCTACCGGGGCGCCGTACGGATCACCGCGCGCCAGGACGGCTCGTACGCCGTCGTCGGCGAGGGCACCGAGACCCGCGGGACCGGCACGGTGAAGCTGGACCTCACCCTGCGGCCGGCCGCCACGGACGACGGCACCACCCTCGCCTTCGCCGGCACCGCCGCCGCGGACGGCCGGATCACCGAGCTGACGGCCGAGTCGGTCGCCTCCGCCGTCACCCGGCTGCTGGACCGCTTCGCCGAGAACCTGGCCACCGAGGCCGCCGACGACAACGCCTCCCGCGAGGTCCCGGAACCCGCCTCCGTCTTCGACACCGAGATCCCGCCGCCCTCCCTGGACCGGGAGCCCGACGAGGACGCGGACACCGCGGAGTCCGCCGGTGACGCCGACAGGGCCGCCGCCTCCGTCACCCGCAACTTCGCCGAGTCCGCCGAACCCCCCGCCGAGGCGGCGCACGCCCGCCGCACGATGATCGGGCGCAGCGCGGAAGAGGTCGACCACGCCCCGCCCCGGGGCCGCTACGCCCCCGTGCCCGCCCCGCAGACCGTCGTCGCGGGCGGCACCCTGCGCTGGGCCGCACCCGCGGCGGCGCTGGTCGTGGCCTCGGTGATCGTGGCGGGCCGGGCGCTGCGCCGCCGCCGGTGACGTCATCCGGCCGTCGGCGCGAACGCCCTCTTGATCAGCCCAGTAGGGTCGTCCCGTGAGTAACGAAGACATCACGCTGACCGCGGGCGACGCGGAGGTGAACCTGCTCCCCGGCAACGGCGGCCGGGTCGGAGGGCTGCGGGTCGGCGGCACCGAGCTGCTCCGCCAGGGCGACCGCTACGGCTGCTTCCCGATGGTCCCCTGGTGCGGCCGGATCCGTGACGGCCGGTTCCGGGACGGCGCGGTCGAGCACCAGCTGCCGCTCAACGCCGCCCCGCACGCCATCCACGGCACCGCCCGCGACGGCGCCTGGAAGGTCGCCCGGGTCACCGCCGACGAGGCGGTCCTCACCTACGACCTGGTCGAGCCCTGGCCGTACTCCGGCCGGGTCACCCAGATGTTCGCGCTGACGCCGGACGCCCTGACGCTGACCATGTCGGTGGAGACGTACGAGTCCTCCTTCCCCGCCCAGATCGGCTGGCACCCGTGGTTCAACCGCAGCCTCGGCGGCGCGGACGTGGAGATCGACTTCTCGCCCGGCTGGCAGGAGGAGCGCGGCGACGACCATCTGCCGACCGGCGACCGGACCGACCCGAAGCCCGGCCCCTGGGACGACTGCTTCGGGATGCCCGGCGGCGTCGACGTGACGCTGACCTGGCCCGGCGCCCTGCGCCTGAAGGTCACCAGCCCCGAGGAGTGGGTCGTCGTCTACGACGAGCAGGAGGCGGCCGTGTGCGTGGAGCCGCAGACCGGCCCGCCCAACGGTCTGAACACCCTCCCGCGCCTGGTCACACCCCTGGAGCCGCTGGAGGCCACGACGACCTGGAGCTGGAGCCGCCTCTAAGCTGGCCGGTATGAGTGACGTACGTGGCGCGCTGCTGCAGCAGATCAAGGACAAGGCCGTGGTGCACGGCAAGGTGACCCTCTCCTCGGGTCTGGAGGCCGACTACTACGTCGACCTGCGCCGCATCACCCTGGACGGTGAGGCCGCCCCGCTGGTCGGCCAGGTGCTGCTGGACCTCACCGACGGCCTGGACTTCGACGCGGTGGGCGGTCTGACCATGGGCGCCGACCCCGTCGCCGCCGCCATGCTGCACGCGGCCGCCGCCCGCGGGAAGCGGCTGGACGCCTTCGTGGTCCGCAAGGCCGCCAAGGCGCACGGTCTCCAGCGCCGGGTGGAGGGCCCGGACATCGCCGGCCGCCGGGTCCTGGTCGTCGAGGACACCTCCACCACCGGCGGTTCCCCGCTCACCGCCGTCGAGGCGGTGCGCGAGGCGGGCGCCGAGGTGGTGGCCGTCGCGACCATCGTCGACCGGGCGACCGGCGCCGCGGAGAAGATCCAGGACGGCGCGGGGGTGCCGTACCTGTACGCGTTCTCCAAGGACGAGCTGGGCCTGGACTGACCACGGCTCGGACGGCCCCGTGGACCTTCCGGCCGAGTCTGGAAAGATGGGGCCGACGATGACGTCGCACCCCAGGTCTAGGTCAGGGCCTTAAGCAGCACAGACTCAACCCGCACACCCAAGGAGCGGACAGATGCCCATCGCAACCCCCGAGGTCTACAACGAGATGCTCGACCGGGCGAAGGCAGGCAAGTTCGCCTACCCGGCCATCAACGTCACCTCGTCGCAGACCCTGCACGCGGCGCTGCGCGGTTTCGCCGAGGCCGAGAGCGACGGCATCATCCAGATCTCGACGGGCGGTGCCGAGTTCCTGGGCGGCCAGCACAACAAGGACATGGTCACCGGCGCGGTCGCCCTGGCCGAGTTCGCGCACATCGTCGCCAAGAAGTACGACGTGACGGTCGCCCTGCACACCGACCACTGCCCGAAGGACAAGCTCGACGGCTACGTCCGTCCGCTGCTCTCGGTCTCCGAGGAGCGCGTCGCCCGCGGCGAGAACCCGCTGTTCCAGTCCCACATGTGGGACGGTTCCGCGGAGACCCTGGCCGACAACCTGGCCATCGGCCAGGAGCTGCTGGCCCGCGCCGCCGCCGCCAAGATCGTCCTGGAGGTGGAGATCACCCCCACCGGCGGTGAGGAGGACGGCGTCACCCACGAGATCAACGACGAGCTGTACACCACCGTCGACGACGCCCTGCGCACCGCCGAGGCCCTGGGCCTGGGCGAGAAGGGCCGCTACCTGCTGGCCGCGTCCTTCGGCAACGTGCACGGCGTCTACAAGCCGGGCAACGTCGTGCTCCGTCCCGAGCTGCTGAAGGAGCTCAACGAGGGCGTCGCCGCCAAGTACGGCAAGCCGGCCGGCTCCCAGCCGTTCGACTTCGTCTTCCACGGCGGCTCCGGCTCCACCGAGCAGGAGATCCTGACCGCGCTGGAGAACGGCGTCGTCAAGATGAACATCGACACGGACACCCAGTACGCCTTCACGCGTCCCGTCGTCGACCATGTGTTCCGCAACTACGACGGCGTCCTGAAGGTTGACGGCGAGGTCGGCTCCAAGAAGACCTACGACCCGCGCACCTGGGGCAAGCTGGCCGAGGCGGGCATGGCCACCCGCGTCGTCGAGGCCTGCCAGAACCTGCGCTCCGCGGGCACCCGGCTGAAGTAGCCGCCCGTACGCGTCGAGCCCGGTGCCCCGGCACCGGGCTCGCTGTATACCTGGGGACATGCCCGACGTCCGGCTGACCTCCCCCCAGGGCAAGTGGCTGCTGTTCACCACGGTGCTCGGCTCCGGCATGGCCCTGCTGGACTCCACCGTCGTCAACGTGGCCCTGCCCCGCATCGGCGAGGACCTCGACGCCGACCTGGCCGTGCTCCAGTGGACGGCCAACGCGTACATGGTCACCCTCGCCGGGCTGATCCTGCTCGGCGGTGCCCTCGGCGACCGCTACGGCCGCCGCCGGATCTTCGTGCTCGGCGTCATCTGGTTCGCCGCAGCCTCCCTGCTGTGCGGCATCGCCCCGAACGCCGGGGTGCTGGTGGCCGCCCGTGCCCTCCAGGGCGTCGGCGGCGCCCTGCTCACCCCCGGCTCCCTCGCCCTCATCCAGGCCTCCTTCCACCCCGACGACCGGGGCCGCGCGGTCGGCCTGTGGTCCGGCTTCGGCGGCGTCGGTGCCGCCGTCGGGCCGTTCCTGGGCGGCTGGCTGGTGGACGGGCCCGGCTGGCGCTGGGTGTTCCTGATCAACGTGCCGCTGGCCCTGCTGTGCGTGCCGGTCGCGCTGCGGCACGTCCCGGAGTCGTCCGACGGGGGCTCCCACGGCCGCTTCGACGTCCTCGGCGCCCTGCTCGGCGCCCTCGCGCTCGCCCTGGTCACCTACGCCCTGATCGACGCCCCCACGGCCTCCCCGGCCGTCGTGCTCACCGCGGGCGGGGCCGGTCTGCTCGCCGCCGTCGCCTTCGTCGTCGTGGAGCGACGGCGGCCCGACCCGATGATGCCGCCGGACATCTTCGCCTCCCGCCAGTTCACCGCCGTCAACCTGGTCACCCTGTGCGTGTACGCGGCCTTCGGCGGCTTCTTCTTCCTCGCCGTCCTCCAGCTCCAGGTCGTCTCCGGCTACTCGGCGCTCGGCGCGGGCACCGCCCTCCTCCCGGCGACCGTGCTGATGCTGCTGTTCTCCGCCCGCTCCGGAGAACTGGCGGAGCGCATCGGGCCGCGCGTCCCGCTCACCGTCGGGCCGCTGCTGTGCGCGGCGGGCATGCTGCTGATGCTCCGCGTCGGGCCGCAGGCCTCCTACGCCCTCGACGTGCTGCCCGCGCTGCTGGTGCTGGGACTCGGCATGGTCACCCTGGTCGCCCCGCTGACCGCCACCGTCCTCGCCTCCGTCGACACCGCGCGGGCGGGCCTGGCCAGCGGCATCAACAACGCGGCCGCGCGGGCGGCGGGCCTGGTCGCGGTGGCCGCGCTGCCGCTGCTCGCCGGGATGGGGCCGGAGGCGTACCGCTCGCCGGAGGCCTTCGACACCGCGTTCGGCCGGGCGATGCTGTGGTGCGCGGGCGTCCTGGTGGCGGGCGCGGCGCTGGCCTTCGCCACGGTGCGGCGGCCCGCGCCGGGCTGCCGGCACCCGGAGTGCCGCACCCACTGCGGCCTGACCGCGCCGCCGCTGGAGGACGACCGGGCGGCCACCTCCGGAGGGCCACCGGCCGGCGGTCCGCACCGGTGACAGACTGAACGCATGACGATTCACGAGAACCTGCTCGGGGGCCCGCCTCCGACCCACCTCCCCGACGACCCGGAGCCCCGTGAGCTGCTGGCGGGCGGCACGCCGGCAGCCGAGGTCGCCGCGAAGTACCCGACCTCGTCGCTGGCCTGGGCGCGCCTGGCCGACGAGGCGTTCGAGCGGGGCAGCGTGGTGGAGTCGTACGCCTACGCCCGTACCGGCTACCACCGCGGTCTGGACGCGCTGCGCCGCAACGGCTGGAAGGGGCACGGCCCGGTGCCGTGGGAGCACGAGCCGAACCGCGGCTTCCTGCGCGCCCTGCACGCGCTCGCGCGCGCCGCGCAGTCGGTCGGCGAGCAGGAGGAGTACGAGCGCTGCTCGCAGTTCCTGAAGGACTCCTCGCCGACGGCGGCGCAGACGCTGGGCTGAGCCCGCACGCGGGGCCCGTCTGTGATCAGGCGGGCCTTGCGAGGTCCTGGAGGTTCACGGAGGATGCGGGTGGGGACCGGGGCCCCCGTGCCGGTAACGGCAGGGGCGGACCGCTACCCGGAGTAATAACAGGAGACAGCGATGTCCCACGAGGCTCAGGAAACCCACGAGCCCGAGACCCCGCATCTCGACTTCCAGGGGACCACCCCGTACGAGGACTACGTCAAGGCGGATGTGCTCACCCACCTCCAGCACACCCTCTCCGACGACCCCGGAGAGATGGTGTTCCTGGTCACCACCCAGGTGATGGAGCTGTGGTTCACCGTCATCGTCCACGAGTGGGAGACGGCGGCGAAGGCACTGCGCGAGGACGACGTCCCGGTGGCGATCGCCGCGCTGAAGCGTTCCGTACGGGAGCTGGAGGCGCTGAACGCCTCCTGGAAGCCGCTGGGCCAGCTCACCCCGGCCCAGTTCAACGCGTACCGCAGTGCCCTCGGAGAGGGCTCCGGCTTCCAGTCGGCGATGTACCGGCGGATGGAATTCCTGCTCGGCGACAAGTCCGCGTCCATGCTGGTGCCGCACCGCGGCGCGCCCCGTGTCCACGCGGAGCTGGAGAAGGCGCTGCACGAACCGAGCCTGTACGACGAGGTGCTGCGGCTGCTGGCGCGGCGCGGCCACCCGGTCCCCGAGTCGGTGCTGAAGCGGGACGTCTCCCGGCGCTACGAGCCGTCGCCGGAGGTGGAGGCGGTGTGGACCGCGCTCTACTCGGGCGACGAGTCCGACGACCTCGCCCGCCTCGGCGAGGCGCTCACGGACGTCGCCGAACTGGTGTGGCGCTGGCGCAACGACCACCTCGTCGCCACCCGTCGCGCGATGGGCGCGAAGACCGGCACCGGCGGTTCCGCCGGAGTGGCCTGGCTGGAGAAGCGCGCGCAGAAGAACGTCTTCCCCGAGCTGTGGACGGCGAGGTCGTATGTCTGAGCCGGCACGGCGCGTCTCCGAGCTGGAGACACGCGCGGAGAAGCTGGACGCGGCCGACGAACTGGCCGGCAAGCGCGCGGAGTTCGTCCTCGACGACGTCGTCTACCTGGACGGCAACTCGCTGGGGGCGCTGCCCGCCGGCGTGCCCGGCCGGGTCGCCGACGTCGTCGGCCGGCAGTGGGGCGAGCTGCGCATCCGCTCGTGGGAGGAGAGCGGCTGGTGGACCGCGCCCGAGCGGATCGGCGACCGGATCGCGCCGCTGATCGGGGCGGCGGCCGGGCAGGTCGTGGTCGGCGACTCGACCAGCGTCAACGTCTTCAAGGCGCTGGTGGGTGCCGTGCGGCTGGCCGGCGAGGGCCGGGACGAGATCCTCGTCGACGCGACGACCTTCCCGACGGACGGGTACATCGCCGCGTCGGCCGCCCGGCTCACCGGCCGCACGCTGCGTCCGGTGACCCCCGGCGAGGTGCCGCGCGCGGTGGGCGAGCGCACGGCCGCGGTGCTGCTGAACCACGTCGACTACCGCACCGGCCGCCTGCACGACCTGCCGTCCCTGACGGCCGCCGTGCGCGAGGCGGGCGCGGTCGCCGTCTGGGACCTGTGCCACAGCGCGGGCGCGCTGCCCGTCGGCCTGGACGAGCACGGCGTCGACCTGGCCGTCGGCTGCACCTACAAGTACCTCAACGGCGGCCCCGGCGCCCCGGCGTACCTCTACGTCCGCCGTGATCTCCAGGACCGCTTCGACTCCCCGCTGCCCGGCTGGAACTCCCACGCGGAGCCCTTCGGCATGCGACCCGAGTACGAGCCGGGCACGGGCGCGCTGCGCGGCCGCGTCGGCACCCCGGACATCCTGTCCATGCTCGCCCTGGAGGCGGCGCTGGACGTCTGGGACGGGGTGTCGGTCGAGGCGGTCCGCGCCAAGTCGCTGGCCCTGACCGACTTCTTCCTGGAGTGCGTCGAGCGGTATGTCGGCCGGGACCGGGTGGAGAACCTGACCCCGGTCGCGCACGCGGAGCGGGGCAGCCAGGTGGCGCTGCGGTGCGCCGACGCCGGCGAGGTCATGCGGCGGCTGATCGACCGGGGCGTCGTCGGCGACTTCCGAGCCCCGGACGTCCTGCGCTTCGGCTTCACCCCGCTGTACGTGGGCTTCGGCGATGCGGAACGGGCGGCTCGGGTGCTGGCGGAGGTGGTGGAGGGGTAGAAGCGGGGGCGGGCCGCCGGGGGCACGGCGCGTGCGACCGTGGCGTCGCCGGAATTGCGGGCGTGCGTGGCGCCGCCGGGGGCGGGGCGGGTCGCTGGAATCGCGGGCGTGCGTGGCGCCTGGGGCGTGGCGGGGAGGGTCGCTGGAACCGCGGGCGTGGCGTCGCCGGAACCGCGGGCATGCGTGCCGCCTGGGGCGTGGCGGTGCGGGTCGCCGGGGGCGTGGCGCGTGCGATCGTGGCGTCGCTGGAACCGCGGGCATGCGTGCCGCCTGGGGCGGCACGGGTGGGCGCGGCGGCGCCCCGTCGCGCCGGGCCGCGCGTCCCGCCCCCCGCGACACCGAGGTGACGTGCCGTCCCGGGTACGCGCGACGCCGGTGGTGGGGTGCCGTACACGTCGGCGGCGGAGGGCTGGAGGCGAGGTGCCGTCCCGGCTTCGCGCAACGCCGGCAGCGGTGTGCCGTTCCCGGCCCGCTACGCCGGCAGCGGTGTGCCGTTCCGGGCCCCCTAAGCCGACCGCCGCGTGCGCCCCCGGCCGCGTGCCCACCGGTGGTCCGGCGCACCCGCTCACTCCGTGACGTACACCCCCGCCACCGCCGCCGCGTACGCGGCCCGCGCGGCGGTCTCCGCGGCGGTGGCGTCGGGGACCACCCCGGACGTCAGCAACCCGTAGTACAGCGGAGCCGACACCGCCCGTACGACCGCCCGCGCGTCCGTCCCCGCCGGCAGCTCGCCCCGGGCCACGCCCTGCACCACGCACGGCGCCCACTCGGCCACCCGCACCTCGTAGAACCGCCGCAGCGCCTGAGCCGTCCGCTCGTCGCAGGTCGCCGCGGCGATCACCGCCCGGAACAGCGCCCCCTGACGGGGATCGGCCAGGGTCCGCTGCACCAGCAGCGCGTTGGCCCGCAGATCCCCGAGGACCGATCCGGTCTCCTCCCGGGGCGACGACTGCTCGGCCATGTCCACGAGCAGATCCGCCACCAGCGCGGTCACCGATCCCCACCGGCGGTACACGGTCGTCTTGCCGACCTCCGCCCGCCGGGCCAGATCCGCGAGGTCGAGCCGGTCGAAGCCCTGCTCGGCGAGTACGTCGCCGGCCGCCCGCAGCACAGCCGCACGCACACGCGCCGTGCGCCCTCCGGGACGTACGGTGCCGGGTTCGGCGGACATATCGGCCTCCTTGGTGCGCGCGCGGACCCGTACGGATCTCCCTGTCAGGGTAACGAAACAGCAGAACCGTTTAACCCTCACCGAGCGTGACAACCACATGTCCGCGCACGTCACCGGCCTGATACCGTCCCCGCCAACGGCCTGTTCTCCCCGGTCCGCCAAGTACGTTTCATCGCTGAGAGGTTGGAGCATGACGGACGACGTCGCAGCAGCACGGGCCGCCGCCGAGGAGGAGTCCGCCTTCTCCCACCCGCCCGTCGCCCCCGACGCCACCGCCGCCTACGGCGACCACCCCGACCAGGTGATCGACTTCTACGCCCCGCGCGGCACCGAGCCCGTCGGCCCCGCCTCCTCCGCCCCGCTGGTCGTCGTCCTGCACGGCGGCGCCTGGCGCGCCCCGTACGACCGCCGGCACATCAGCCCTTTCGCGGACTTCCTGGCCCGTAGGGGGTTCGCGGTGGCGAGCGTGGAGTACCGCAGAGGAGCCGAGGAGGGCGGCGCCGGGGCGGGCGCGGGCCGCTGGCCGGACACCTTCGACGACGTCGCCGCCGCCCTCGACGCCCTCCCGGCCCTGGTCAGTGAGGCTCTGCCGCAGGCCGACACCAGCCGTACGGTCATCACCGGGCACTCGGCCGGCGGGCACCTGGCGCTGTGGGCCGCCGCCCGGCACGTCCTGCCCGCCGGCGCCCCCTGGCGCACCGGCGGCCCCGCACCGCTGCGCGGGGTCGTCGCGCTCGCCCCGATCGCCGACCTCGCGGTCGCCGAGAAGCTGGACGTGTGCGGGGGAGCGGTGCGCCAGCTGCTCGGCGGTGGCGCCTTCGCCGAGCGGCAGCCGTACGCCGACCCGGCGCTGCTGCTGCCGACCGGCATCGCGACGACCCTGGTCCAGGGCCGCGCCGACCTCGACGTGCCGCAGGCGGTCGCCGAGTCCTACGCGGACGCGGCGGCGAAGTCGGGCGAGGTGGCCGGGCTGACGCTGCTGGAGGAGGTCGGCCACTTCCCGCTGATCGACCCGGCGGCGGACGCGTGCGCGGTGGTCGCGGAGGAGATCGCGCAGCTGGCGTGGTGAGTCGCCGGTACCCGAGAGCGTCCCGGGGACGCGCCCCTCGCGAGACCCCTGTGGGCCGGATCCTGGTGAAACCGGGGGCGACCCGTAGTACCTGAGACGGACGCCGAAGGACCCCTCTCCACGGTGACGACCCCGCCCCCGGCCCGGGCCTACGGTTCTCGTGTGACCGAGACGACCCAGACGCAGCCCGCCCCGCCGGGCCCGTACAAGCCGCGCAGCCCCGAGTACCGGCTGGCCGCCGGTGCCCTGCGCGGCCTGCGGCAGGACCTCTTCCTCGACGCCTTCGCCTACCGTCCGCTGCCGCGCATGGCCGTGGACGGCCCGATCACCCGTCGGCTGGGCGGCCGGATGCGGGAGTACGCCTCCTGGACGCCGCACGCGCTGATCTGCGTGGCCGGCTTCTTCTCGCTGCTGATCGCGACGGCCGCGGTCCAGGGCGACGGCCTCGCACCGGTCTTCGGCCTGCTGGCGCTGGTCCCGGTGCTGCTGACGATGATCCGGCCGATCGCCGCGTTCTGGGCGTCGATGGCCGCGACCCTGGCGGGCAGCCTGCTGGGCGGCGTCTGGGGCGACTGGCCGTGGACGCCCGGCGCCTTCGCCTGCCACCTGACGGTGCTGACCGTGGTCGCGATCCGCACCCGGCCGCGCACCGCGGGCTGGATGTGGCTGCTGACCGGTGTCTACGGCTTCCTCGCCGAGAGCCTCTTCGGCTGGAGCCCCTACAGCACCAACACCGCGCCGATGCTGGTGGTCTCCGCGCTGATCCTGCTCGCCGTCACCGTCCGGCACATCCGCCGGGAGGCCGAGCAGGAGGTGACCGCCCAGCAGACGGTGACCGCCCACGAGCGCTCCCGGCGCACCCTGCTGGAGGAGCGCACCACGATCGCCCGCGAACTGCACGACGTGGTGGCGCACCACATGTCGGTCGTCGCCATCCAGGCCGAGGCCGCCCCCTACCGGGTGGAGAACCCGCCGCCGGAGCTGGAGCGCGCCTTCGCCACCATCCGGGAGAACGCGGTGGCGGCCCTTACCGAGCTGCGCCGGGTCCTGGGCGTGGTCCGCGCCGAGGACTACGCGGCACCGGACGCCCCGCAGCCCACCCTCGCCGACCTGGACGCGCTGCTCGCCAATGTGCGGGAGGCCGGCCCGGGCGTCACCAAGACGGTGACCGGAGCGGTGCGGCAACTGCCGCAGGGCGTGGAGCTGTCGGCGTACCGGATCGTGCAGGAGGCGCTGAGCAACACCCTCCGGCACGCGCCCGGCGCCGACGCCCGCGTCGAGATCGGCTATGTCCTCGGCGGTCTCGGCCTGCGCATAGTCAACGGCCCGCCGCCGGAGCCGTCGCTGGTGAAGCCCTCGCCCGGCGCGGGCCACGGCATCACCGGGATGCGCGAGCGGGTCTCGATGCTGAACGGCGAGATGACGGCCGGCCCCACGGACGAGGGAGGGTACGAGGTGGCGGTGTTCCTGCCGGTCCCGGCGGCGAGCGAGGCCGACGCATGACCATCAGGGTGCTGATCGCGGACGATCAGATGATGGTGCGCGAGGGCTTCTCCGTCCTGCTCAACGCGATGCCGGGCATGGAGGTCGTCGGAGAGGCGGTGAACGGCCGCGAGGCCGTCGCGAAGGTCCGCGAACTCAGCCCCGACGTGGTGCTGATGGACATCCGGATGCCCGAGCTGAACGGCATCGAGGCGACCCGCGAGATCATCGCCGCGGACGGTGGCGCGAAGGTGCTGGTGCTGACCACCTTCGACCTCGACGAGTACGTGTATCAGGCGCTGCGCGCGGGAGCCTCCGGCTTCCTGCTCAAGGACGCCTCGGCCCGCCAGCTCGCCGAGGGGGTCCGGGTGGTGGCGTCGGGGGAGGCGCTGCTCGCCCCGTCGGTCACCAGACGGCTGATCACCGAGTTCTCGAAGCTGTCCGAGGCCCCGAGGCTGCTGCCGCGGGCGCAGGAGGCGTACGGCGATCTGACCGACCGGGAGACGGAGGTGCTGGTCCTCATCGCCCAGGGCCTGTCGAACGCGGAGATCGCGGGGCGGCTGGTGGTCGCCGAGTCGACGATCAAGACCCATGTCAGCCGGGTCCTGGTGAAACTGGGCCTCAGGGACCGCACCCAGGCGGCCGTGTTCGCCTACGAGGCACGGCTGGTGACACCGGGCTGACCGGCGGCCGTGCGCGGGCTCGTGACCCGGTCAGGCGAGGAACGCCGCGGCGACCACGAGCAGGGTCACGAGGAGGCAGAAGAGCGCGGGCAGACCGAGGAGCAGCGCCGGGGACAGCAGGGCGAACCGCCCGGGCAGATGGCTGCGCTCGCCTCCCGCGCAGGGGTCGGCGGGGTCGTAGACGATCTCGATCCGCTCGCCGCGGTAGGCGGACGGGGTGTACGCGTACGGTCGGCCGCCGAGGTCGGTGAAGTCGTACACATAGAGGCCGTCGACGTAGCCCGAGTACTGCGCGATCACCGTGATCCCGTCGCGCCGCAGCCGCCGCACGCGGGCGATGCCGGGCATCATGCGGGCCCACGGAACCATCAGCAGGCCGGCGAGGATGCCGGCCGGCCAGATCGCGATCATCGCCAGCGCATCCCCGGCCAGCGAGACGGCCACGCTCTCCAGGACGAGCACGGCGGCGAGCGCCAGCAGGCCCCGTCTGATCCTGCGCCGGTTGGCGAGCTCCTGGCTCTCGTCGTCGGGGGTGGTGCGGACGCTGACGAGCGCCAGGCCGTCGGTGACGGCCTCGGAGCCCTCGGCGGCGCCGGGCAGCGCGGCGGTCACGGCATCGGCGAAGGCGGTGGCGGCGGCCTCGCCGAGGTCCTCCAGCCGGTAGACGGTCGGCGCGCTGCCGGCCGGTGCCCGCAGCGCCACCTCGACGGTGCGCCGCTCCGCCCGCACGGAGGCGACGGCCGCCAGGGGTATGTGACGCTCCTCGTCCGACTGCCGCAGGACCAGCGCGGCGCCGTCGAACCGGAGGACGGTGTTCTTGCGGCCTCGCAGCACCGGCACGGAAGGCGTGATCGACATGCCGGTGATCGTAGACGTTCTGTGAAGACGTGTGAGCGGTGCGGAGGACAGGTAACGCGAACCACACAACGGGCCGGACGGGCACTCGTCGACGCCGAGCGGCGTTCTCCAGCGTGACGGGCCGCCGGGGCGGCCGCCCAGGACACGACCGCACCGGAGGCTTCTCAGATGCACACCATGCCGTTGGCCGCGCCGCAGAAACCCACGGAGGGTGTGGCGGGCTGGGCCACCGGTCTCGTGGAGACGATGGGCGGCCCCGGCGCCGGCCTGGCGATCGCCCTGGAGAACCTCTTCCCGCCGCTGCCCAGCGAGGTGATCCTGCCGCTGACCGGGTTCGCCGCCGGGCAGGGCGTCCTCAGCCTGGGCTCCGCGCTGTTCTGGACCACGCTCGGCTCGGTCGCGGGAGCCGTCGTCCTGTACTGGATCGGCATGCTCCTCGGCCGGGACCGGATGTACGCGCTCTGGGCGAAGCTGCCGCTGGTGAAGACGTCCGACCTGGAGCGCACGGAGGAGTGGTTCGCGAAGCACGGCACGAAGGCGGTCTTCTTCGGCCGTATGGTGCCGGTCTTCCGCAGCCTCATCTCCGTCCCCGCCGGAGTGGAGCGCATGCCGCTGCCCGTCTTCGTCACGCTGACCGCGCTCGGCAGCCTGATCTGGAACTCGGTGCTGGTCATGGCGGGCTACTTGCTCGGCGACCAGTGGGCCGTGGTGGGCACGTACGTCGGGGTCGCCTCCAAGGCCGTGCTGGTGCTGGCGGCCGTGGCCCTCCTCGGCTACGTCGCCGTGCGGCTGCGCGGCAACGGCCGGGCGCGGCACCGCCGCACCGGCTGACGGCCCCGCGAGGACACCTCTGGTCAGACCCCGCCCGCGCGCGTTAGCGTCCGCACATGTCAGGCCCTACCGACCTCGCCTTCGCCCCGTGGGACCCGGCGTTCCTCGCGGACCCGTACCCCGCCTACGCCGAGCTGCGCGCCAGGGGCCGGGTGATCCACTACGCGCCCACCGACCAGTGGCTGGTGCCGCACCACGCGGACGTCTCGGCGCTGCTGCGGGACCGGCGGCTGGGCCGCACCTACCAGCACCGCTTCACCCACGAGGACTTCGGCCGCACCCCGCCGCCGCCGGAGCACGAGCCGTTCCACACCCTCAACGACCACGGCATGCTCGACCTGGAGCCGCCGGACCACACCCGGATCCGGCGCCTGGTGTCGAAGGCGTTCACACCCCGGACGGTGGAGGGGCTGAGGCCGTACGTGGAGCGGCTGGCCGGGGAGCTGGCCGACCGGCTGGTCCGGCGCGGCGGTGGTGATCTGCTCGCCGATGTCGCCGAGCCGCTGCCGGTGGCGGTGATCGCGCAGATGCTGGGCGTCCCCGAGTCCGACCGGGCGCCGCTGCGGCCCTGGTCGGCGGACATCTGCGGGATGTACGAGCTGAACCCGTCCGAGGAGACGGCTGCGAAGGCGGTACGGGCGTCGCGGGAGTTCTCCGACTACTTGCGCGGACTGATCGCGGAGCGCCGCAAGGAGCCCGGCGACGACCTGATCTCCGGTCTGATCGCGGCGCACGACGAGGGCGACCGGCTCACCGAGCAGGAGATGATCTCGACCTGCGTGCTGCTGCTCAACGCGGGCCACGAGGCGACGGTGAACGCCACGGTCAACGGCTGGTGGGCGCTGTTCCGCAACCCCGGCCAGCTCGCCGCCCTGCGCGCGGACCACTCCCTGATCCCGTCCGCCGTCGAAGAGCTGATGCGCTACGACACCCCGCTCCAGCTCTTCGAACGCTGGGTGCTGGACGAGATCGAGATCGACGGCACGACCGTTCCCCGCGGCGCGGAACTCGCGCTGCTCTTCGGTTCCGCCAACCACGACCCGGCCGTCTTCGCCGACCCCGAACGCCTGGACCTCACCCGCGAGGACAATCCGCACATCTCCTTCAGCGCCGGTATCCACTACTGCATCGGCGCCCCGCTGGCCCGTATCGAGCTGGCGGCCTCGATGCGGGCCCTTCTGGAGCGGGCCCCGACCCTGGCCCTGGCGGCGGAACCGGCCCGCAAGCCGAACTTCGTGATCAGAGGGCTGGAGGGCCTGAGCGTCGAGGTGCGATGACGGTCCCGGAGGGCGGCGCCGCACTGGGAAGCGCCGCACTGGGCGGCGCGGCACTGGGCAGCGCCGCACCTCCACCCGCCACACCTCCACCCGCCACACCCCGTCCCAGGCCCATCGACGAGCACTGGGGCGCCTACGACGTCCTGCGCGCCCCAGTTCCTCCCGCGCCACCCCCACGCCCGCCTGTGCGGCTCCCCACGCCCTCCCTGAGGTCACCCAGGCCCTCTACGGTCACCCAGGCCCTCTACGGTCACCCAGGCCCTCCCGCACCACCCAGGCCTCCCTGCGCCGCCTACGCCGCTCCCTGAGAGGCCAGGCCCCCTGAGACGCCACGCCCCCCAGAACGCCCCTAAGACGCCGGCAGCGTCAGTCCCAAGCCGCCCTCCCACACCGTCCACGTCCGCCGGCGGACCGGGCCGGAGACCAGCGCGTCGGCCCGGTAGCGGAAGTCCGTGCCGGACACCGTCACCCGGTGGCCCGTCGCCAGCAGCGGGGTCGCCTCGGCGCCGACGGAGAGGGGGCGGACCTCCACGGTGGCCTCGCCGGAGCCGGCCGGGGTCAGCGAGACGGCCTCCACCGGCTGGCCGAGGTCGATCAGGGTCTGGCCGTCGACCTCGACCCGCAGCCGGGCGGGCCCGGCCGCGCTCGGCACGGAGGCGGAGGTCACCCGGGTGGGCCGGGCCGGCACCAGGGTGCGGACGAGGGACTGGCAGGTCCGCAGCCAGGGCCGCCCCACCGCGCCGGCCCCCTCCGGCGCGTCCCGTCCACCCGGCAGCGGCGGGATGCCGACCGCTCCGACCACCACCCCGTCGCTGTCGTCGACCAGCAGGTCCAGCCGCCGCTCGGCGCCCTCCAGCACGGCCCGCGCGGCCGCGACGGCACCGGCCGGGACCCCGAGGGACCGGGCCAGCGACATCCCGGAGCCGGAGCCGACCGGCACCACGGACAGCACACATCCGGCCAGCTCCCGCTGCCGGTGCAAAAGGGACACGGCCCGGACCAGGGCGCGGTCGTCACCGATCACGACCGGTCGCCGCGAGCCGCGCCGGGCCAGTGCCCGGGCGAATTCCTCGGGGCCGTCCGGGAGACACACCTTGGCGGCGGCACCCGCCCTGAGCACGTCTTTTGCGATTCGCGTGGACTCCGAGTCCACTCGCATGGCGACCGGATCGATGATCACCAACAGCTGCTCGGACGTCACGGAAGTCGCCACCTCGGTCATGCCTCGCTTCCTCGGGTAGCATCTTTGTGCAAGAGCCCCTTGCGCTATTGCGCCAGGGGCTTCGTCTATTCCGGGGCACCCGGTCCTACGGTTGCGGCCAATGACGGTCGCGCGGTGCACGCGGTGGTAAAGACCTACCGCGCGCGCCCCTGACCCTGGACATGCCCCGCCCGGAAGGGGTGTACGCGCGTGCCCGCACTTGTGCTGCTCGGTGCTCAGTGGGGTGACGAAGGCAAGGGAAAGGCGACGGACCTGCTCGGCGGATCCGTTGACTATGTGGTGCGCTACCAGGGCGGCAACAACGCCGGCCACACGGTAGTCGTGGGTGACCAGAAGTACGCCCTCCACCTGCTCCCTTCCGGAATCCTGTCTCCCGGCTGTACGCCGGTCATCGGTAACGGTGTCGTCGTCGACCCGTCTGTCCTGCTCTCCGAGCTGAGTGGGCTGAACGAGCGCGGCGTCGACACGTCCAAGCTCCTGATCAGCGGTAACGCGCATATCATCACGCCGTACAACGTCACTGTCGACAAGGTGACGGAACGCTTCCTCGGAAAGCGCAAGATCGGCACCACCGGCCGCGGTATCGGCCCGACCTACGCGGACAAGATCAACCGCGTGGGCATCCGGGTTCAGGACCTCTACGACGAGTCGATCCTGGAGCAGAAGGTCGAGGCGGCCCTCGACGTCAAGAACCAGCTGCTCACCAAGCTCTACAACCGCCGCGCCATCGCCGTGGAGCAGGTCGTCGAGGAGCTGCTGGGCTACGCCGACAAGCTGCGGCCGTACGTCGCGGACACGGTGCTGGTGCTGAACCAGGCACTGGAGGAGGACAAGGTCGTCCTGTTCGAGGGCGGCCAGGGCACGCTGCTGGACATCGACCACGGCACGTATCCCTTCGTCACCTCGTCGAACCCGACCGCGGGCGGCGCCTGCACCGGCGCCGGCGTGGGCCCGACGAAGATCAGCCGGGTCATCGGCATCCTCAAGGCGTACACGACCCGTGTCGGCGCGGGCCCGTTCCCGACCGAGCTGTTCGACGAGGACGGCGAGGCGCTGCGCCGGATCGGCGGCGAGCGGGGCGTGACCACCGGCCGTGACCGCCGCTGCGGCTGGTTCGACGCGGTGATCGCCCGGTACGCGACCCGGGTGAACGGCCTGACGGACTTCTTCCTCACCAAGCTCGACGTGCTCACCGGCTGGGAGCAGATCCCGGTCTGTGTCGCCTACGAGATCGACGGCAAGCGCGTCGAGGAGCTGCCGTACTCGCAGTCGGACTTCCACCACGCGAAGCCGGTCTACGAGACGCTGCCGGGCTGGTCCGAGGACATCACCAAGGCGAAGTCCTTCTCCGACCTGCCGAAGAACGCCCAGAACTACGTGAAGGCGCTGGAGGAGATGTCCGGCGCCCCGATCTCCGCGATCGGCGTGGGCCCGGGCCGGGACGAGACGATCGAGATCAACTCGTTCATCTGAGGCCTGCGGGCCGAGGCCCTGAGAAACGCCTCTGAGCTGGGCATCGCCGCTGCGTCGCAGCAGGGCGGTGCCCAGCTCCGTTTTTCCTGCGGGTCCTTACCGCTCGGGCCGTCGTACGGCCCTCAGCAGTCCCGCGATCTCGGTGAACCCGCGCCGCTCGGCGTGTTCCAGGGCGGTGACGCCGTCGCCGTCGGGGAGGCCGGGGGTGGCACCGGCGGTGACGAGGAGTTCCACGATCTCCTGGTGGGCCCGGCCGCCGTCGCCGAGGATCACCGCCTCCAGCAGCGCGGTCCAGCCGAGGTGATTGACGTGGTCGACGTCGATGGCGGTCTCGCGCAGCACGGCACGGACGTAGCCGACGTGGCCGCGTTCGGCGGCGGGGATGAGGGAGACGCCGCCGAAGCGGTTGACCTGCGTCAGGTCCGGCCCCGCCGGGAGCAGGGTGCGCATCATCGGCACGCTGCCGGTGACGCCGGTGACCAGCCAGGGGCTGTCCGCCCGGTCGTCGGCGGCGTCGACGTCGGCGCCCGCGGCGACCAGCACCTCGGCGGCGGCCACATGGTCGCCCAGCGCGGCCAGTAGCAGGGGTGTGCGGCGGTGCGCGTCGCGGGTCCCGGTGCCGGCGCCCGCTGCGAGGGCGGCGCGGACGGCACCGGCGTCGCCCGCCTCGGCGGCGGACAGCAGGGCACGGTCGGCGGGGGTCATGGTCGAACTCCTCGGGCGGGTCAGGTCGCGCAGCGCGGCGAACGGCCGGCGGCGCACGGCCCGGGGGGTACCGTGCGCCGCCGGGATCGGGAGGGGCGTACTGCTCAAGGTGCCGGCTGCCTGCCGTTACCGGCCGAGTGCCGCCACGCCGGCCTGGGCGTACTTCTCGTCGAGGGCTCCGGAGGGGGCGCCCGCGACGCCGATGCCCGCGATCGGGGCGCCCTTGGCGGTCACGGGGGCGCCGCCCGCGAGGAAGAGGGTGCCGGGGATGTCCTTCAGGTTCGGGGTCTGCTCCAGGCGCTTGGCGAGTTCGGAGGTGGGGGCGTTCCAGGAGACGGCGGTGTAGGCCTTGCGCTCGGCGGACTCGTAGGACTGCGGTCCCGCGCCGTCGCCGCGGAGGGTCACGACGGTGTTGCCGTTGCGGTCGACGACGGCGACGGTGACGCGCTGGTTCTCCTTCTCGGCGGCCTCCAGGGCGGCTTGGGCGGCCTCGGTCGCGGCGTCGATGCTCAGATGCGAGGACTGGTACAGGTCCTGGTTCCGGACGTCCGCCGTGACGGCGGCCGGGGTGCCCTCGGCGGGAGAGGTGGCGTTGGCCGAGACCGCGCCGACGGTGGTGAGGGCGACGGCGGCGGCGAGGGCGCCGCCGGTGACGAGACGGGTGCGCTTCGAGATCTTCTTGTGCTGCTGCATGCCCTCCATGCTGGGTCCGGACACCGGCCGCGCCCGTCGGCGTACCGGCTGCCTCCGGCGACCGGAACGGACGAGGCCGGGGTCGACCGAACGGACGACCCCGACGGCCTGCTCATGAGGTATCGGCGCTCACCTCGACCAGCCGGGCATCCGGTGCGTATCGGGCATAGGGTGAGGGTGTACGGACGCGTCGGCGGACGAGCCGGAACCGGCAGAAGAAGGTGACTGCGATGCGCGTACTCCTGAAGGTGCGGATGGACACGGCCATGGCCAACGAGGCCATCCGGAACGGCACCCTCCCCAAGCTGCTCGCGGAGTCGATGGAGCAGATCAAGCCGGAAGCGGCGTACTTCACCTCCGACCAGGGCAGACGCACCGCCTACATGGTGTTCGACATGCAGGACAGCAGTCAGATGCCGGTGCTCAGCGAGCCGTTCTTCCTCCACCTCGGCGCGGAGATCACCTACACGCCGGTGATGAACTACGACGACGTGCAGAAGGGCCTGGCCCAGCTGGGCCGCTGAGCCGGCGTCAGCCGCAGGCGCGCGGTCGTCAGCTGAAGACGATCATCGATCCCTGCGCCAGACTCCGCGTTGCCGCCGCGTGCAGCCCCAGCCAGACGTGCCGCTCGCGGGCGAACGGGCTCGGGTCGTACGGGGCCGGCACGGCGGGCTCCTCCAACTCGGTCGGGCCGAGCGGGGGTTGCGGGGGCGCCGGGGGGTTGAGCGGGTCGATGCCGAGCGTCGGCGCGACGGTCTCCAACTCCCGCAGCAGCCCGCTGGCGGAGCCCAGCGGGCCGCCGCCCGCGAGGAGTTCGTCGTTGGAGAGCGGGTGCGGGAAGTCGATCGGCACATAGGCGCCCGCGTGGTCGTAGTGCCAGACCAGGTGGGACTGCTGGGCCGTCGTCTCGAACATCTCCAGCAGCTGTTCGTAGTCCCCGCCCAGTTCGTCGACCGGGGTCACCGGCAGGCCGCAGACCTGCAACAAGTAGGCGCGGCGCAGGAAGTGCAGGGCGTCGTAGTCGAATCCGGCGACCGGGGCGACCTCGCCGGACAGCCCCGGCATGTACTGGTACACCGGCACCGGCGGCAGCCCGGCCTCGGCGAGCGCCTTGTCGTATTGCGCGAGTTCCTCGGCGAACGGGTTGTCCGGCGTGTGGCACAACAGGTCGACGAGCGGGACCAGCCACAGGTCACAGGCCAAAAGAGGGCTCCTCGGGTACGGGCGCGCGCACGGTGGTCAGGGCAGCGTAATGGGTGGGGCCCGGACGGGTCCCCTCCCGTACCGGTCCCATACCCAGAACTGCCGTCAGCCGCCCGCCAGTCGCTCGATCAGTGCCAGCGAGTGGGTGTTGTACGCGGCGATCAGCGTGCGCGCCTCGTCGGTGTCCCGGCGGGCCAGGGCGTCCATCAGCTCGGTGTGCCCGGCCCACAGCAGCCCCCGCAGATCGGGCAGCCGGCGCAGGTGCTGCACCGCGCAGACCCAGGACTGGACGCGCAGCCGGTGCAGGAAGTCGGCGAGGTAGGGGTTGCCGAACAGGCCGCTCAGCTCGCGCCAGAAGCGCAGGTCGTAGCCGATGAGGACGGTGAGGTCGCCGGCCGTGGCGGCGCGCTGGGCCTCCTCGCCGCGGCGGCGCACACCCGCGAGCGCGGCGGCCGTGCCCGGGTCGTCGGGGTCGCGGAAGCCGCGGTGGCCGGCGCCGAGCGCCTGGAACATGCCGTCGGTGACCAGGCTGCGGGCCTCCACCAGCCCGCGGAAGTCGTCGACGGAGTACTCGCGGACATGGAAGCCGCGGTGCTGGTCGGCCTCCAGCAGTCCCTGCGCGGCCAGGTCGACCAGGGCCTCGCGCACCGGGGTCGCGGAGACGCCGTACTGCTCGGCGATCTCCTTCACCGTGAACTCCTGCCCCGGCTGGAGCCGCCCGGCCAGCACCTCGTCGCGCAGCGCGTCCGCGATCTGCTGCCGCAGGGTGCTACGGGTCACAGCGCCGTTGCCGCTGGTGCCGGGCATGGTGGGGGGACTCCCTCTTGCTCTCACGTTCGAATGGCGTGCACTGGTGTGCCCACGAGCACGCCACCTTACGCGGTCCCCCCACCCGGGGTAACCGGTTACACGACGTACTCGTCGGCCACCGTGAGGGCCGCGTCCAGCGCCGCCAGGCCCTCCTTCAGCTCGGCCTCGGTGACGTTGCACGGCGGCACGACATGAGTGCGGTTCATGTTGATGAAGGGCCAGATGCCGTGTGCCTTGGCGGCGGCCCCGAACGCGGCCATCGGGGCGTTCGCCTCGCCGGCGGCGTTGTACGGCACCAGCGGCTCACGGGTCTCGCGGTCCTTGACCAGGTCCAGCGCCCAGAACATGCCGACGCCGCGCACCTCGCCGACGCTCGGGTGCCGCTCGGCCAGCTCCCGCAGGGCCGGCTCCACGACCTCGGCGCCGAGCCGGGCGGCGTTCTCGACGACGCCCTCCTCGGCCATGACGCCGATCGTCGCGACGGCCGCGGCGCAGGCCAGGGGGTGCCCGGAGTAGGTGAGACCGCCGGGGTAGGGCTTCTTGCCGAACGTCTCGGCGATCGCGCCGGAGATGGCGACGCCGCCGAGCGGCACGTACCCGGAGTTCACACCCTTGGCGAAGGTCAGCAGGTCGGGCGTGACGTCGAACAGGTCGGCCGCGAACCACTCACCGGTCCGCCCGAAGCCCGCCATCACCTCGTCGAGGATGAAGACGATGCCGTACTTGTCGCAGATCTCGCGCACTCCGGCGAGGTAGCCGGGCGGCGGCACCATGATCCCGGCGGTGCCGGGGATGGTCTCCAGGATGATCGCGGCGACGGTCGACGGCCCCTCGAAGGCGATCGTCGTCTCCAGGTGCTCCAGCGCCCGCGCGCACTCCTGCTCCTCGGTCTCGGCGTAGAAGCGGGAGCGGTAGAGGAAGGGAGCCCAGAACCGCACCACGCCGGCCGCGCCGGAGTCGGAGGCCCAGCGGCGCGGGTCACCGGTGATGTTCACGGCCTGCTGGGTGCCGCCGTGGTACGAGCGGTACGCCGAGAGCACCTTGGGACGGCCGGTGTGCAGCCGGGCCATCCGCACCGCGTGCTCGACGGCGTCCGCGCCCCCGTTGGTGAAGAAGATCTTGTCCAGGTCGCCGGGGGTGCGCTCGGCGATCAGCCGGGCCGCCTCCGAGCGCGCCTCGACGGCGAAGGCGGGCGCGAAGGTGGTCATCTTCGCGGCCTGCTCCTGGATCGCGGCGACGACCTTGGGGTGCTGGTAGCCGATGTTGGTGTAGACGAGGCCGCTGGTGAAGTCGAGGTAGCGCTTGCCGTCGTAGTCCCAGAAGTACGACCCCTCCGCGCCGGCGACGGCGAGCGGGTCGATGAGCTCCTGCGCGGACCAGGAGTGGAAGACATGCGCGCGGTCCGCGGCCTTCACGGCGGCGCCGGCCTGGGGGTCGGGATGAGGGGTCATGCGGGCGAGCGTAAATGTCCGCGATACGGACGCGGTATCGGCGTCCTGTCTGCGGTCGGGGGGTTTTTGCGACAGTCTGTCGACGCCGCCTGTTGACAGCAGGCTGTCGAAATGACAGTCTGCTGTCATCAAGAGAACGTCTGAGGAGGAACCATGAGCCGCAAGCCCGTCCACCTCGCCGTCTACGACACCCTCGCCGACTGGGAGACCGGCCACGCCACCGCGCACCTCGCCCGCGCCGGCCACGAGATCCGCACCGTCGGCCCCACCACCGCCCCCGTCCGCAGCATCGGCGGCCTGCGCGTCCAGCCCGACCTCGCCCTGGACGACGTACGGCCCGAGGACAGCTCGCTGCTGATCCTCCCGGGCGCCGACCTCTGGGACACCTCGGACGACCTCGCCCCCTTCGCCCGCAAGGCCCGCGCCTTCCTGGCGGCCGGCGTGCCCGTCGCCGCGATCTGCGGCGCCACCGCCGGACTCGCCCGCGAGGGCCTGCTCGACGACCGCGCCCACACCAGCGCCGTCTCCTTCTACCTGGCCGCCACCGGCTACGCGGGCGGCGCGCGGTACGTCGACGCGGACGCCGTCACCGACGGCCCGCTGATCACCGCCGGACCCACCGAGCCGGTCGCCTTCGCCCGCGAGATCCTGCGGCTGCTCGGGGTGTACGAGGGCGAGGTGCTGGACGCCTGGTACCGGCTGTTCCACGACTCCGACGCGGCGGCCTACGCGGTGCTCGAGAAGGCGGGGGCCCTGTGAGCCGCACCCGCCAGGACCTGTTCAGCCGCGGCGCGCTCGGCGTGTTCCGGCTGAACGGCCAGTTCCTCGCCGTCGCCGAGGAGCTGGCCCGGCCGGCCGGGCTGACCGCCGCCTGGTGGCAGGTGCTGGGCGCGGTGCTGCGCGAACCGCTGCCGGTGGCCGGGATCGCCCGCGCCATGGGCATCACCCGGCAGAGCGTCCAGCGCATCGCCGACCTGCTGGTCGAGCGCGGCCTCGCCGAGTACCGGACCAACCCCGCGCACCGCCGCGCCAAACTGCTCGCGCCGACACCGGAGGGCCGCGCCGCGGTCGGCAGGATCGACCCCGGCCACGCGGCCTACGCCGACCGGCTCGCCGACGCCCTCGGCGAGGCCGGACTCGCCGCCGCGGTGGAGGCGCTGGAGCGGCTGTCGAAGGCGCTGGACGACCTGGGGCCACCTGTTACGGAACCGTAGACAGCGGCCCGTACGACTCCCTGTGAGGGCCGCATTATTCTCGGCCTGGGGCTCGGCCCGAGGCACGGCCGGACGTCGGCCGCGGCCCGGCTGTCGCCCGGCTCGCGCCGGGCTGTGGCCCGGCGAGGGGGAGGCGGCGGCATGGAGAGACTGGGGCCAGGGGACCCGCGGCAGACGGGCGCTTACCGGCTGCTCGGGCGGCTCGGCGCCGGCGGCATGGGTCAGGTCTATCTGGCCCGGTCGGACCGGGGACGGACGGTCGCGGTCAAGGTGGTGCGCGCGGAACTCGCCGCCCAGGAGGAGTTCCGGGCCCGGTTCCGCCAGGAGGTGCGGGCCGCCCGGCAGGTCGGCGGGCACTGGACGGCACCCGTGCTCGACGCCGACACCGAGGCCGCCGTGCCCTGGGTCGCCACCGGATACGTCGCCGGACCGAGCCTCCAGCAGGTCGTCGGCCACGACCACGGGCCGCTGCCCGAGCGCTCTGTGCGGATCCTGGCGGCCGGCCTCGCCCATGCCCTCAAGGACATCCACGCCGCCGGGATCATCCACCGCGACCTCAAGCCGTCCAACGTCCTGGTGACCATCGACGGGCCCCGCGTCATCGACTTCGGCATCGCCCGCGCCCTGGAGACGGTCACCGACGGCGGGCTCACCCGCACCGGCGCACTGGTCGGCTCACCCGGCTTCATGGCGCCCGAGCAGGTCCGCGGCGACCGCATCACCCCCGCCTGCGACGTCTTCTGCCTCGGCTCCGTCCTCGCCTACGCCGCCACCGGCGCGCTGCCCTTCGGGGGCGCCGACAGCGGGGTGCACGCCCTGATGTTCCGCATCGCGCAGGAGGAACCCGATCTGTCGCGGGTCCCCGAGGGCATCGCCGACCTCGTCCGCGACTGCCTGCGCAAGGACCCCGCCGCCCGTCCCACCCTGGACGCCGTCCTGGAACGCACCGGCGCGGAGGACACCGTCTCCGACGGCCGCGCCCTCGATCCCTGGCTGCCGGGCGCGCTGGTCGCCCAGCTCGGACGGCACGCGGTACGGCTGCTGGAGACGGAGAGCCCGGAGTCGGCGGGACCCTCGCCCGAGCACGCCGCGTCGGCCGACGAGGGTGCCGGAGTGCCGCGCGGCGCGGCGGGACCGGGTGCGCCGGGCGGTCCGGGCGCGGCGGGCGCGGCGGGCGCGCACAGCGGTCCCGGTGGAGCGGGGGGCTATGGAGTGGCGGGTGCGCCGGGTGCGCCTGGTGCGCCGGGTCTCCAGGGCGGCGTCGGCGTCCCGGGCGGTTCCGGTGGTCCCGGTGGTCCCGGTGGCGCTGCGGGCCACGGTGGGCCGGGTGCGCCGGGCGGCGCCGGAGTCCCGGCCGGTTCCGGTGGCCCCGGTGGCGCGGCGGGCTACGGCGCGGCCGGTGCGCCGGACGTCCAGGGCGGCCCAGGTGGTCCCGGCGCCCCGGCCGGCTCCGGCGGCCCCGGCGGCGCGGGCGCCGCACCGCCGCTGAACCACCTGCCGACCATGACCGCCGGCCAGGCCGCCCCGGCGGCACCGCCGCCACCCGCCCACCCCGCCTACGGCCCTCCGCCGGCCCCGCCACCCCAGCAGCCCCCGCACGGCTATCCCCAGCAGGGCTACGGCTATCCCCAGCAGCCCGGTCAACCGTACCCGCAGCAGCCCTACCCGCAGCAGCCCTACGGCGGCCCGCCCTCGCGGCCCGCCTCCTACGGCGGCCTCGGCCCGACCCCGCCGTACGGACTCCCGCCCCATCAGCAGCTCCAGGAACCGGGCCGCCGCAGCGGCCGGGCCACCGCTCTGCTCGTCGTCGTCGCGCTGATCGTCGCGCTGGCCGCCGGGGGCTCGGTGTACGCGCTGATGAACGGTGACGGCGACGCCGATGCGGGCCCGTCACCGACCCCGACGCCGACCGCGACCACCGAGGCGACCACCGCCCCGCCCACCCCAGGGCCCTCCACGCCCTCCCCTTCGACGAGCACCGAAGGGGCGGACGGCGCGATCCCGGCGGCCTACCTAGGCACCTGGACGACCACCATCGACAACGCCGACGGCGTGCACACCCGCGAGCTGACCATCCAGCAGGGCGAGCCGGGCGACACGGTGCTCTCGCTCGTCGCGGACGGCCCCACCGCCGACGGCGACTACCACTGCGTCTTCGCCGCCGCGCTCAGCGAGAAGCCGGCCGGGGACGGGCCGCTGCGGATCGGCCCGTCCACGGTGACGACCGGCGAACCGCTCTCCTCCTGCTCACCCGGCGAGGCCACCGAGATCACCCTGCTGTCGGCGGACACGCTCCAGCGCGTCAACACCAGCACCGGCGAGGAGCTGACCTACACCCGCTCCTGAGCTGACCTGCACCCGCTCCTGAGCGCTGACGAAACACCCGCTCCTGAACCCACCGGTCAGCGGGGCTCCGGCGGGCGCTGGCGGGGCATGTTCGGGCGGGCCGGGCCGGGCGGCATGGGGAACCGTCCCTGCGCGCCCCCCGACTCCCCGCGGGTGCCCGCCCCGACCGAGCTCTGGATGCCCAGCGGCGCGGACCCGGTGCGGAACTCCACCATCCAGTCCGCGGTCTCGGTGCGCACCAGCTCGGTCACGTCCTCGCAGAACCGCCGCAGCACCCCGAGGCACCGGTCGGCCGCCTCGCTCGCCGTGCCCTCCGTCGGGCCCAGCACCTCGCGCACGCTCTCCGAGGCCCAGTCGAACTGGAACGCCTGGAGTCTGCGCTGGACGGCCTGCGCGGTCGCCACGTCCCTTATCCACCCCGAGGTGACCCCGAAGAACCGGTCGACCCCCACACAGGCCACCGCGAGCATCAGCGCCAGATACCCCCACGGGGCGACCCCGCCCATCACACCGGTCAGATCCAGCAGCGGCAGCGCGGCCCCCGCCACCGCGCCCGCCGCCGCACCCCCGCGCAACGCCCGCGCCCCGCGCCGCTTCCACACCCGGTCGGCGAGATACCAGGCCGCGGTGTCCAGGGCCCCGCGCTCCACCCACCGGTAGAGATCGTCCAGGCGCTGCGCGGGCTCGGCCCAGTCGCCGAGCGGGAACGCCCGCCCGGTCAGATCCCCCGGCCGCAGCCCGGCCGCCCCCTCGCCGCGCCCGTCCTGAGGCGGACCCTCGGGCTGCATCTCCGGCTGACCCACCCGGCACTCCCTACTGACTCTGCGTACGGACGGCGTACTGACGCTGCGTGACGCCTGATGATGTTGTGCCGGACCCTTCCTACCGCCCAATGGGTGGCGAAGGTGAGCCTTTCATCGCTTTTCCGCCCGGAAGGGGGTCTTGATCAGGTATAGGCCCGATGGGTAACTCACTCGAAAGAGTGCTGGGGCGACGGCCGCGCGGACCACGTAGGCTCGTGCCAGGCGGGAAAACCCGTCCGGCAGCCGTACGAAACAGGAGCTGATCGTGATTCCCGGTGGTGGCCAGCCCAACATGCAGCAGCTGCTCCAGCAGGCTCAGAAGATGCAGCAGGACCTGGCCCGTGCGCAGGAGGAACTGGCGGACACCGAGGTCGAGGGCCAGGCGGGCGGTGGCCTGGTGAAGGCCACGGTCAGCGGCGCCGGCGAGCTGCGCGGTCTGGTCATCGACCCGAAGGCGGTGGACCCGGAGGACACCGAGACCCTGGCCGACCTGGTCGTCGCGGCCGTGCACGCGGCCAACGAGAACGCGCAGGCCCTCCAGCAGCAGAAGCTCGGCCCGCTCGCCCAGGGCCTGGGCGGCGGCGGCATCCCGGGCCTGCCCTTCTGACTCGGAGTCCTGCCTTTCGAAGACAGGCAGGGGCCGTCTACCGTACGTATTGAAGGCACCCCAGGAAGGACGGCAGTCCGTTGTACGAAGGCGTGGTACAGGACCTCATCGACGAGCTGGGCCGATTGCCCGGCGTCGGTCCCAAGAGCGCCCAGCGGATCGCCTTCCACGTCCTCCAGGCGGAGCCGACGGACGTACGGCGTCTCGCCCAGGCACTGCTCGAGGTGAAGGCCAAGGTCCGCTTCTGCGCGGTGTGCGGGAACGTCGCGCAGGAGGAACAGTGCGGGATCTGCCGCGACCCGCGACGCGACCCCTCGGTGATCTGCGTCGTGGAGGAGCCCAAGGACGTCGTGGCGATCGAGCGCACCCGCGAGTTCCGCGGCCGATACCACGTCCTGGGCGGCGCGATCAGCCCGATCGAGGGTGTGGGCCCGGACGACCTGCGTATACGAGAACTTCTCGCGCGGTTGGCCGACGGGACGGTCACGGAGCTGATCCTGGCCACCGACCCGAACCTGGAGGGCGAGGCCACGGCGACGTACCTCGCCCGGATGATCAAGCCCATGGGCCTCAAGGTCACCCGCCTGGCCAGCGGCCTCCCGGTGGGCGGTGACCTGGAATACGCGGACGAGGTGACCCTCGGCCGCGCCTTCGAGGGGAGACGACTCCTAGATGTCTGACGCCACGCTGCACTCCACGACGCGGAACCCGGACGACTTCGCGGTCCAGATCGCGGACCAGATCGAGAGCTTCCTGGTCGCCGTCGCCGAGGTCGCCAAGGGCGACGAGCCCGACTCGGCCGTCCCGTTCCTCCTCCTGGAGGTCTCCCAGCTCATGCTGGCCGGCGGCCGGCTCGGCGCGCACGAGGACATCGTCCCCGACGAGCGCTACGAACCCGACCCGGGCCCGGAGCCGGACGTCGACGCGCTCCGCGAGAACCTGGCGCGACTGCTGGAGCCGATCGACGTCTACTCGGAGGTCTTCGACCCCTACGAGCCCCGCAAGGCACCGGTCGCGGCCCGGATCTCCGACGACCTGACCGACGTCGTCACCGACCTCCGCCACGGCATGGCCCACTACAACGCGGGCCGCACCTCGGAGGCGCTGTGGTGGTGGCAGTTCTCCTACTTCTCCAACTGGGGCGCCACCGCCTCGGCGACCCTGCGGGCCCTCCAGTCCGTCGTCGCCCACGTCCGCCTGAACCAGCCCCTGGAGGAGCTGGACGGCCTGGACACGGACCAGACCCTCGGCGACGACACCCTGGAGTTCGAGGCGGGCCGGGTGATGACCCAGGAGATCGCGGGACCGCTGGGACTCAAGCCGGCCAAGAGCTAGGCACCCGACCGCCGCTGACAGGCAGTCAAGTACCGCCGTAGTCCTGACGGCCGCCGCGCCGAACGTCATGATGTGAGACATGAGTGGCGTTTTCGACCGGCGGCCCGGCGTGGCTGCGTCAGGGGACGAAGCGGTAGCGGCAGGCCGCGACATCGGCGTCGCGGTGACCGGCGCGGGTGCGGTCGGGACGCAGTACACCCAGCAGCACATCGATCAGTACATCGACAAGGCCATGATCGTGCCCGGCCAGGGGTACGCCCGCCCCTCGCTCCGGCCGGAGGCCGTCGACGCCCCGGCCGGACTGACGAACCTCCCCGTACGGCCCGCCCTGTTCGTCGGCCGCGAGCGCGAACTCGCCCTCCTGGACGCCGCCCTGGCCACCCCGGGCGGAGCCGTCGTGCGGGCACTGCACGGCCTCGGCGGCATCGGCAAGTCCACGCTCGCCGCGCGCTGGGTCGCCGACCACCCCCAGTACTCGCCGGCCTGGTGGATCACCGCAGACAGCCCGGCCGCGCTGGACGCCGGACTGGCCGGCCTCGCCGCCAAGCTGGACCAGGACCTGACCGGGAGCCAGCAGCAGTTACGCGACTGGGCCGTGAGGTGGCTCGCGGTCCACGACAACTGGGTGATCGTCCTCGACAACGTCTCCGACCCGGCCGACCTCAAGCCCTTGCTGGCGGCGGCCGGCAACGGCCGGTTCCTGATCACCAGCAGGCGCTCCTCCGGCTGGCACGGGCTGGCCGAGACGGTCGCCCTGGACGTCCTCGCCCACGACGACGCCCTGGACCTCTTCACCCGCATCTGCCCGGAGGCCGGCGACCAGGTCGGCCGCCTCTGCACCGAGCTGGGCTGTCTGCCGCTTGCGGTGGAACAGGCCGCCGCCTACTGCGCGGAGACGGTCACGACCGCGGCCGACTACCTGGACCATCTGACCTCCTACCCCGCCGCCATGTACGCGACGGCGGCGGAGGGCGGTGACGTCGAGCGGACGGTCGCCCGGGTCTGGCACCTCACCCTGGACCGGCTCGCCGACGACCCGCTCGCCGTCCACATCCTGCTCACCCTCGCCTGGTACGCGCCTGACGACATTCCCCGCTCCCTGCCGGAAACCCTCGGCGCCCCGGTCGCGGTCCGCCGCGCCCTGGGCCGCCTGCGGGCGCACAGCATGCTCACCCTGCGCGGTGACTCCCTGTCCCTGCACCGTCTGGTGCAGGCCGTGTCCCGCACCAGCGATCCGGGCGACCCGCACCGCCGGCCCGACGCGGTCGCGCGGGCCCGTGAGATGGCGGCGGAAGCGCTGGTGGAAGGCCTGCCCGCCGACACCGGTGACCCCACGCTCTGGCCCCGCTGGCGCAGCCTGCTGACCCATGTCGAGGCACTGGCGGAGCACGCCCCCGCGGGCGAGGACTCCGTGGACCTCGCGCGGGTCTTCAGCATCATGGGGGAGTTCGTCGCGGGCTACGGCATGCCGGATCGCGCGGAACGCCTCCTGGAACGCGGGGAAGCCGGGCTCGTACGCCGTCTCGGCCCGGACCACCGGCTCTCCCTGACCGCCCGCAACCGTCTGATCCATGTCGCCGACATCTCCGTCGAGGACGCGTCGGAGCACGTCGAGCGGTGCGCGCGGAACCTGGGCGAAGAGGACCCCGAGACAATCACGGCGCTCTTCGAGCTCGCCCGGGAGTGCGGGGTCCGGGACGACATCCAGGAGGCCCTGGCCCTGCTCGACCAGGTGATACGCCTGCGCACCGAAATCCTTGGACCAGGACACCGCGACACGCTGACGGCGCGAGCGGAACGCGCCGGACTGGCGCTTGTGCGGGGCGGCGTCGCCGACGCGATCGGGGACCTGACACAGGTTTACGAGGACGCGGCCCGGCAGCTCGGCGACACGCACCCCCTGGCCCTGGACCTGCGCGGCCAACTGGCCGTCATCGCACCCGGCATGGGGGACTTCGTGATCGGAGCGGGTAACGTCATGCGGCTGGCGGACACGGCGGACGGGGACGCGGTGCGGACCCAGGTGGAAGCGCTTTTCGCCCGTCTGCGGGACGTCACCCCCGCCGAGATGCAGTCCTGGGCGGGCGGATCCATCGACAGCCTCAAGGAACACCTGGCCAACTGCGAGGCGGTCCTCGGGCCCGGACACGGTGACACCGTGCACGCCGAGATCACGCTGTCGCAGGCCTACATGGTGGTGGGAGAGATGGACAACGCACTCCACCATGCCGAACGGAGCGCCGCCAACGCCGAGCAGACCCTGGGACCCGACCACCCCATGACGACCACCGCCCAGCTGACGAGCATCTTCCTGTCCTTCATGCAGGCGGCGCAGAGCGGACAGCCGCAGGGCGTGGCGCCGCAGGACATCCCCAGAACGCCGGCCGAGATGGTGGAACGCCTCCGGGAGATCTTCGGCGACAAGGCCGAGGAGATGACCGAGGTCCTGGCGTGGATGGAGTCCGCGGGAGGCCTGCTGCCGCAAGATCTTCTCGAAGGCACTGAGCCCGAGACCCCCGAGGCCTCGACGGGCGGTACGTGAGCGGGTCGCCTCACCCCGTGACCCGGCAGCCGGGCCCCACTCCCCGAACCGCCTTCAGCAGCCCCGCCGCGTCCACGAACGGCGCGGTCGCCGTCGGTTCGCCGTACCACCGCAGCGGCCAGGTGTTCCCGTCCAGCGCCGGGACACCGATGTACGTCACCGTGCGCGAGCCCCGCGCCCCGAACCGCTGCACCCCGAGCGGCCACTCGTGCCCGCGCACCTCGCCGGGTGCGAGCAGGAAGTACATCCACCGGAAGCCGGCGGCCTCGCACACGATCGGTCCGGGGTCGCCGTCCGTCGCCTCGATCAGCCGCGAGGCGACCAGCTCACCTCGTACGCCCTCGATCCGTACGACGTCGAAGTGCACTCCGGCGACGCGGAGTTGATGGCCGGAGGCCGGGACCCACTCGGGCGGGTTGATTACGTCCGTCATGGTCACACCGTGCCGATGGTGGGGCTACGGTCGGTAGTGACCCAGGTGTGACGTGCTGTGGTGTACCGGTCGGAGGTGCGTGCTGTGTCCCAGTCGCCCGTCATGTGGCGCTTCAGTGGCAACCAGCTGAAGCGTTGGCGCACGAAGGCGAACGTCAGCCGGGAGGAACTGGCCGCCGCCTCCAACTACTCCCCGGACACCATCAAGGCGATGGAGCAGGGCGTACGGATGCCGACGGCCCGCGTCCTCGACGTGGCGGACGAGCTGTGCGAGGCGCAGGGCCTGCTGAGCGCGGCGAAGGAGTATCTGAGCCGGGAGAAGTTCCCGGCGCGGGCGCGGGAGTTCATGGAGCGGGAGAGGGAGGCGATCAGCCGCTGGTCGTACGGCATCGCTCTGGTGCCGGGACTGTTGCAGACCAAGGAGTACGCGCGGACGCTCATCGAGAACCGCCTGCCCGCGCTGGACGAGGACACGGTCGAGGAGCGCATCGCGGCCCGCATCGAGCGCCAGGCGATCCTGACGGACCAGAAGCCGCTCGTGTCCCTGAGCTTTGTGCTCTACGAGGCCGCTCTGCGCAGTCCTCTGGTGAACGCCGCACAGCTCCAGCGCCTCCTGGAGGTCGGGCGACTGCGGAACGTCGCCATGCAGGTGCTCCCCTTCGACCGGGCCATCACCGCCGCGCTCCAAGGCCCCATGGTGCTTCTGGAGACCCGTGACCACGAGCGGTTCGCGTTCACGGAGGGTCCGTTCGCCAGTGAACTCTCGGCGGACCCGGACATCGTCAGCCGTGTCACCGAGCGGCTTAGCATGATTCGGGCGCAGGCCCTCAGCCCCGCTGAGACAGCCCGTTTCATCGAGCGGATGGTGGACGAGCATGAATGACCAGCTGACGTGGTTCAAGTCGAGCTACAGCGACGACGAGGGCGGCGATTGCCTCGAAGTCGCCTTCGCACAACGCATCCGCATCCACATCCGCGACTCGAAGAACCCCGCCGGCCCCCGGCTGGACGTCGCCGCTGCCGCCTGGGCGGCCTTCGTCCGCGCGGTTGGGTCCGGGGTCTGAGCCCCGGCGGATCGACCCGAACCCCTGCCCTCCGACCGTCGTCGGCGTCATCATGGGCCGTATGACGGGGCGCATGAAGGTGTTGATGTGGACCGGGCTCGGGCTCTGCGTGCTCGGTGCGGTGGGGCTGGTCGTCGGGGCTGTGGTGGATGTCGAGGGAGCGGATCCCTGGGCGAGCGTGGCCGGTGGGGTGGCGGGTCTGCTGGGGTTGGCGGTGGCGGTCTTCGCGTTCACGCGGGACGCGTCCGCGCCAGCCGGTCCGAGCGTGACCGCCAGCGGTGCGCGAGCCGTTGCCGCAGGGCGGGACATCGGTTCCGTCTCGACCGGCGACAACGACACTCTCACGCCGCCGAACGCGCCCGCGCCGCCCGCGCCCACCGGAGCGGGCGATGAGCCACCGGCGCGGAACGTGACGGCCTCCGGCGACCGGTCCGTCGCCGCCGGGCGGGACATCCACAACGCGCGCACCGGCGACGGTCCCGCCACATGACCGCTTCGGCGGAGGCATCCGGGGGCCAGGCCATCGCCGCCGGGCGGGACGTCCGGCAGGGGATCAGCGGGGACGGCTCGGTGGGGATGTACAGCGAAAAGTCCCTGCTGCTGCCCGCCGAGGCGTTCGCGATGCCAAAGGCTCCGCCGGACGGGCTGGCCAACCCACGTGACCGGGCAGGCCTGTTCGTCGGGCGTGAGCGGGAACTCGCCTCGCTGGACGAGGCATTCGCGACCACCGGCGGTGTAGTCGTGCAGGCCGTGCACGGCCTCGGCGGCATCGGCAAGTCGACGCTCGCGGCGCGGTGGGCGGCGGAGCACACGGGGGTCTTCAACCCGGTGTGGTGGATCAACGCCGAGACCACCGCCGCACTCGACGCCGGTCTCGCCGACCTCGCGATCGCGTTGCAGCCGGTGCCGGCGGACGTGCTCTCGCGGGAGGTGCTGCGGGAGCGGGCGGTGCAGTGGCTGGCGGCGCACGAGGGCTGGCTGCTGGTGCTGGACAACGTCTCCTCGCCGACGGATGTGAAGGACCTCCTGGCACGGGCGGCGGGCGGCCGCTTCCTCATCACGACACGGCGGGCCACCGGATGGCAGGGCATCGCCGAGTCGCTGGCCCTGGACGTGCTCTCGCTCGCCGAGGCCACCGAGCTGTTCGCCCGTGTCCAGGGCGGTACCGCGGCCGACGCCGAGGGCCTGTGCCGCGAGCTGGGGTGCCTGCCGCTCGCCGTGGAACAGGCCGCCGCGTACTGCACGGAGGCGGGAATCACGGCGGGCGAGTACGCGGAACTGCTGGCGCGCTGTCCGGACCGGATGTTCGCGAGTGCGGCCGAGGGCGGGAGCAGCGAGCGGACCGTGGCGCGGGTGTGGCGTATCACCCTGGACCGGCTGGCGGACACACCGCTGGCGGAGGTCGTGCTGCGGACCATCGCCTGGTGGGCGTCCGACGGGATTCCCCGGGCCTATCTGGATCCGCTGGGCGGCCCGCCCGACGTGACGGACGCGATCCGGCGCCTGGCGGCGCACAGCATGATCAGCCTGCACGACGACGGCACGATCTCGGTGCACCGGCTGGTGCAGGCCGTGGCGCGCTCCGAAGGCGTGGACCACGCCCACACGGCCGCCCGGCTGTTGCTCGACGCCGGGTTGGAAGTGCGTCACGTCGCGGCGGAGGGGAGGTGGCTCGCCCATCTCGACGCGCTGACATCGTGCACGGAGCCGGAGAACGACGGGACGTTCTCGGTCCATCTGTTCGGGGTGGGGGCGAGCATCCAGCTCCACTTCGACACCGCGCGCTCGATCGATCTGTCCGAGCGAGCCGTGGCGGCAGCCGAGCGGGTGTGTGGACCGCGTGATGAGGCGACGCTGGAGGCACGCGGCCACCTGGCCCATACGTACGGGCTGACGGGTGACCACGAGCGGGCCATCAGTCTGTCCGAACGGAACGTGGCCGACCATGTGCGGGCGTTCGGGCGCCGGGATCCACGGACGTTCCGGGCGAGGGCGAGACTGGCCGACGAGCTGCGACACGCCGGGCGGCTGCCGGACGCGCTGTCACTCGCCGCGAAGAACGCCAGAAGGGCGGAACGAGCGCTCGGCGCCGACGCGGAGACCACTCTCGAAGCGTGGTCGGTGTGGGCCGAGGCCTTGGTCGAACGTGCCGAGGGGGATGCCGGCCGCTTCGCCCGCCCTGCCTGTGACGCGCTGGAGGAGCTGCTGGACCGGGCGGTGTCGGCCACCGGCCCGGACAGCCGTGTCACCTGGAAAGTACGGAACTCGCTGGTGTGGGCCAGGACGGCTGCCGGGGATGTCGGGGGAGCGGCGGCCAGGTACGAGGAACTGGTCGAGAGCCGTGAGCGGGTCCGCGGCGACACGGACAGACTGACGCTGCAGTCACGGACCGATTACGCCAGGTTTCTCTGGGGGCCGGCGGGCGACCCGGCCCGCGCCCGCGAGGTCGTCGTCCCCCTGCTCGCCGACTGGGAGCGACTGCTCGGTGACACCCCGTACGTCCAGCAGCTCCGACAGGAGTTCGCCGCGCTCCTCGGCGCGTAACCCGTACGCATCGAATCCCCGACTTTGGGCAGGGACTGTCCTGGACGACGCCGACGTCTCACCATGCGGGAGCGCAGAGGTGGATTTCGGACGCTCGTTAGACTGAGCCGACCCGCAGTACACCGTCGTACACGCGGAATGAACACACATCGAGCGAGGAGCGCACGTGGGCCTTGTCGTGCAGAAGTACGGAGGCTCCTCCGTAGCCGATGCCGAAGGCATCAAGCGCGTCGCCAAGCGGATCGTGGAAGCGAAGAAGAACGGCCACCAGGTGGTGGCCGTGGTTTCCGCGATGGGCGACACGACGGACGAGCTGATCGATCTCGCCGAGCAGGTTTCCCCGATTCCTGCCGGGCGCGAGCTCGACATGCTGCTGACCGCCGGAGAGCGGATCTCCATGGCCCTGCTGGCCATGGCGATCAAAAACCTGGGCCACTCGGCCCAGTCGTTCACCGGCAGCCAGGCAGGTGTCATCACCGACTCGGTCCACAACAAAGCCCGGATCATCGACGTCACGCCGGGCCGTATCCGGGACTCGCTCGACGAGGGCAACATCGCCATCGTCGCCGGTTTCCAGGGTGTCTCGCAGGACACCAAGGACATCACCACGCTCGGCCGCGGCGGTTCGGACACCACCGCCGTCGCGCTGGCCGCGGCCCTCGACGCCGAGGTGTGCGAGATCTACACGGACGTCGACGGTGTGTTCACCGCCGACCCGCGTGTGGTGAAGAAGGCGCGGAAGATCGACTGGATCTCCTTCGAGGACATGCTGGAGCTGGCCGCGTCCGGTTCCAAGGTGCTGCTCCACCGCTGTGTGGAGTACGCGCGCCGCTACAACATCCCGATCCACGTCCGCTCGTCCTTCAGCGGGCTCCAGGGCACGTGGGTCAGCAGTGAGCCGATCGAGCAAGGGGAACAGAAGGTGGAGCAGGCCATCATCTCCGGTGTCGCGCACGACACCTCCGAGGCCAAGATCACGGTCGTCGGTGTGCCCGACAAGCCGGGTGAGGCCGCCGCCATCTTCCGCACGATCGCCGATGCCGAGATCAACATCGACATGGTCGTGCAGAACGTGTCCGCCGCCTCCACCGGTCTGACGGACATCTCCTTCACGCTGCCCAAGACCGAGGGCCGCAAGGCCATCGACGCGCTGGAGAAGAACCGGTCCGGCATCGGCTTCGACTCGCTGCGCTACGACGACCAGATCGGCAAGATCTCCCTGGTCGGCGCGGGCATGAAGACCAATCCGGGCGTCACGGCCGGGTTCTTCGAGGCGCTGAGCGACGCCGGTGTGAACATCGAGCTGATCTCGACCTCCGAGATCCGCATCTCGGTGGTCACCCGCGCCGACGACGTCAACGAGGCCGTCCGCGCGGTGCACACCGCCTTCGGGCTCGACTCCGACAGCGACGAGGCCGTCGTCTACGGAGGCACCGGGCGATGACCGGACGACCGACGCTCGCGGTCGTGGGAGCGACCGGAGCCGTCGGCGCGGTCATGCTCCAGATCCTGTCCCAGCACGCGGACATCTGGGGCGAGATCCGACTCCTCGCCTCGCCGCGCTCGGCCGGCCGCAAGCTGGCCGTGCGCGGCGAGGAGGTCGAGGTGACGGCCCTGTCGGAGGAGGCCTTCGACGGGGTCGACATCGCCATGTTCGACGTACCGGACGAGGTGTCCGCGCAGTGGGCGCCGATCGCCGCCGCCAAGGGCGTGGTGGTCGTCGACAACTCGGACGCCTTCCGAATGGACCCGGACGTGCCGCTGGTGGTGCCCGAGGTCAACGCGCACGCGGCGCGGATGCGGCCGCGCGGGATCGTCGCCAACCCGCACTGCACCACCCTGTCGATGATCGTCGCGCTGGGCGCGCTGCACGCCGAGTTCGGGCTGAGCTCTCTGGTGGTGTCGTCGTACCAGGCGGTCAGCGGGGCGGGCCGGGCCGGTGTGGACACGCTGCGTGAGCAGCTGTCCCTGGTGGCCGGCACCGAGCTGGGGACCAACCCCGGCGATGTGCGGCGCGCGGTCGGCGACCGCACGGGGCCGTTCCCGGAGCCGGTCGCGCTGAACGTGGTGCCGTGGGCGGGTTCGCTGCGCGAGGACGGCTGGTCCTCGGAGGAGATGTCCCTGCGGGACGAGTCCCGCAAGATCCTGGGTCTGCCGCAGCTGCCGGTCGCGGTGACCTGCGTCCGGGTGCCGGTGGTCACCGCGCACGCCCTGACCGTCCACGCCCGCTTCGAGAACGAGGTCACGGTGGGCCGGGCCCGCGAGATCCTGGCCACCGCGCCGGGCGTGGTCCTCTACGACGACCCGGCCGCCGGCGAGTTCCCGACCCCCGCCGACGTGGTGGGCACCGATCCGACCTGGGTCGGGCGGGTGCGGCGGGCGCTGGACGATCCGACGGCGCTGGAACTCTTCGTGTGCGGGGACAATTTGCGCAAAGGCGCCGCACTCAACACCGCGCAGATCGCCGAACTGGTGGCCTCGGAGTTCTCGTGAGGGAGCGCGCCCACGAGAAAAGTCTCTGACATGTGCTGATCGGTTTGTAGGATCTGCGTAAGACGTGTGCGACGGATGTTGGTCCGGACCACTTGAGCTGGACCCCGTCGGCGTTCCAAGATTTGCTCCCCGCCCTCCGCAACCGCGCGGAGGGCGGGGAGCGTCTATGCGGTCGCCCTTACCGGGGTGTGGAACGCGTGGGATCCAGGCGTGGGGACGCCGAGAGCGCGGCGTGGGGACGCCCGTTCATATGTGACATAGGGGAAGAGCGGGACGCATGAGGGCATTTGAGGCAGCGTCGGTCGTGCTGCCTGACGCGAAAGTGACGTCCGGCACGTACAACCCTCTCGGGGGGAAACGTGTCCAACTGGCGTGGCAGAGGTTCTCGACTTTCCAGCGCCGACGCGCGGCACGGCTCTCAGGCCGGCCCGCCGGCCGCTTCGCACCCGCATGCCCGGCGCGCCCGGCGGCATGCCGGTGATCGCGCCCATGCCCGCAGCGCGGCCCGCCCGCATCCCCAGTCAGCGTGACGGCGCCGAGGACACGGTGGCCGCCGGTACGACCGTCGACCATCTCACCGAGACGTACCGCGCCCACTACCGCTCCCTGCTCGGTCTGGCCGCCCTGCTCCTCGACGACACCGCCTCCTGCGAGGACGTCGTCCAGGAGGCCTTCATCCGCGTCCACTCCGCGCGCAAGCGCGTCCGCGACCCGGAGAAGACGCTCGCCTATCTGCGGCAGACCGTGGTCAACCTGTCCCGCTCGGCCCTGCGCCGCCGCATACTCGGCCTGAAGCTGCTCTCCAAGCCGATGCCGGACATGGCGAGCGCCGAGGAGGGCGCCTACGACCAGCTGGAGCGCGACTCCCTGATCAAGGCGATGAAGGGCCTCCAGCGCCGCCAGCGCGAGGTCCTGGTGCTGCGCTACTTCGCGGACATGACGGAGGCGCAGGTCGCCGAGACGCTCGGCATATCGCTGGGCTCGGTGAAGGCGTACGGCTCCCGCGGCATCGCCGCGCTGCGGGTGGCCATGGGGGCGGCGGCATGACAGGCCCCGAAGATCAGAAGAAGGCACCCGAGCAAGACCCGAAGCAACCGCACGCTGGGAACGGAACTGTGAACCACGGCCCCGACGACCAGAGCCCCGACGGGCTCGACTCGGACGAGCTGGCACTGCGCAGGCTGCTGCACGGCGCGGTGCAGGAGATCGAGCCGCGCGACGGCACGCTGGACCATCTGCGCCGGGCGGTGCCCGCCCGACGCGCGCGCAAACGGCAGGCAGTGGTCGGCATGGCGGCCGCCGCCCTGTTCATCGGCACCGCCGTCCCGGCCCTCGTCCATGTCTCCAACGCCACCGGCCCCGACGCCAACCCCTCCATCGCCGGCCACGGCTCGGCCGCCCAGGGCGGCACCAGCGAGGGCCGGAGCACCGAGGGCACCGGCCAGGACTCCGGCGGCTCCTCCGACAGGACCGAGGAGAAGGACGGCGGCGAGAAGGGCGACGACAAGGGCAAGGGCGGCAGCACCGAGAACGGCTCCGGCGACAGCGCCGACCCCTCGGCGCCCAGCTCCGAGTCGACCGCGCCGTGCACGGCCGACCAGCTGAGCGCGGGCGGCGGCGCGGACGCCCCCGACTCCACGGGCGCGGTCTACGGCACCTTCCGGATCACCAACATCTCCGGCGGCGGCTGCACCGTCAGCGGCCCCGGCGCCATGACCCCGCTGGCCCAGGGCGCCGCCGACCCCGCCAGGATCGCTCTCGTCGGCCATGTCGCCGGCGATCCGGCGGCCGGCCTGCCCGACCCCTCCCTGGAGGTGCCGCAGCTGGTGCTGCTGCCGGGCGCGGCGTACGAGGTGAAGTTCGCCTGGGTGCCGTCCGACGCCTGCCCCACGGGCAACGGTGACAACGGCTCCGGTGGCAACGGCGGCAACGGCGGCAGCGGTGAGCCGACCCCCGACCCGACGCCCACCGAGACCTCCGGCACCACGCCCGAGGGCACCTCGACGGGCGGCGACACCGGGGTGACCACCCAGCTGCTGACCGAGGACGGCACGCTCGACGGCAGCGTGGCCCTGACGTACGCGGCGGAAGGCGGAGCGCCGGCGACCGGCGTGACGATCTCCAACGCGTGCGCGGGAACCGTCTACCGCACCGGGGTGCTGTCGGCCTCGTAGGCCCACCGCGGCCGCCGGGTGACCGGCACGGGCCTCAGGCGCCTTACGGCCTCGGACGCCTTACGAGCCTCGGACGCCTCACAGGCCTCGGACGCCGGACGGGCCTCGGACGCCGGACGGGCCTCGGACGTCGGACGGGCCTCGGACGTCGGACGGGCCTCGGACGTCGGACGGGCCTCGGACGTCGGACGGGCCTCGGACGCCGGACGGGCCTCAGACGCCGGACGGGCTGGAGACGCGCTCCTCCTCGTCCGGCACCAGGCCCATCTCCGCGTCCCGGGCGAACTCCGCCTCGCGGCGGAACAGCCGGAACCACATGAAGACCACGAAGCCCGCGAAGACGAACCACTCGCCGGTGTAGCCGAGGTTCTGGAACGCCTTGAGGTCGAGACCGGAGTCCGGGGCGGCGGCCACCGGGACCGTCGTCATCCCGGAGTCGGCCTCGTTCACGGTGACCCAGGCGTCGTAGAGGTCGTACGGCACCAGGTTGACCAGGGAGGCCGCGCTGATCGCGGCGGTCTGGCCGGACGGCAGCCCGCCCGCCCCGCTGACCCCGTTCTCGCCGGGGTTCTCCGACGCCTGGAGCGCTCCGGTGACGGTGACCTCGCCGGCCGGCGGCGCGGGCGCCTTCGCCGGGTCGGCGGTGCCGGGCAGCCAGCCGCGGACCACCGGCAGGGCCTTGCCGCCGTCGGTGCGCAGCAGGGTCAGCACGTAGTAGCCGCGCTCGCCGTCCAGCTCCCGGTCGGGCACCAGCAGCTGCTTGCCGTAGGTGCCGGTCACGGTGGTCTGCCTGCCGACGGTCGCCTTGTCCACAGGCAGCAGCTCGGCCAGCGGACTGGCCGCCTGGCGCTTGGCCGACGCGGCCTGCTCGCCCGCGCTGCGGTGGGAGTCCATCCGGTCCTCGAACCGGCTCAGCTGCCAGGACCCCATGAACAGGCAGAAGGGGATGGCGAGCAGCACGAAGACGTTGATGCCCCACCAGCGAGGCGTCAGCAGGAACCGGTACACGCCCTCAACGGTACGGGGACGGCGGTGCGGCACCGCCGGTGGGGTCACGGCCGGGCGGCGGACGCCGAAGTTTTCCACAGGGCGGGGACCTCGTCGGCGGAATGTCGGCGGGGACGGGCAGTATGGGGTCATGACTGAGAGCAACGGGGTCGCCGCGACGCAGCGGACCGAGGACATGCCGGACTGGGAGAAGCGCTTCAGGGCACCGAGGGTGTCGCTGCCCGACTGGGCGCTGGACGCTCCGGACCGCTCCCTGTTCGTGTCCAACGCGACGGGGACGTACGAGCTGTACGCGTGGGACCGCAGCACCGGTGAGCAGCGCCAGGTCACCGACCGGCCGAACGGCACGACGGACGGCCTGCTCTCCCCGGACGGCGCCTGGATCTGGTGGTTCGACGACAAGGACGGCGACGAGTTCGGGGTATGGCGCCGCCAGCCCTTCCAGGGCGGCGAGGACGACCTCGCGGTGCCCGGCCTGGACCCGTCCTACCCGGCGGGCCTGGCGCTCGGCAGGGACGGGCGTACGGCGGTGGTCGGCCGCTCCACCGACGAGGACGGCACCACCATCCACCTGGCGCGCGAGGGCGAGGCCCCGGTGGAGATCTACCGGCACCGCGAGTCCGCCGGCGTCGGCGACCTCTCGCACGACGGCTCGCTGATCGCCATCGAGCACACCGAGCACGGCGACGCGATGCACTCGGCGCTGCGCGTGCTGCGGCCCGACGGCACCCCGGTCGCCGAACTGGACGACACCAAGGACGGCACCGAGGAGCTGGGCCTTGAGGTGCTGGGCTTCGCCCCGGTCGACGGCGACTCCCGGCTGCTCATCGGCCACCAGCGACGAGGCCGCTGGGAGCCGCTGGTGTGGGACGTGATCACCGGCGAGGAGACCGACCTCGCCCTGGACCTGCCCGGCGACGTGGGTGCCGAGTGGTACCCCGACGGCTCCGCGCTGCTCGTCGAGCACAGCTTCGAGGCCCGCAGCGAGCTGTTCCGCTACGACCTCGCCACCCGCGCCCTCAAGGAGATCCCCACCCCGCCCGGCACGGTCTCCGGCGCCACCGCCCGCCCCGACGGCAGCGTGGAGTACCTGTGGTCGTCGGCCGCCGAGCCGTCGGCGGTGCGGTCGACGCGCGGCGGCGTGGTCCTGGACCCGCCCGGCATGAAGTCGCCGGGCTCGGTGCCGGTGGAGGACGTGTGGGTGGAGGGCCCCGGCGGCCGTATCCACGCCCTGGTCCAGAAGCCCGCCGGCGCCACCGGCCCGCTCCCCACCGTCTTCGACATCCACGGTGGCCCCACCTGGCACGACAGCGACTCCTTCGCCGCGGGCCCGGCGGCCTGGGTGGACCACGGGTACGCGGTGGTGCGCGTCAACTACCGCGGCTCCACCGGCTACGGCCGCGCCTGGACCGACGCCCTGAAGCACCGGGTCGGCCTGATCGAGCTGGAGGACATCGCGGCGGTCCGGGAGTGGGCCATCACCTCCGGCCTCGCCGACCCCGCCCGCCTGATCCTCACCGGCGGCTCCTGGGGCGGCTACCTCACCCTGCTGGGCCTCGGCACCCAGCCGGACCTCTGGACGCTCGGCATCGCCGCGGTCCCCGTCGCGGACTACGTCACCGCGTACCACGACGAGATGGAAGCCCTGAAGGCCATGGACCGCACCCTGCTCGGCGGCACCCCCGAGGAGGTCCCGGAGCGCTTCGAGGCGTCGTCCCCGCTGACCTACGTCGACCAGGTCAAGGCCCCGGTCCACATCTCGGCCGGCGTCAACGACCCGCGCTGCCCCATCCGGCAGATCGAGAACTACGTCAAGCGCCTGGAGGCCCGCGGCGCGGTCCACGAGGTCTACCGCTACGACGCGGGCCACGGCTCCCTGGTTGTCGAGGAACGCCTCAAGCAGGTCCGCCTCGAACTCGACTTCGCCGAACGCCACCTGAAGAGCACGGCGGGCTGAACCGGAGCGCGAGCGGGCTGAACCGGCGTGCGAGCGGGCCGCACCGACCCGGCCCGCTCGCACCCCGGCCGCCCGCCGAACACCGGTCCGCTCGCGCGGGTGCCTGGTCCGCTCACGCAGGCCCCCCGCCCGCTCAAGCCCCCGCCCGCTCCCGCCCCCTGCGTCCCAGAAGCTCCGCCAGGCCCCGTCGCGTGGCTGCCAGCACCACCCGGTCCCCGTCCTTGAGCACATACGTCTGCGGCAGATCCCACACCAGCCCGGACGCCGGCGACGGCCGGCCGGCGCCGGCCGCCTCGTCCCCGCCCTCGGCGGGCGCGGCCCGCTCCGGTGCCGTGTCCAGCGCCAGCACCCGCCACGCCCCCGGCCGGAACGCCTGCGCCACGGTCCGCCCCTCCAGCCGCGGATGCCCGCCGACGTCCACCGCGGCGAACAGCAGCACCCGCCGCTCCACCGGGATCGCGCCCAGGATCTGCCGCCCGAACATCGCCCCGGCGAACGCGGGCGCCGCCAGGTGCGACACGCTGCGGCTGCGGGTGAGGGCCTGCGGATGCGCGGCCCGCAGGGTCCGGTAGACCGCGGTAGCGAAGTCGTCGTCGTACAGCCGCAGCACCACCCGCAGATCCGGCCGCACCGACCGGGCGTACAGCGCGGCCTCCAGGTTCGTGGTGTCCGCGCTGGTCAGCGCGAGCAGCGCATGCGCCCGATGGATCTTGGCGGCCTCCAGCACCCCCTCCTGCGTGACATCGCCGAGCACCACCGGCACCCGCAGCCGCCGTGCCGTGGCGAGCCCCCGCGCCTCCGGATCGGACTCCACGCACACCACCGGGATGTCCAGCTCCCGCAGCCGCGTCAGCACCCGGGTGCCGATCTTGCCCAGTCCGAGCAGCACCACGTGCCCGCCCAGCCCGCGCGGCGGCTTCCGCAGCGCCGACGCGCTCCTGAAGGTGCCGAGCCCTTCCAGGACCGCCGCCAGCAGCACCGGCAGCAGCAGCAACCCGACCAGCCCGGACAGCAGTTGCAGCACCTGCCGGGCGGTGGACTGCTGGAGCGCGGGATCGTTGATGGCGAACAGGTCGAGGAGGGTGACGTAGGTGGCGTAGAGCAGATGCTCCCCGGTCACCACCTTCAGCGCGACGGCCAGCGCGACCACACAGGCCACCAGCCCGGCCAGCGACCACCGCAGCCGCCGCGAGAACAGCGAGGCGAACGGCAGCGTGCCACCGCCGCGTCCCGTGCTCCCGGCGGACCTCGAGTACGACACCTGCTCCAGCACCACCGCGCCGCGCCCGGTCGCGGCCCGCACCGCCGCCGCGTCCGGCAGCAGCTGCGGCCCCTGCTCGCCGCTGCTCTCCGAACCGTCCGCGCCGGCCGGGTCGTTGCTGGTCGCCGAGAGCAGCGCCAGCGTCGCCAGCCCCGGGTCGGCCACCTCGCCGGGCGCCGGCGGCTGCCGCTCCACGGCCCGCAGCAGCAGCCCCTCGGTCTGCACGACCTTGCTGGTCCCGGCGAGCGCGGTGGCGGCCAGCGCGGGCGCGGCGGTGTCGGCGTCGGACAGGACGGTCGTCGAGGCGTCGAAGCCGCCGGCGCTCTCGCCGAGGGCCAGGGCCGCCGCCTGGTCGAGCAGGTCCTCGATGTGCTGGCCGAGCCGCCGGTTGTAGAGGCGCAGCACGAGCCGCAGCCGGTGGTTGAGGCGGCGCGCGGCGAGCGCGGCCCGGATGTTGGTCTCGTCGTCGTCGTACACCAGGGCCAGGGCCGCCGCCCGCTCCACACCCGCCTCGGCGAGCACGGCCTCCGTCAACTCGGCCGCCTCGACGACCCGTTCCGCGCCGGAGGGCTCCGGGGCGCCGGTGCCGCGGCCGCCGCCGACGGCGGCGTTCACCATCCGGTCCAGCAGCGCGGCCGACACGGCCCGGGCCCGCCCGACGACCGGCTGGCGCACCCGCCGCCCGGCGGGCGGTACGACGAGCGTGACCTGCTCGCCGTAGACGATCCGCAGTTCCGCGGCGAGCCGGTGCGCGAGCCCGTCGTCGCCGCACACCACCATGTGCGCGGTCGCGGCACCCGGCTGACCTTGGTTCGGAACGCTCCCCATGGAAGGAAACACTGCCCCAAGAGGACCACCGGTGCCAGGAATTGACCGAGCGCACCCCGGTGTTCAGTGCACCGACAGCCCGCCGTCCACGAAGATCGACTGTCCCGTGACATAGCCGGAGGCGCGGCTCGCCAGGAACACCGCCGCGCCCGCGAAGTCCTCGGCGAGCCCGTTGCGGCCGACCATCGTGCGCGCGGCCAGTTCGGCGACCTTCGCCGGATCGGACGACAGCCGCTCGTTGAGCGGGGTCATCACGAAGCCCGGCACGAGCGTGTTGCAGGTGACCCCGTACGGCGACCAGGCCTCCGCCTGCGAGCGGGCCAGCGACTCCAGTCCGCCCTTGGACACCCCGTAGGCGCCGCTCTGCACGAACGCCCGGTGCGCCTGCTGCGAGCTGATGTGGATGATCCGCCCGAAGCCCCGCTCGGCCATGCCGGGCCCGAACCGCCGCCCGAGCTGGAACGGCGCCCGAAGGTTCACGGCGAGGGTGGTGTCCCAGACGTCGTCGTCGAGTTCGTCCATCGGCGGACGGAGGTTGATGCCCGCGGAGTTCACCAGGATGTCCGGCTCACCGAACACCTCGACGGCCTCCTCGGCGGCCCGGCGCACCCCGTCCCGGGTGCCGAGGTCCGCGCTCACCCAGCCCGCCCGGCAGCCGTCGGCGGTCAGCTCCGCCACGGTCGAGACGAGTTCCGCCTCCCTGCGCGCCACCACCACGACCCGCGCCCCGGCCCGCGCCAGCGCCCCGGCGACGGCGCGTCCGATGCCGGAGCTGCCGCCGGTGACCAGGGCGACCCGCCCGTCGAGTGCGAACAGGTCGGACACATAGGACTGTGAGCTCATTTCCCCACCCTGGGTCGACGGACGTTCCCGGTCCCGATCAACCTACGCCCGGTTCGAAGCGGCACGCGCAGGGCAGTTCAGCGAGGACGACACCCGTTCGCCACCGGAACTGGAGGGCACATGAAGGTCTCCGTCGACCCCGAGCTCTGCTACGGCTCCGGCGACTGCGTCTACCGCGCGTCGCACGTCTTCACCGTGGTGGACGGCTTCGGCGCCGTCCGGCGGGGCCGCGAGGAGACGGACGACGACCCGAGGGTGCGGGAGGCGGCCGAGGGCTGCCCGTCGCAGGCGATCCGCCTGGCGGACTGAACCGCCCGACCGGCGGCCCGGCTCACACCGGCCACCGCCACCCGCACTCCGCCAGCGCCCGCGCCCTGGCCTCGGCCACCGCCATCCGGGCCGAGCGCTCCGCCCGGTCCACATGGGCGGCCTGGCCGGTGACCTGGCCCTCCCACTTGCGGTAGAGGAGGCCCGCCTGGCGGGTGAACCAGCCGCGGCTCACCGCGTCGAGGGCGAGCAGCAGACCGGTGTCCTCGGAGGCGGGCAGGGCCATCCAGCCGCCCAGGGCGAGCACCAGGTCGCGGCGGGCGAAGAGGGAGGCGGGGTGGACGGGGGCCCGGTAGTCGTGCGCCGCCCAGTGGCCGAGGACGCTGCCGGGCGCGAGCGGTCCCTCGTCCGGGTCGCCGGGGAACTGGGCAGTCGAGCCGTCGGGGAAGAGGTCCAGGACGCCGGAGGTGGCCCAGCCGAGGCCGGGGTCCGCCTCGAGCGCCGCGAGGTCACGGGCGAGCGCGCCCGGGGTGAGCTGGTCGTCGGCGTCCAGGACCTTCACGTACTCCCCGTCGGCGTGCGCCAGCGCGAGGGTGCGGGCGACGCCGGGCCCGCCGGGCCGCCCCTGCCGGAACGAGACCCGCTCGTCGTCGGGGACGTAGGGCAGGACGCCGTCCGTCTCGCCGTCCTCCTGTATCAGCCAGTGCCACTCCCACCCGTCGGGCAGCCGCTGCCGGTACAGCGACTCGTACGCCTCCGGCAGGAACCGCGCCGACGGCGCGTGCACGGCGGTGACCACGGTGACGCGCCGGTCCACGGCGGCGCTCACCACCTTTCCAGGCGCGTGGTGAAGGACAGCTCGGTGCGGTCGCCGGGCAGCGTCAGGAAGGACACGTCGACCGCGCGGTCGTGGATGTCGTACGAGGTCTTGCGCAGCGCCAGCACCGGGGTGTCCGGCGGCAGGTCCAGCTCCCGGGCCTCGCGCGGCGTCGGCCGGCGGGCGGTGACGCGCTCCTCGACGCGGTCCACCTCGATGCCCACGGTGCACAGCTGGCTCTGGGTGCCGCCCGGCCACGGCTCGTTGGCCTGGTCCAGCAGCTCCGGGTTGTCCGCGATCAGATCGCTGCGCAGGTAGGAGGTGACGAGGCTGAGGGGCGCCGGCTCGGTGGCGCAGCGGGTCCGGTAGACGCGCTCCAGCAGCGCCGCGCCCACCGCGACGCCGAAGATCTCCGCCAGCTCCTCCGTCGCCTCGGTCTCGCGGTAGCTCGCGCAGAACGTCAGATCGTCGGTCGCCAGCCCGGTGTCGCGCTCGGTGGCCCCGGTGCCCACGCGTGTCGACCGTGGCTGCCGGGCGCGGTCCTTCTCCCACTGGTGCCTGGTGTTGTCGCGGACGGCCGGGGTGCGCCGCGGCCGTCGTCCGTCCGTGGTCTCTTCGTACGCCTGGGACACGGGATCAGCCTATGCGGCGCGGATCTTGGGCGGGCCCACGGCGGACCACCGGCGGACCTTCGGAGGCCATGAAAGCGCCCGATCGCTGGTGACGGGGGATACACCAGCGATCGGGCTGACACCCAGCCTAACAAGGCCGCCCGCGCGACGGGACCCGCGTGCTCGGCCCCGCCGAGACGGTGTGAGAGGTATCACTCGACCGGCCGTCGCCTCGTCGGCCGCCGGCTCGCCGTCAGCCGTCCCCGCCAGCCGCCCTCAGCCGTCGTCCGTCGTCCGTCGTCGTCAGTCGTCAGTCGTCACAGGGCGGGTCGTAGGACAGGCGCGGCAGGTGCTCCTGCCACTTCTCGCGGGTCAGCACGCCCCGTGTGGTCGAGCAGATGTGCCGGATCGCCGCCTCCACGTCGAGGTTCCACAGCCGCACGGTGTCGGTGCCGCTGGACACCCCGAGCATCTGGCTGCTGGGGCTGAAGGAGAGGAAGTTGCCGGTCTTGGCGTTGGGGCTCATCGACTGGCCGATCGGCGCGGCGTCGGCCGGATCGGCGACGTTCCACAGCCGGACCGTGTTGTCGTTGCCGCCGCTGGCCAGGATGCGGCTGTTCCGGCTGAAGGTGAGCGACACCACCGCCTCGGTGTGCCCGGTGAGGGTGGCGTCCGGGCGGGCCTTGCCGCCGGTACCGGTCAGGGTCCACAGCCGTACGGTGTCGTCGTCGCTGCCGCTGGCCAGCGTGTGCCCGTCCGGGCCGAAGGCGAGCACGTTGACCGGGCCCCGGTGGTCGGTGAGCGGCGCGCCGAGCGGCCGGGAGCGGGCCGGGTCGGTCACGTTCCACAGCCGGATGGTGCCGTCCGCGCTGCCGCTCGCCAGCATCCGCCCGTCCGGGGTGAACGTCAGCGCGTTGACGTACCCCTTGTGGCCGGTGAGCGGGGTGCCCAGCGGGCGCACCCGGGACGGGTCGGTCACGTCCCACAGCCGGAACGTGCGGTCGTCGTACGCGGTGGCCAGCGTCCGCCCGTCCGGCGTGAAGGCCAGCGCGTCGGGGCCCATGAACCGGGTGCGCAGGGTGATCGGCGGGCCGGCCGCGACCGGATGGGCCGGGTCGGTCACGTCCCACAGGTACACCGACCGCTTCGCGGTCAGCACCGCGAGCAGCTTGCCGTCCGGGGAGAACACCAGCGAGCGGTCGCCGCCGTCGCCCGCGACGAACGCCGGACCCAGCCGCACCGGCCGCGCGGGCCGCCGTACGTCCCACAGCCGGACCCGGCCGTCCCGGGCCGCGGTGGCCAGCACCCGCCCGTCCGGCCGGAACGCGCCGGCCCGGCCGATCATGTCCGAGGTGGGCACCGACCACAGCCGCACCTTGCTGTCGCCGCTGCCGGTGGCCAGCGTGTGCCCGTCGGGGCTGAACCCCAGCGCGTACATCTCCCCGCTGCTGCCCGCCAGCGGCTCGCCGACCTGCGAGGGGTACGCCGGGTCGCTGACGTTCCACAGGCTCGCCGTGCTGTCCGCGCTGGCCGCGGCGAGGGTGCGGCCGTCCGGGCTGAACGCCACCGACCAGACGGGGCCGGTGTGGCCGGTGAGCGGGGCGCCGAGCTGCTCGGCCCGCTCGGCGTCGGCCACCTCCCACAGCCGGACCGTGTCGTCCGCGCCGCCGCTGGCCAGGGTGCGGCCGTCGGGGCTGAACGCCACCGAGTGGACCGTGTCCGTGTGCCCGCTCAGCGTCTCGCCGACCGGCCGCGGGTGGTGCGGGTCGGCGGTGTTCCACAGCCGGATCGTGGTGTCGTCGCCGCCGGCCGCCAGGGTCCGCCCGTCGGGGCTGAACGCCACCGACCGCACGGCGGCGTCGTGCCCGCTCAGCTTCCCGATCGACGCCGCCTCTCCGGGATCGCGCACGTCCCACAGGCCGACGGTGCGATCCTCGCTGGCGGAGGCGAGCGTACGGCCGTCCGGGCTGAACGCCAGCAGGTAGACCGTGCCCTTGTGCCCGGTCAGCGGCCGGCCGAGCGGACGCGGACGCGCGCGGTCCCGTACGTCCCACAGCCGGACCGTGCCGTCGTCGCCGGCGCTGGCGAGGGTGCGGCCGTCCGGACTGAACACCGCGCTGCTCACCCAGCTCGTATGACCGGTCAGCGGCGGGCCCAGGGCCTTCGGGCGGGTCGGGTCCGCCACGTCCCACAGGCGGACGGTCCGGTCGTAGCTGGCGGTGGCCAGGGTCCGGCCGTCCGGGCTGAACGAGGTGAGGTAGACGGCGCCGGTGTGGCCGAGCAGCGGGGTGGCCAGCGGCGCGTTCACGATCGAGATCAGCCGGTTGTTCGTCCCGGCGTCGTCCGGCCGCAGCCGGTGCGCCACCAGGTCCAGCTGGGCGGAGAGCGACGGATCCGTGTACTGCACCCGGTCCGCCTCGGCGACCACCTGCTCGAACACCGCGTCGTCCCGCTGCTGCCAGGCGACCACCGCCGCCCCCACGGCCACCAGCGCCAGCACCACCAGCGCCGCCACCGCACCCCGGCTCAATAACGCCGTACGGCGGCGCAGCCGCACCGAGGCGGCCAGGAACTCCACCGCGCTGCGGGTCAGGAAGGTGTCCCCGGCCGACTTCGCCCAGCCCTCCGCCTGCTCCAGCCGCGAACCCCGGTAGAGCAGTGACGAGTCGCGGTGCGAGTCCTCCCAGGCCCGGCCGTCCTCCTCCAGCCGCTGGCGCAGCAGATTCCCGCCCCGGTCCTCGTCGATCCAGTCCCGCAGCCGGGGCCAGGCGTGCAGCAGCGCCTCATGGGTGATCTCCACGGTCTCCGCGTCGAGCGTCACCAGCCGGGCGCGCACCAGCGCCTCCAGCGACTCCTCCGTCTTCCCCGGGTCCGTGGACTCCTCCGCCAGCTGCCGCCGGGTGCCGCGCCGCCGGGTCGCCTGGGTGTCCTCGCCCACCCGCACCAGCCGCAGCAGCAGCAGCCGCGCGGCCGTCCGCGCCGCCGGGTCCAGGCCGGACCAGGCCCGCTCGGCGGTCGCCGCCACCGCGCCCTGGATCCCGCCCGCGGCGCGATACCCGGCCAGCGTCAGCCGGCCCGCCTTGCGCCGCTGCCAGGTGGCGAGCAGGGCGTGCGACAGCAGCGGCAGCACGCCCGCGTCATGCGCGCGCGGCCCGTCCGCGCCGACCTCCCGCACGATCAGCTCCGCCAGCCCCGGCTCCAGTTCGAGACCCACCGCCTTCGCCGGACCGGTCACCGCCTCCCGCAGCTCCGCGGTGGTCAGCGGCCCGAGCACCATGTGCCGGTGCTGCAACGCGTCGGCCAGCTCCGGATAGCGCAGGCACTGCTCGTAGAAGTCGGCCCGGATGCCGAGCACGACCAGCACCGGCGCCGGATCGTCCGGCCCGCCGGGGGAGCAGGCGGCGTGCAGCACCTGCACGAACGACCGCCTGACCCGTTCCTCCGCGCAGAGCGTGAACGCCTCCTCGAACTGGTCCACGATCACCACCGGCCGCGCCCCGGCCGGCGCCCACCGGGCGAACACCTCCCGCACCGCCCGCGCGAACTCCGGGGTGCACTCCTCCGCGTCCGCGGCCTGCGCCACCACGGCCGAGAGTCCGGGTACACGGCGGCACAGCTCACCGAGCGGATCGGCGCCCGGCACCAGTTGCAGCACCTCGCGGGCCCGGCCGCCGCGCAGCGCGGGCACCAGACCGGCGTTCAGCAACGAGGACTTCCCCGCACCGGAGGCACCGACCAGCATGACGAGCCCACCGGAGCCGGTCGTCCGCTCCTCCACCGCGCACAGCTGGGTGACGAGCGCGTCGGTGCTGCGCTCCCGTCCGAAGAACCACCGGGCGTCCTCCTGCCGGTAGGCCGCGAGCCCCCGGTACGGACACACCCCGCCCGGCACGGCCGGTGTCTCGGCGGGCTCCGCCTGCTCCTCCGGATCGCCCGCGGGCCGCTCCCCGACCGGATCGGCCAGCGCCCGCTCCCACAGCCGCTGCCACTCGGCCACGTCGTACAGCCCCGGACTGACCGGCACCGGCCGGGCCCGGCGGGCCTGCGGGATCAGCACGAGCAGCACCGCGGCCAGCGCGGCGAACTGCGCGGGTACGTTCTTCGCCCGCCGCCAGTCGCTGATGCGCTGCGCGGAGACCCGTACCGGACGCCCCCGCTCGTCGACCCGCTCCAGCCGGACGACCGCCTCGGACACCCGCTTCAGCGGTGGGTTGCCGGCCTCCTTGTAGAGCAGCGCGAGCCGTTCAGCGAAGGCTGTGCGTGCCCCTGAGTCGGAACCCAAGGCCTCCACCCCTTACTTCCGCCGCACCTGGACATCCGGACCGGAAAACTCACTCTATAGGTCTGACCTGCGGCTTAGTCCTGATTTCAGGACCGGAGCCTCCTCCTGGGAGGCCGTCGATGGCAGGATCACGACGCGGATTCCGACCACGGTAGCCGTTCCACCACGCAGCGCGAGCACGACAGCCGAGTGCCCGGTACCGGTCCCCACGAGGGGAGGGACCGGAACCGGGCACTCGCAGTTCGTGTCCGAACCGAGACGGTTCGTGAAGGTGAGGTCCTGGTCGGGCCGAGGGCCCCGGCGTCTGCCTAGAGCCCTTCGGCGAGGGTGTGGGCGACGAGCGCGTTGGCGTGGCCGTGTCCGAGACCGTGCTCGGCCTTGAGCCAGCCGACCAGCTCCATGTGCCGGGTGAGCCCCGACGTCCGGATGATCTCCTTCCACTCGGCGATCGGCCGGCCGTACTTCTTCTCGATGGAGGGGAAGTAGCTGGCGGGGCCCTTCACGGCTGCGGTCATGAGCGGCGGTGTCCCGTCTGTGAGGTCGTCTGCGTCACAGGGGAAGACCGCGGGCGGCCGGGAAAGTCATCGCGCCCGGAGTGTGGTCCGCGTCACTCATGTCTCCGAGTAGCCGATGTCTCCCACGGTCCAGGCGCTCACGTCCTGGAGCGCGACCCGGTACATGCCTCCGGTGTCGGGAATCCCGAAGTTGCCCTGGAGGATCCGGGCGAGATGGAAATGAAGGTGGGTGGGCCGCCCGGCGTACGAGGACGCGTCGTCGACGCCGGGGGCGGCGGCGAAGACGGCGGAGAAGGGCCGTAGGTGCTCGGAGTCCCGCAGGACTTCCGCGACCCGCTCCCGCCAGAGGGCTTCGGGCGCCAGCCGTCCGGTGATGACGGCTCCGGGGACCACCACGGTCAGGGACATATGACTGCTGTGCTGCGACTCCACCATCTCGGCGATACCGAGGAGGAGACCGTCAGAGTGCGACATGCCAGTGAAGCCTAGTCCGGACACAGGGCTGGGGCCCACACCGAAGGGTGTGGGCCCCAGTCACAAGTTCTGTCTGCGTCAGCGTCAGGCAGGAACGATGTTCTCGGCCTGCGGGCCCTTCTGGCCCTGCGTGACGTCGAAGGTAACCTTCTGGCCTTCCTGAAGCTCGCGGAAGCCGGAGGTGGCGATGTTCGAGTAGTGCGCGAACACGTCAGCGCCGCCGCCGTCCTGCTCGATGAAGCCGAAGCCCTTTTCCGCGTTGAACCACTTCACGGTGCCAGATGCCATATTGAATCTCCCTTTGGGGCAGTGCCGGAATCCGCACTTTGCGAACCCGAGTCGCCGCGTTGATCACCCCGCAGGAAGCCTCCGGAAAGTCCCGGAAAGTTCCGCAAAGAAACAAGTCATCGGTAACCAAAACTGCAACTACAGCGAGGCTAACACGGCGGACCCCGTCGCGCTCGGGACGCAAAAACGCCACGTCGAAATTCCTGTGCCGCCCGACCCGCACATTCCTGTACCGGCGACACTAGATATTTGCCGCGCGCTCCTCCAGCACCTTCCGCAGCTCGTCGTTCCGCAGCCGCGTCTCGCGGAGCTGCTCCTCCAGGTCGACGATCCGGCACGCGGCCTCGATCGGTGTCCCCTGGTCCACCAGCTCCCGGACCCGCGCGACGATGCGCAGCTGCCGGCGCGAGTAGCGCCGGTGCCCGCCTTCCGAACGCAACGGCGTGATCAGCCGCGCCGCACCGACGGCCCGCAGGAAGGCGGGTGTGGTGCCGAGGATGTCCGCCGCCCGGCCCATGGTGTAAGCGGGGTAGTCGTCATCGTCGAGATTTCCGCCGGAAGGGGGGTTCTCAGAGGGCATGGCACCTTCGTTCCGCCTGATACGCCAACCCTAGCTCCCCAGGCCCCGGAAAAGTGCACCGGACACCATAGATTTCTGCGTCCGCGAGGAGCCGGCAATCCACCGTCCACCGAACCGCCGCCTGCCCCGGCCGTACTCCGAAAGTGATGCAGCGCACTCCCCGACCGGCTGACGGCCGGCACTCCTACGAGCTGATGCCGTCCAGGAAGTTCCCGATGGCTTCCATGATCCGGTTCCTCCGCCGGTGCGCCTTGCTGCAGTACCGCCGCGTCCGCCACCGCCGCACCTGCACCACCGCCGCACCGCACCAGTCACACGGCACCGTCCGCACTGATCCCCCGTTCATGAGGCCTACGGTAGCGGCGCCGCACGAACCGCCGGCTCCCGGGAGCGACCCGCCGGCTCCAGGGCATGACAGAGGGCCCGGTGCGTTATCTGCACCGGGCCCTCTGGCCACTGTCGGGGTGGCGGGATTTGAACCCACGACCTCTTCGTCCCGAACGAAGCGCGCTGCCAAGCTGCGCTACACCCCGATGTCGCTGCTTGTCGCGGCGACGTCGTTTACTTTAGCCCACCGGAGGCTGGAGACGAAATCCGGTTTTCGCGCGGTGGCGGATCGGGTTGGGGCGGACGTGGTCGAGCGCGACCAGGAGGACGGCCAGGCCGTAGAAGGCGAGGCCGAGGAGGAGGGCGTTGCCGAGGATGCTGCGGTAGCCGTGGGCCTCCACGTCGAGGAAGGGGTAGAGGTAGCGGCCCGGGGTGCCGGGCAGCAGCAGCTCGCCTCGGACGAAGGAGAACGCCAGGTAGGCCAGGGGGTAGAGGAGCCAGCTCGGGGCCTGGCGGAGGTGGAGCCCGCCGGGTCCGGTCAGCAGGAGCCAGTCGACGACGGCCGCCGCGGGGACCGCGGTGTGCAGCAGGTGGTTGGCGAAGGTGTGCCAGAGGGACGAGGATGCCGCCGCCTGGTCCGCCATGGTGAAGGGGGTCGCCGTCTCGGTCAGTAGCAGGTGGTGGACCAGGGCGGTGATCACCGAGTAGAGCAGTACCGCGCCGGTCAGGGCGCCCGGCAGCGGGTGGCGGGCGGTCCAGGCGCGGCGGGCCGAGAGCAGCATGATCAGGGCCAGCAGGACACTGCTCTGGATGGTGAAGTAGCTCAGGACCCTGAGCGGACTGCCGAGCAGCAGGTAGATGGTGACGCCGGCGACGGCCGTGACGGCGGTCAGCAGACGGAAGGCCGCGGCGAGGGGGCGGCGCACGGGTGCCACCACCGCCCTCGCCGGGACGGGGGAGGGCAGCAGCGCGGCGGGTATGCCCGGGACCGCGGGGAGGTCCGGGATGTCCCTGGGTATGGGGGCGGTCATGCCCTCACGCTAGGCAGACCGGACAAACCGGGCTATTCGGGTGAGCCGACCGGGTTACCCGGCCGGCTCCCGGGAACCTACTTCCGCTCCACCAGCGTCAGCAGCGTCGCCTCCGGCGGGCACGCGAACCGGACCGGCGTGTAGCGGTTGGTGCCGCAGCCCGCCGACACGTGCAGATACGAGGTGCGGTCCTCCACCGTGTGCGTGGACAGGCCCTTCACCCGGTCGGTGTCCAGATCGCAGTTGGTGACCAGCGCCCCGTAGAAGGGGATGCAGAGCTGGCCGCCGTGGGTGTGGCCGGCCAGGACCAGGGGATAGCCGTCGGCGGTGAACGAGTCCAGGACGCGCAGATACGGCGCGTGCACCACGCCCATCGAGAAGTCCGCCTCGGCCGACGGGCCACCCGCCACCCGCGCGTACCGGTCGCGCTTGATGTGCGGGTCGTCCAGGCCGGTCAGCTCCACCGACACACCGTCGATCTTCAGCGTGCCGCGGGTGTTCGTCAGGTTCAGCCAGCCGGCCGCGTCGAAGCCGTCCCGCAGGTCCTCCCACGGGTTGTGGACCACGCCGACGGCGGGCGCGTTGCCGTTCAGGCCGTGGCGGCCCTGGGCCTTCTCGATCAGGTAGCGGGCCGGGTTGCGGAGCTTGGGGCCGTAGTAGTCGTTGGAGCCGAAGACGTACGCGCCCGGGAAGTCCATCAGCGGGCCCAGCGCGTCCAGCACCTCCGGGACGCCCTCCGGGTCGGACAGGTTGTCACCGGTGTTGAGCACGAAGTCGGGGCGCAGTCCGGCCAGCGAGTTCAGCCAGCGCTGCTTCTTGCGCTGTCCGCCGACCATGTGGATGTCGGAGATCTGAAGCACCCGCAGCGGGCGCATCCCGGCAGGCAGGACGGGGACGGTCACCCGCCGCAGTCGGAAGGAGCGGGCTTCGAAGCCCGCCGAGTAGAGCAGTCCGGCGGCGCCAACCGCCGCGATTCCCAGGGGAACTCCGTATCGCGCGCGCATACGCCCATCGTGTCAGACCCGGCGGCCCGTAAATGAACGGGCGTCGGCCCTGGGGCACCTGCGACAATCACCCACATGACCACGCTCAAGTCGAAGCTGCAGGAAGACCTCAACGCCGCGATCAAGGAGCGCGACGAGCTCCGCTCCTCGACGCTCCGGCTGACGCTCGCCGCGATCACCAAGGAGGAGGTCGCGGGCAAGGAGAAGCGCGAGCTCTCCGACGACGAGGTGCTGAAGGTGATCACCCGTGAGGCGAAGAAGCGCCGCGAGGCCGCGGACGCCTTCGCCCAGGGTGGCCGCCCCGAGCAGGCCGAGCGGGAGAAGGCGGAGGGCGAGCTGCTGGCCGGCTACCTGCCCAGGCAGCTCGGCGACGACGAGCTGAACCAGATCGTCGCCCAGGCTGTCGAGGAGGCCAGGGCCGCCGGTGCCGAGGGCCCGCGGGCCATGGGTGCGGTCATGAAGATCGTGAACCCGAAGGTCGCGGGTCTGGCGGAGGGCGGCCGGGTCGCCGCCGCGGTGAAGAAGTTCCTCGCGGGCTGAGCCCGCGCCCCGCGCCGGGCGCGACAGGCCCTGCGGGAGTACGACGGTGGGGGCGCCCCTGGTCACCAGGGGTCCCGATGGAGCGCTTCATCGGGTACGGCAGCC